>NZ_DASVOK010000109.1:0-13338 GCF_036383415.1 Rudaea sp. | reverse complement strand
TCTTTCTGCCGAGCGCGAACAGGGCATCACGATCGACGTCGCCTACCGCTTCTTCTCGACCGACAAGCGCAAGTTCATCGTCGCCGACACGCCGGGACACGAGCAGTACACGCGCAACATGGTCACCGGCGCCTCGACCGCTGACCTCGCCGTCATCCTCGTCGATGCACGCAAGGGCGTGCTCACGCAGACTCGCCGGCACAGCTATCTGGTTTCGCTGGTCGGCATCAAGCATGTCGTGCTCGCGATCAACAAGCTCGACCTCGTCGGCTACTCCGAAGACGTCTTCAACGAGATCGACCGCGAATACCGCGCCTTCGTCGAGCGCCTCGGCGGCAGCATCGAAAAAGTCACCAGCATTCCGCTGTCGGCACTGCGCGGCGACAACATCGCCGAAGCGAGCGCGAACACGCCATGGTACACGGGGCCGAACCTGCTCGAATTCCTGGAGAATGTGGAAATTGCCGCATCTTCCACAAATGCGCCTTTGCGCATGCCGGTGCAGTGGGTCAACCGCCCGAACCTCGACTTCCGCGGTTTCTCTGGCCGCATCCTCGGCGGTACGGTCAAGCCCGGCGACGCGGTGCGCGTGCTGCCTTCGGGCAAGACCTCGACCGTCGCGCGCATCGTCAGCCTCGACGGCGACAAGACGCAAGGTGTGAGCGGCGAATCGGTCACGCTGACGCTCGCCGACGAAATCGACATCAGCCGCGGCGATGTGATCTCCTCGGCACACGATCCGGCCGGCCTCGCCGATCAGTTCGAAGCGACGATCGCCTGGCTCGACGAAACGCCGATGCTGCCGGGCCGTGCCTATCTCGTGAAGATCGGCGCGAGCACGGTCGGCGGCTCGATTTCGAAACCGAAATACGTGGTCGAGGTGAACACGCTCGACCATCTCGTCGCCAAGACACTCAACGTCAACGAAGTCGGCGTGTGCACGCTCACGCTCGATCGCGCGATCGCGTTCGACCCTTATGCGGACAACCGCGACATGGGCAGCTTCATCGTCATCGATCGCCTGACGAACCACACGATCGCCGCTGGCACGATCCATTTCGCCCTGCGCCGCTCGCAGAACATCCACTGGCAGGCGCTCGAAGTCGACAAGTCCGCACGCATGCGGCTCAACGGACACAAGCCCTGCGTGCTCTGGCTCACCGGCCTGTCGGGCAGCGGCAAGTCGACGATCGCAAACCTGGTCGAGCGCAAACTGCATGCGCTCGGCGTGCGCACCTACCTGCTCGACGGCGACAACGTGCGCCACGGCCTGAACAAGGATCTGGGCTTTACCGCACCCGACCGCATCGAGAACATCCGCCGCATCGGCGAGGTGGCCAAGCTCATGGTCGACGCTGGCCTGGTCGTGCTCACGGCATTCATCTCGCCGTTCCGTTCCGAACGCAAGCTCGCGCGCGACATGGTCGGCGACGGCGAGTTCGTCGAAATCTTCGTCGACACGCCGCTCGCCGTCGTCGAAGCGCGCGACCCGAAAGGCCTGTACAAGAAGGCGCGCCGCGGCGAATTGAAGAACTTCACCGGCATCGACTCGCCGTACGAAGCACCTGAAGCGCCCGAACTGCACGTCGAGACCGAAAAGCTCGATGCCGATGCAGCCGCCGAACGCATCGTGCGGGAGCTGCGAGCACGCGGCGTGCTCGGTCTGCACGCGTAGAACTCCGCTCAAGGCTATCTCGACAGCGCCTTGCGCAACGCGGACAGGCCGCGATCGATCATGGCGAGATCGACGCATCCGAAACCGAAGATCAGGCCCGTGCGCGTTTCGCGCCCGAGAAAATAGCGGCTGAAGCTGTGCAGCTTCACGTTGGCCTGCAGCAGTGTTCTGGTTACCCGTTCCCAATCGTGGGAGGCGTGCGCCTGCGCACTGAGGTGCATGCCGTACAGCGACGGGATCGGCACCAGCCACTCGCCGAAGTCGGCCGTCAGCCGCTGGGCCAGATGTTCGCGACGGCGCTGGTACAGCTGGCGCGTCTTGCGCACGTGTCGCGTCAAATGGCCTTCGTCGATGAATGCGGCGACGCCGCGCTGCAACGGCGTCGGGCAATGCCAATCGAGGCAATTCTTCGCCGCGACCAGCGTCGGCATCGCCCATTCCGGCGCGATGACAAAACCGAGGCGCAGCGTCGGCAGCATGCATTTCGAGAACGTGCCGACGTAGAACACGACATCGGCGGCCTCGGACGTGCGCAAGGCCGTGAGCGGGCCGCTGTCGTGGCGAAACTCGCCGTCGTAGTCGTCCTCGACGATCACCGCGCGATGCCGGCGCGCGAACTCGACCAGCGCACGCCGCCGCCGCGCCGACATCGTCACGCCAAGCGGAAACTGGTGCGAAGGACACAGGCAGATCACGCCGACGTCGGCCGGCAGACGATCGACCATGAGCCCTTCGTCGTCGACGCCGACCGGCACGAGCTTCGCCCCGGCCGCGGCGAATGCCACGCGCATCGGCGGATAACCCGGATCCTCGACCGCGACGACGGTTTCACCCGGCACGACGAGCACGCGCGCGAGCAGGTCGAATGCCTGCTGCGCGCCCGAGGTGACGAGCACGTCGTCCGCATGGCAGGCGACCGCGCGCGTCAGCGCGATGTGCCGCGTGATCGCGTTGCGCAGCTGGTAGTTGCCCTGGTTGCCCTGCGGGCTGCGATAGCTCGCCGGTTTTCGTTCCAGCGTGCGCAGCTGTTTCGCGGTCACGCGGCGGAAGATCTCGTGCGGAAACAGGCGCGAGTCGACTAACGCAGGCCGCAGGTCGATTGCCGGCGCGCGGCGCGATGTCGGCTGCACCGGCGGATCGCGCCAGAAACCCATCGCCGCCGTTACCTCGGGACGCAGCCAGAACGTGTTGAGGCGATGCGCGCCCGCGCGCGCGTTTGCGCGCTTCGCCCGCGTTGGAGTTTTCGGCAACGTCTCGGCGACGAACGTGCCAGCACCGCGCCGCGCGATGACGTAGCCTTCGTTGAGCAGCGCGTCGTAGACTTCGGCCAGCGTGTTGCGCGAGACGCCGAAGAACGCCTGCGCCTGCCGCGTCGCCGGCAACTGAGCGCCGAGCGACAACCGGCCGTCGACGATCGCCGCCTTGAGCTGGGCTTGCAGGTTGCGCGCGAGATTGCGCGACCCCCGCTCGGTCGGAGCGAGTTCGATTTCAAAAAAGGGTTTCAACGCTGCGCGGTCCGACAAGTGACCCGGCAATTTTTCCTCCATGTGGCCCTTCAGGCAAGCCCTCCGCGGCCGAATCATTGCGCCATCGAAACTCTGGGAGTTGTGATGTACCGATCGATTCTTGCCGCGGCGCTCTGCGTCGCTCTAGTCGCGGGCGCCACGCGGGCTCACGCGGCCGACGACGCCAACGGTGTGATCGCGAAAGCGGTTGCCGATGCTTCGCGTCCGCCGACCGACACGGTGCGCGACGCCAACCGCAAGCCGGCGCCCGCGCTCGCGTTCGCCGGCGTGAAACCCGGCGACAAGGTCGCCGACTACGGCACCGGCGCCGGCTATTTCACCCGACTGTTTTCCGCCATCGTCGGCGCGAACGGCCATGTCTACGCGAGCGTGCCGAGCGGGCTGCTGCAGTATCCGAACATCGTCAAGGGCATCGCCGAGGTGCAGCAGTTCGCGTTCGCCCACGCGAACGTGAGCGTGACCTACGCTGCGCCGATCGACGCCGCGCGCTATCCCGAGCCGCTCGACCTGTTCTGGATCTCGCAGAACTACCACGACCTGCCCGACGACTTCATGGGTCCAGTCGACATGGCTGCGTTCAACCGCGCCGTCTACACCGCGCTGAAGCCGGGCGGCGTCTATGTCGTGCTCGACCATGTCGCGGCGAAAGGCTCGCCGACCAACGTCACCGACACGTTGCATCGCATCGAACCGGCGACAGTGCGGCGCGAAGTCGAAGCGGCCGGATTCAAGTTCGACAGCGAGAGCAAGCTGCTCGCGAACCCCGACGACCCGCACACGAAGGGTCCGTTCGACGCGTCGATCCAGGGGCATACCGACCAGTTCATCCTGAAATTCCGCAAGCCGGGCTGAACGCCCGCACCGCGCGCCTTCCCATTTTTCTTCCTGCGGAAAAACATGAAACTCTCTTCCCTCCTGTGTGGCTGCGTTCTCAGCGTTGCCGGCGTGTTTGTCGCACCTGCCACGCAAGCGAATGCACCGGTGAAGCCCGTCGCCGAGCGTGACGGCAGCCACGACTTCGATTTCGATGTCGGCGTGTGGAAAACGCATATCGTGCGCAGGCTGCATCCGCTCAGCGGTTCGAACGAGTGGATCGAACTGAATGGCACGGTCACGCTGCGCAAGGTCTGGGGCGGCCGCGCCCAACTCGAGGAAATCGAAACGGACGGCCCATTGGGCCACTGGCAGGGCATGTCGCTGTTCCTGTACAACCCGAGCGCGCACCAATGGAGCCAGACTTTCATCGGCAGCAAAGGCGGCGCGTTCGCCGGTGGCACGATAGGCTCGTTCAAGAACGGCCGCGGCGAATTGTTTGCGCCGGACACGTTCGACGGGCGCGCGATCCTCGTGCGCGGCGCCTGGTCCGACATCACCCCGAAGTCGCACCGCTACGAAGAATCGTATTCGGCCGATGGCGGCAGGACCTGGGAAGTGCAGTTCACGGCGGACAAGACCCGCCTCGCCGACGCTGCGCCCACGCCTGCGGTCAAGGCCGATCACGACGGGAGCCACGATTTCGATTTCGATTTCGGCAGCTGGAGGACCCATTCCTCGCGCCTCTTGCATCCGCTGAGCGGCGCGAAGGACTGGGTCGACACGGACGGGCTCACCCAAGTCACCCCGGTCTGGAGCGGCAAGGCCAGCCTCGTCGAGTTCCGGATCGAAAGCGCGGACGGTTCCGACGATGCGCTCGCGTTGCGCGTCTACAACCACACGACGAAGCAGTGGAGCATCAACTTCGCCACGCTGAAGGGCGGCATGCTCGGCGACGCACCCGGCATTGGCGAAGCCCACGACGGGCGCATCGATTTTTATGACCAGCGGCGCGTCAACGGCAAGGCCACGCTCGCGCGACTCTCGATTTGGAGCACCGGCGCCGACACGGTCCAATCCGAACAGGCGTTCTCGGCCGACGGTGGCAAGACCTGGGAAGTGAACGCGATCGATCGCCATACGCGGGCAGACGCTGCGGCAACGAAGTGAGCCGTTGCCCGCCTCTTCGGCTCAAGGCGCGCCGCGCAAGGCGATCGGTTTGCCCGCCTCGGGATAGCGCTGGTTGAAATCCAGCCCGAACGCCTGCGCGATCGTCGCCGCGATCTGGGTCTGGTACAGCGTCGGTCCGCCTTCGATCTCGCCGCGCCGCACATCGCCCGGTGCGGCGACGACGAGCCAGATGTTCTTCGCGGCCTCGAGCTCCTCGTTGTGCGAACCCCAGTATTCGGGCGTCTTGCCGCGGCCATGATCGGCAGTGACGATCAGCAGCGTGTTGTCGCGATACTGCGGCATCGATTGCAATTGCGTCCACAGTTCCTCGAGGAAGTGGTCGGCATGCCGCAGCGACTGCAGCAATAGTTCGTAGCGGCCATCGTGGGCGAGCTCGTCGGTATCGCCGAGCAGAATGTAGGTCAGTCGCGGCCGCTCGCGCTTGAGGTAGTCGAGCGCGAAACGCTCGGTCACGTAGTCAAAGCGTGATCCGTCCCAGGCAACCATCTCGCCTTGCGCCTCGCTCAAGGCGCGCAAGCCCGCATCTTTCGTTGCATATGGCGCAAACCCGGCATTGACCGTGATCGTGCCGGGCTCATGCTCGGCAAATGAGTTGGTCAGGTCCCAACTCGAGAACACAGCGACCGCGGACTGCGGCAGCTTCAGCTCGCGGCGCGCGAATTCGAGCACGGTCGACGCCGGGATGCGCTGTTCCTTGTTGTCGATGATCACATCGTCATGCGCGCGACCGGTGAGTATCTCCGCATAGCCCGGATAGGATGTGTGGAAGCGGTTGGTCACCTCGACGTGGCTGTTTTTCGCCGGATCGCCCGCGATCCAGGCGTGCTGCTTGAGCAACGTACCCCACAGGAACGGCATGACTCTCATGCGTCGCTCTTCGGCGCTTGCCGCCCAGTAACGCTGATACGTCTTGTTGCCTTCGAGCGGCGCGCCACGCGCGAGATGTTTCATCACGGCGATATCGGCACCACCGAACATCTCCTGCACACGCACGCCATCGAGCGTGACGAGGACGACGTTGCGCACGGGTTCGGCCGCAAGGCCGGCCACGCACCACGACAACAAACAGGACAGCAGCAACACGCGACGCGACATGCATTCCCCTCGCAGATGGCCAGCAGCGGCAGCCCGGCGCAGCTTAGCGGATTCCGCATCCGGGCACCTCGAAAAACCGTAGCGAGCGAAGAGAATTTGCGCGACGCCGGAGCGCAGGAACCGGAGCATACAGGTAGTATGTGAGGATTCCGAGCACCGCCGGCGCGCAAATTGTCGAGCGCAGTAGGTTTTTCGAGGTGCCCGGGCGTAACCGCGACGTCATCTTCGCCCATTAGCGTGGCACCTTGGTCTCCACGCCGAGCCACTGCCGATGTCCAAGCCCAGCCTGATCGACAAACTGGACCATGCGTTGTTCAACGCGATCTATTCGCGCAACCTGGTCTACAACACCTGCTGGGAAGATCCGGCGATCGACCGCAAGGCGCTCGCGCTTGGCCCCGACGACACGATGTTGGTCATCTCCAGCGCGGGCTGCAACGTGCTCGACTACGCCTTGCTCGGACCGAAGCGCATCCACGCGGTCGACGCGAATCCGCGCCAGATCGCCTTGCTCGAGCTGAAGATCGCCGCGATCCGCGCACTCGGTTACGACGACTACTTCGCCATCTTCGGCGAAGGCTGCCACAAGGATTTCCGCAATCTTTATCAGCAGAAGCTGCGCGCGCAGCTTTCGCCGTTCGCGCAGCAATGGTGGGACAAGCATTGGGACTGGTTCGCCGGCAAGCACGGCAGCTTCTACTTCCACGGCCTGTCGGGCATCGTCGCACGCGGCGTGCGCGCGTATTTCAAGCTGCGTCCCGGGCTCGCTTCGGCGATCAACGCGCTGCTCGATGCGAAGTCGCTGCCCGAGCAGCAGAAGATCTACGACGAGCGCGTGTCGCCGCTACTGTGGAACAAGACGGTCAACTGGATCATCTCGCGCCAGTTCGTAATGAGCCTGCTCGGCGTGCCGTATCCGCAGCGCAAGCTGGTCGAGGCGCAGCACGAATTCGGCATCCACGGCTTCATCCGCGGCGCGGTCGAGTACGTGTTCCGCCAATTGCCGCTATCCGACAACTATTTCTACCGTGTCTACCTTACCGGCCGCTACCGCCGCGACTGCTGTCCCGAGTATCTGAAGGAAGCCGGCTTCAACGCACTCAAGGCCGGTCTCGTCGACCGCATCGAGCTGCACACGACGACGGTGACGGAGCTGCTGTCGAAGAACGAAACGCCGATCTCGCGCTTCGTCCTGCTCGATCACATGGACTGGATGAGTTCGTACTATCCCGACGCGCTGGTCGAGGAATGGAACGCGATCCTCAATCGCGCCACGCCCGGCGCGCGCATCCTCCTGCGCAGCGCTCAGTCGAAGCCCGCGTTCCTCGAAAGCATCCGCGTGGGACCCGGACAGAATCGCCTGCGCGAGATTTTCCATTTCGACGACGACCTCGCCGACTCACTGCAAAGCGGCGATCGAGTGCACACCTACGCGGGCTTCGTGATCGCCGATGCCAAGGCTTGAAGCGCTGCGTTCCGATTTCGGCGTGCTGCGCGCGATGCTGCGCGGCATACCGCAGGGCGGTTCGCATGCGCAAAACCTGCAGGGTTTCTATAGCGCACAGGCCGACGACTACGACCGCTTCCGCGAACGCCTGCTGCGCGGTCGCGAGCAGTTGATCGCGCGCCTCGCCGCGCAGCTGCCGCCGCAGGCACGCATCGTCGAGCTCGGCGGCGGCACCGGGCGCAACCTCGATTTCTTCGGCGAGCGTCTCGGCGATGTCGCCAGCTTCGATCTCGTCGACCTCTGCCCCGCCCTGCTCGAGCGCGCACGCGCGCGCATCGCGCGCCATCCGCAGGTGCGCATGATCGAGGCCGATGCGACGACCTGGCGGCCTGACGCGCCGGTCGACTGCGTCTACTTCTCCTATTCGCTGACGATGATCCCCGACTGGCGCGCTGCGCTCGCCAATGCATTCGCCATGCTCAAACCCGGCGGCCTGCTCGGCGTGGTGGATTTCTATACTTCCGCGGCGCGCCCGGACCCGGGCCTCGTGCACCACAACGCATTCACGCGCCGATTCTGGCCCCGCTGGTTCGGCCACGACGGCGTGCGCCTCGATCCCGCGCATCTGGCCGCGCTGCGCGAACTCCTGCCCCGGCACGAACTCTCCGAGCACCGCGCCGCGGTACCGTATCTGCCGCTGATCCGCGTACCCTACTACGTCTTCGCCGGCCGACGGCTCGGCGCAAAATAGCCTCGATTCGTCGCGGATTTGCATCGATCGGCCGTGTGGTCGCCTCCGTTCGTCTTCAAACCGGACGCGGATCGGTTCATAGTGTGCGCCCTGCAGACACGAGCGCGCGCCGAGTGAACGCCACGATCATCGCAAAGCCTTTTCCGGCACCGGGCAAACCGTCGTTCTGGCCGCTGCAGATCGCGGGTTGGACGGCCTATTTCATCCTCAATGCCACCGCGGTGATCGGCGAAGGCACCGAGCTGCGCTATGTTTATGTTTCGCTGGCCGTCACCCTCAGCGGCTTCGTGCTCACCAGCCTGTTGCGGCTCGGCTACCGGCGACTATGGTCGCTGCCGTTGCCGCGCATGGCCGGTCTCGCCGCCACGCTGTTGCTGGTCGCGACCCTCGCCCAGGCGGTCTGCTACCTCTGCGCGAAAATCGCTCTGCATTTCTGCGACGACTGCATGTCGCACAATCCGCTCAGCTACCTGTGGTACTTCCTGTCGCCGTTCTACGTGTTCCTGTCCTGGAGCGGGCTGTACTTCGGCATCAAGTTCGCCCGTCAGTTGACCGAACAGAAGGAAGCCGCGCTGCGCGCGCAGAATGCCGCGCACACTGCGCAATTGAAGATGCTGCGCTACCAGCTCAATCCGCATTTCCTGTTCAACACGCTCAACGCGATCTCCACGCTCGTGCTCGACGACAAGCGCGACACGGCCTACCGCATGGTCGGCAGCCTGTCGTCGTTCCTGCGTCATTCGCTCGATTCCGACCCCGAGCAACGCGTGCCACTGTCCCAGGAAATCGACGCGCTCAACCTCTACCTCGGCATCGAGCAGTTGCGCTTCGGCGAGCGCCTCGCGGTCGCGATGGATATCGAGCCGGCGACGCGCACCGCACTGGTGCCGAGCCTGATCCTGCAGCCGCTGATCGAGAACGCGATCAAGTACGCCGTGTCGAAGCGCGAGGAAGGCGGTCGCATCGAACTCGTCGCGCGCCGCGACAACGACATGCTCGACCTGCACCTGCGCGACGATGGCCCCGGTTTCGCCGAGGGCCAGCTGGTTTCGAATGGCCACGCGCGTGTCGGCCTCGCCAACACGCGCGAGCGCCTGCGCGTGCTCTATGGTGAGCGCCAGCATTTCGACATCGGCAATCGCGAGCCGCATGGCGTCGACGCGCATATCCGCCTGCCGTTCGAAATGGCACAGGGAGCCGTCTGAGATGGCGACCATCCGCACGCTGATCGTCGACGACGAACCGCTGGCACGGCGCGGCCTCGAATTGCGCCTGCGCCGCCACGCCGACATCGAGATCGTCGCCGAGGCCGGCAACGGCCGCCAGGCCTTCCACGCGATTTCCACGCTGCGACCGCAGCTCATGTTCCTCGACGTGCAGATGCCCGGCATCGACGGCTTCCAACTGCTGCGCGCGCTGCCGGCGTCGCAGATTCCGCTGACTGTGTTCGTCACCGCCTACGACCAGTACGCGTTGGCCGCGTTCGCCGCGAGCGCGCTCGACTACCTGCTCAAGCCGGTTGACGACGCGCGCCTCGACGAGTCGATCGAGCGCGCGCGGGCGCGTCTCGGCGCGCGCAAGACCGAAGACCACTACGAGCGCCTGCTCAAGCTGATCGCAACCCTGCCGGAAGGCGCGAAGTCGAAGCTCGACGCGTACCTCGCCGACGACGCGGACCTGCCTGCAACCACCAAACTCACGGTCAAGGACGGCCACCGCCTGCTACGCATCGACATCGAAACGATCCGCTGGATCGACGCCGCCGGCGACTACATGTGCATCCATGCCGGCGACGACACCCACGTGCTGCGCGGCACGATGCAGCAACTCGAACGCCGTCTCGACCCGCGCCGCTTCGCGCGCGTGCACCGCTCGAGCATCGTCAACCTTGCGCGCGTTCGCGAGATGCGTCCGCATCTCAACGGCGAGTATTTCCTCGTGCTCGATTCTGGGCACGAGTTGAAGTTGTCGCGCAGCTATCGCGACAAGGTGAAGTTGCTTACCTGACGCGGGCTTTGCGATTTCCTCGTTCTTGATTCTTTTCACTCGCGTCCCTTCGCCTTTCCGCGCGCGTCCGGCGCGCGGGTCACTTTTCTTTGCTTGCCCAAAGAAAAGTAACCAAAAGAAATGCACCCCGGATGCCGCGCTCTTCGCGCTTCGCGCTCCGAGTGCGCGAGGGCACGCCGGGGTTCGTTGACTGAACGTCCTTGTCCAGACAACGAACTCGGCGCGATCCATCGCGCCGCCCCTGCGGGCATTTCCGGCCCGCCCTCGCCGCGGCAAACGGGGACCGAAGATCACGAGCCGGATCAAGAGCGCGGGCGCGCAGCGCTTTTGCTGCTGCCCTTGGTTCTGCGCGCAGGAGCGCGCTGCACCGCTTCTCCGGGTCCCCATTGCATTGCGGCGGCAGCAGTCGGAAACGCCCGCAGGGTGAGCGCGATGGATCGCGCTCATTCCGTTGCCAGCACACGGATGTGCTGTCAACGGAACCCGGCCGCTGACGCGAACCCTTTGGGCAGGATGCCCAAAGGGCGCAATGCTCTGGGGCGCATTCTCTTTGGTGACTTTCTCTTGGGCGAGCAAGAGAAAGTTACCCGCTCGCCTGAAAGGCGAGTGGAAGCCCTTGCTCCTAAACACCAAGACCGAGCGCGCAGGAATAACGAACAAAAACAGGGCCGGCGCCAACGCCTCGCCGCACGCGAGCAACGCTTCGTCGCAGACGATGCAACCTTCATGACGATTGCCACATCTCTTCCCGTGAGGCGCGCGCCATGCTCGCCGCGAACCAGAAGGGACCCGGCCCATGAAGATCATCGAAGCCTCGCTGAAGAATCCGGTCGCGGTCGGCATGGCGGTGCTGCTGGTCGCCCTGCTCGGCCTGCTCAGCCTGCGCGAGCTGCCGCTGCAGCTGTTTCCGGACATCGACCGGCCGCAGATCTCGATCCAGACGAACTGGCGCGCGGCGTCACCCGAGGAAGTCGAGGCTGAATTGCTCGAGCCGCAGGAACAGGTGCTGCAGGGCCTGCCCGGCCTCGAGGAACTCGACGGCAACGCCGCCGCGGGCGGCAGCAACATCAACCTGACCTTCGCGATCGGTACCGACATGAAGAACGCGCTGGTCGAGGTGATCGGGCGGATCAACCGTGTGCGCTCGATTCCGAAAGACGCCGACCGCCCCGTCGTGCAGATGGGCGGCAACAACGGCGGCGCGAACACCGTGTTGAGCTGGTTCTTCGTGCAGCTGCTGCCCGGCACGCCAGGAACGATGGATCAGTACCGTCACTTCATCGAGAACACGGTCAAGCCGCACATCGAGGCCGTGCCGGGTGTCGCCCAAGTGATCGTCAACGCGGGGCCGCCCGACGAGGTGCGCATCACCGTCGACATGGCCAAGGCGGCGAGCCTCGGCGTATCGATTCCCGACATCGCCGCGCGCGCCGCGGCCGCGGCGGACGTGTCCGGCGGCCAGGTCGACGTCGGCCGCCAGCAGTACCAGTTGCGCTACACCGGGCGCTACAAGCCCGAGCAGCTCGGCGCGCTCGTGCTGTCCTCGAAAGCGGACAAGGTCGTGCATCTCTCCGACGTCGCCACGATCGAAGTGCGGCCTCCGCGGCGCCAGTTCTATGCCTACCAGAACGGCAATCCGGCGATCGGCCTGCAGGTCGACAAGGTCAGCGGCGCAAACGTGCTGCAGACCCTGACCGCGGTGAAGAAGGTCGTCGCCGAGCTGCGCGACGGCGCGCTCAAAGACAAGGGCCTCGGCATCGAGCAGTCGTTCGACTCCTCGCTGTTCATCAATCGCGCGGTCAGCCTGCTCAGCGAAAACCTCATCGTCGGCGCTCTGCTGTCGCTGCTCTGCGTGTGGTGGTTCATGCGCGACGTGCGTGCAACGGTGCTGATCGCGGCGACGATTCCGATCTGCCTGCTCGCCACATTCACTGCGCTGCACCTCTCCGGCCACAGCCTCAACGTGATCTCGCTCGCCGGACTCGCGTTCGCGGTCGGCATGGTGGTCGAAGGCGCGATCGTCGTCTCGGGCAACATTCTGCGCCTCAAGGAAAGCGGCATCACGCCGTACGAGGCTACGTTGCAGGGCACGCGGCAGGTGGTCGGCGCGCTCGTCGCCTCGACGATCACGACGATCGCGGTGTTCCTGCCGGTCGTGTTCCTGCGCGACGTCGAAGGCCAGATTTTCGCCGACCTCGCGCTGACGATCTCGATTGCCGTGGTGATCTCGGTCATCGTCGCGATCACCGCGCTGCCGGCGGCGGCGGGCTGGCTCAAGGCGAAGAAACTCAAGTCCGGCTACGGCGACGGCTGGCCGTGGCTGACCGACAAGATCATGGCATGGACCAACACGCGGCCCAAGCAGATCGGCTGGGTGTTCGCCCTGCTCGTGCTGCCGCTCGCAATGACATTTGCCTTCATGCCGCGGCTCGACTACCTGCCGCCGGTCAAGCGCGCGGCGATCGATGCCTACTTCAACTTCCCGCCCGGCATGCCGCCCGAGGTCGTCGATCGCGAGATGGTGCCGGCGATGCTCGCGCGCATGAAGCCGTACATGGACGGCACGAAACAGCCACAGCTGAAGAACTGGTACGTGCTGCTGTGGCCGGGCGGCGGCACGATCGGTGCACGCGTGGTCGATGAAAAACGCATCGGCGACCTCGAGCACATCGTGCGCGACGAGATCACGGTCGGCTTCCCCGACACGCGCGTGTTCACCGAGGAAGGCAACCTGTTCGGCGGCTTCGGCGGCTCGGCGCGCGCGGTGTCGATCCATCTGCAGGGCGACGATCCGGCCAAGCTGTACAAGGTCGCCGAGACCGGCCGCCAGCTG
>NZ_DASVOK010000108.1:0-5311 GCF_036383415.1 Rudaea sp. | reverse complement strand
GTCGTTCCCGCCGCGGGGTGCGGGCGGGACGCGCTAAGCCCTCACCGCCGCATGCGCGCGCGCATCTTCGCGCCAGCGCGGCGTGGCGCGGATGCGCGGCAGTGCTTCGGCGACGCTGTTGACCAGCGACCACATCTGCAGGTGTTCGTCGTTCATGAAATGCTCGGCGACGACCTGCTGCATGAACGCCTGCAGCGGTGCGTAGAAGTCGCGGATGTTGAGCAGCACGATCGGGTTGAAATAGATGCCGAGGCGTTTGAGCGTGATCGCCTCGAACAGTTCTTCGAGCGTGCCCGAGCCGCCGGGCAGGGCGATCACCGCGTCAGACCCGGTCAGCAGCTTGTGCTTGCGCTCGCGCATGTCCTCGACGACTTCGAGGTTGGCGACGCCCGGATGCTGCCATTCCACCTCGGTCATGAAGCGCGGGATGATGCCGATGACTTCGCCGCCGGCTTCGAGCGCGCCGTCGGCGAGCGCACCCATGAGGCCGACCGCGCCGCCGCCGTAGACGACCTGGCAGTTTGCGCGCGCAAGCGTGGCGCCGAGTTCGCGTGCGGCATCAAGGTAGATCGGGTCGCAGTAGCGGCTCGAGGCGGCGTAGACGCAAATGCGCATGGCGGGATTCCGGAATTCGAGGCCGCACATTCTAAGCGCGTGAGGCATTGCGGCGAACAGAGTCGTTGCGCTTGCTAGACTACGCACTGCCTTACACCGCGCAGGTCCCCCGATGTCGCCAGCCGCCTTGCCGAATCTTGCCGAAGCGCGCGTGGCCGTGATCGGCCTCGGCTACGTCGGCCTGCCTCTCGCGGCGGCGTTCGGCCGCGCACGGCCGACGCTGGGTTTCGACATCGACCTCGCGCGTGTGGACGAGCTGCGCCGCGGTCATGACCGCACCGATGAAACCTCCACGCAAGAATTGCGCGCGGCCTCGCAGCTCGCATTGACCGCCGTCGCCGCCGATCTTGCCGACTGCGAGGTGTTCATCGTCACCGTGCCGACGCCGATCGACGCAGCCAAACGCCCCGACCTCGCCCCACTCGTGGCGGCAAGCCGCACGATCGGCCGCGCGATCCGTCGCGGCGGCGTGGCGATCTTCGAATCGACCGTATATCCCGGTGCGACCGAGGAAGTCTGCGTGCCCGTGATCGAGCGCGAGTCGGGCCTCAAGCACAATGTGGATTTCTATACCGGCTACAGTCCCGAGCGCATCAATCCGGGTGACCGCGAGCGCCGCCTCGACAACATCCTCAAGGTGACTTCGGGTTCGACTCCGGCCGCGGCAGAATTCGTCGATGCGCTGTATCGCCAGATCGTCCAAGCCGGCACCTATCGCGCGCCGAGCATCCGTGTCGCCGAGATGGCCAAGGTGATCGAGAACACGCAGCGCGACTTGAACATTTCACTGATCAACGAGATCGCGCTGATCTGCCATCGCCTCAACCTCGACACGACCGAAGTGCTCGCCGCAGCGGGCACGAAGTGGAATTTCCTGCCGTTCAAACCCGGCCTCGTCGGCGGCCACTGCATCGGCGTCGATCCGTACTACCTCACGCACAAGGCGCAGGAGGTCGGTTATCACCCCGAGGTCATCCTGTCCGGCCGGCGCATCAACGACGGCATGGCCGCGCACGTGGCCCAGCGCGTGGTCAAGCTGCTGACGCGCCGGCGCATCCACGTCGCCGGCGCCAAGGTGCTCGTGCTCGGCCTTGCGTTCAAGGAGAACTGCCCCGACCTGCGCAACACGCGCGTGGCCGACATGATCGCGGAACTGGCCGGCTACGACGCCGAGGTGTATGTGCACGATCCGTATGCAGACGCGGACGACGCGCGCCGCGAATACGGCATCGAGCTGTTGCCGCACTTGGGCGACGAAAAATATGACGCAGTTATCCTCGCTGTCGCGCACGCGCCGTTCCTCGCGCTCGGTGCGGACGGCGTGCGCGCGCTGGTCAAGCCGGGCGGCGTGGTGTTCGATGTGAAGCAGGTGCTGCCGCGCGAGGCGGTGGACGATCGGTTGTAGGAGAAATCGCATGCGTGTATTGGTCACCGGCGCCGCCGGTTTCATCGGCGCGGCCTTGAGCGAACGCCTGCTCGCGCGCGGCGACGAGGTGCTCGGCTTCGACAACCTCAACGATTACTACGATCCGGCGCTGAAGCAAGCGCGACTGGCGCGGTTAGCGCCGCACGCGAACTTCCGCTTCGTCAAAGGCGATCTCGCCGATCGCGCCGCGGTCGATCGCGTGTTCGCCGAGTTCGCGCCACGGCGCGTCGCCCATCTCGGTGCCCAGGCCGGCGTGCGCTACTCGCGCGAGAACCCGCGCGCCTACGTCGACTCGAACCTCGTCGGCTTCATCAACATCCTCGAAGCCTGCCGCGAAGGCCGCATCGAGAACCTCGTCTACGCCTCGTCGAGTTCGGTGTACGGCGCCAACCGCAAGCTGCCCTTCGCGGTGCACGACGCCGTCGACCATCCGGTCAGTCTCTACGCGGCGACGAAGAAGGCTAACGAGCTGATGGCGCACACTTACAGCCATCTGTATGGCCTGCCGACCACGGGCCTGCGCTTCTTCACCGTGTACGGGCCGTGGGGGCGGCCGGACATGTCGCCGTTTCTGTTCGTCGGCAAGATTCTCCGCGGCGAGCCGATCGAGGTGTTCAATCACGGCGACCACTCGCGCGACTTCACCTACATCGACGACGTCGTCGAGGGCGTGGTGCGCACGCTCGATCGGATACCCGCGCCCGACCCGGCGTTCGACCCGCTCGCGCCGAATCCGGGCACCTCGAGTGCGCCGTATCGCGTCTACAACATCGGCAACCACCAGCCAGTGAAGCTCGCGCGCTACATCGAGATCATCGAGGAGTGCACCGGGCGCACGGCCGAGAAGATCCTGTTGCCGCTGCAGCCCGGCGACGTGCCCGACACCTATGCCGATGTCGACGAACTTACGCGCGACACGGGTTACGCGCCGTCGACGCCGCTAGAGGTCGGCATCGCGCGTTTTGTCGCGTGGTACCGGAACTATACCGGGTGTGACTGAGATTCAGGCCACATTTTGTGATGCAGTGGTGGTTTTACCACCAGTGTTGTTGGACTGAACGGTCCATTAACAGAATCCGAACAAGTCGTTTGTTACGGTCGCGCCCTCGTAATCGTTCCGCCATCTGTTTCAGGGGGATCACCGGCCATGCTGCAAACCCGAATCGTCCGTCTTGCCGTGCTCGCTTTTGCCGTCGTGGCGCCGATTTCGTCGTTTGCCCAGGTCCGAACTTCCCAGCAGTCTGCCACCCAGTCTTCGTTCTCGCTGGACCAGGTCGTCCCACAGTATCGTCCGTTCGTCGCGCAGCCGGTTGCAGCGCGCGTCCCGCTGGCGCTGAAGCCGTCGCTTGACACCGATGCGGGCTTTACCGCAAGCATGGATGAAGTCATCGATCGCGCGATCTACAAGGCTCCGCGCAAGCGCGTTGCCGATTTCGCGATGACCCTGCGTGACATCCGCTACCGCCGCGCCGGCCGCGATCCGTCCACCGGCTTCGACTGCTCGGGCTTCACCCACTACGTCTACAACAAGACCTTCGGCGTCGAGCTGCCCTACGACGCGCCGAGCCAGTATCGCGACGGCGAGAAGATCGTGCGCGAGGAGATGAAGGTTGGCGATCTCGTCTTCTTCCAGGTGCGCGGGCACATCACCCATGTCGGTTTGTACATGGGCGAAGGCCGCTTCATCCACTCTCCCGCGCCGGGCAAGCGCGTGCGCATCGACGAGCTCGCCAACCCGTACTGGGCCAAGCGCTGGGCCGGCGCGCGCCGCGTCCACGTACTCTCCTGACAGTTCGGCGCTTCGCGCAATCCCTTTGCGTTCTTCAATCCCGCGCAGACCGGATTGCGTGCGCTGCATGAATGTTCGCTCCGCCATCCGGTTCCGCCTGCAAAGTGGCGAACCGAAATGAAGCGCGCGCGATTGTGAAAAGCCGAATCCGGCTGCCACTGACGTAATACGTTTGTCACGCCACGCCCGCATCGTGAGCGCCGTTTCCACGGCGCCCGCGGTGCGCATCGATGCATATCGCCGACATCAGCCTGTTCTTTGCGCCGCATTCTGGCGGGGTGAAGCGCTATCTTCTGGCCAAGCATCGTTGCCTGGCCGCGCGCACGGGCGTGCGCCACAGCCTGCTCGTGCCCGGCACGATGACAGGCGAAACCGAACCCGGCATTTTCACTCGCGGCGACTGGAACATTCCCTGCACAGGTGGTTATCGCGTGCCGCTGCGACCGGCGCGCTGGCGGCGCGCGCTTGCCGCGTTGCGACCCGACGTGATCGAAGTCGGCGATCCCTACCATCTCGCCTGGGCGGCACTCGGCGCCGCGAAAGATTGCGGCGCGATGACGGTCGCGTTCGCGCATTCGGACCTGCCGCGCATGATCGCGAGTCGCTTCGGCCGCTTCGCCGGCCGCGCTGCGGATGTCTACCTGCGCCGGCTTTATTCGCGCTTCGATCTGGTCCAGGCGCCGAGCCGGCTGATCGCGCAACGCCTGCGCGACAGCGGCATCGCACGCATCGTCGTGCAGCCGCTCGGCGTCGATGCGGAAGTATTTCACCCGTCGCGGCACGATGCGCGCCTGCGCGACGAGCTTGGCCTTGCCGCCGACGTGCGCCTGTCGATCTTCGCCGGACGCATGGCGCGCGAGAAGGACGTACCCCTGTTGCTGCGCACGTTCGCGCGGCTCGGCACCGCACATCACCTGATCCTCGTCGGCGGCGAGCGGCGCCGCGCGCTGTCGGCGAATGCGACGATGTTGCCCTACGAGCAGGATCCCGTGCGTCTTGCGCGCCTGCTCGCGAGCGCCGACGTGCTCGTGCACGCGGGTGCGCAGGAGACCTTCGGCCTGATCGCAGTCGAAGCAATGGCCTGCGGCCTGCCCGTGGTCGGCGTGCGCGCGGGCGCGCTGCCCGAATTGATCGACGATTCGGTCGGCGCGCTCGCCGAAGCGGGCGATGCGGCCGCACTCGCTGCCGCGATCGAAAAAGTATACTCCGGCGATTTCGCGACCATGGGCCGGCGCGCGCGCTGGCGCGTCGAGCGACGCTACTCCTGGTCCAGTGTGTTCGATCTGCAGCTCGATCGCTACGCGCGCCTGCTGCGCACGCGCTCGCATGCGTTCGTCGGCGAGGCCGATGCGACCGACCCGGTCGAAACACCGAGCCGACCGTGAGCGCGCGGCTCTGTATCGCCGTGCACGACGTCGCCCCGGCGACCTGGCCGCAGTGCGCGCGCCTGCTCGACCTCGTCGACTCGCTCGGCGCGCCGT
>NZ_DASVOK010000107.1:0-2769 GCF_036383415.1 Rudaea sp. | reverse complement strand
ACCGGCGAAATCCACCTCGCCCACATCCTCATCGCCACGCCCGAGAACGCGAGCGCCGAGCAGATCCAGTCCGCCAAGCAGAAGGCCGACGACGTCAAGAAGCAGATCGACGGCGGCCTCGACTTCGCCGCCGCGGCGATCCGCTACTCGAACGCGCAGGACGCGCTCGAAGGCGGCGACCTGCAATGGCGTCCGCTCAACGCGCTGCCCGAGGCCTTCGTGCAGATCGCTGAAACGCTCACTCCGGGCCAGGTGTCGCAGGTGATCCGCGGCCCGAACGGTTTCCACATCATCAAGGTCGTCGACAAGCGCGGCGGCGGCAGCAAACAGCTCGTGACCGAGTACCACGCGCGCCACATCATGATTCCGGTCACCGAGCTGGTGTCGAGCGCGGAAGCGCAGAAGACCGCCGCCGACTTGCGCCGCCGCATCGTCGACGGCAAGGAAGACTTCGCCAAGCTCGCCAAGGAATACTCGAAGGATCCGCCGACCGCGAACCTCGGCGGCGACATGGGCTGGTTCCCGATCGACCGCTTCGGCACCGCCGTCGCCACGACGCTCGGCTCGCTCAAGGCCAACAACGAAGTCTCGCAGCCGTTCCAGACCGACGTCGGCTGGCACATCCTGCAGTTGCTCGGCAAGCGCGAATCGGACCGCACCGTGGAGAACCAGCGCGATCAGGCGCGCGAACTGATCCGCCAGCGCAAGGCCGAGGACGAAGTCGAAAGCACGCTGCGCCAGTTCCGCTCGGATTCGTACATCTGCGCGGTCGACCCGGCCTACGTTACGAAGGAACGCCAGGCTTGCTCGGGCGCGGCGATCAAGAAAGCCGAATCGAAGTGACGACGCTCCCGCGTCGTCATCTCGGCAGGGAATGCCGAGGTCCAGATTGCATGGAAGCCGCATAGACTCAATCCTTCCAGCCCATGCTCCCGAGCATCGCCATCACCGCCGGTGAGCCGGCCGGCATCGGACCCGAACTCGTCGCGGCGCTGGCCGCGACCGATATCCAGGCCGACCTCGTCGCGATCGCGGATCGCGAACTGCTGAAATCCGCGGCGGCGGCGCGAAACATCGCGCTCGACCTCGAAGACTATCCCGCCGCACGCATCGAACAACGCCGACCCGGCGCGCTGCGCTGCCTGCACCTGCCATTGCGCGTACCCGCCGTGCCCGGGCAACTCGATCCGCGCAACGGTGCCTACGTGATAGCCACGCTCGCTCGCGCCGCCGACGGTTGCGCCTCAGGCGAATTCGCCGCACTCGTCACCGCGCCCGTGCAGAAGAGTACCGTTGCCGACGCCGGCATTGCGTTCACCGGTCACACCGAATTCTTCGCCGAACGCGCCGGATGCGACGTGGTCATGATGCTCGTTGCGCCGGATATCGGCGGGCGCGTGCTGCCGAACCCGAACGCCGATGCTGGGGCATTGCGCGTCGCCCTCGCGACCACGCACCTGCCGCTCGCGCGCGTGCCCGAAGCGATCTCGCGCGCAGGACTCGTGCGCACGCTGACCATCCTCTGCGACGAACTGATCGCGAAATTCGGCATCGCCGCGCCACGCGTCGCCGTGCTCGGTCTGAATCCGCATGCCGGCGAAGCGGGCCATCTCGGCCGCGAGGAAATCGACGTCATCATTCCCGCGATCGAACAGGTGCGCGCGGCCGGATTCGACATCGTCGGCCCGCTACCCGCAGATACCGCCTTCGTCGCCACGCAGCGCATGCGTTTCGATGCGGTGCTGGCGATGTACCACGACCAGGGCCTGCCGGTGCTCAAGGCGCTCGGCTTCGGCGATTCGGTCAACGTGACGCTCGGGCTGCCGTGGATCCGCACCTCGGTCGACCACGGCACCGCGCTCGACCTCGCCGGCAAAGGCCGCGCCGACGCATCCAGTCTGATCGCGGCGACGCATCTCGCGATGAACCTGGTGCGAGCGAAAGGTTAGCGTCGCGCCTCGGTCGCCATGCGCAATGCGAGGCCGCCGAGGACGCCGCCCATCAACCAGCGTTGCACTGCCAGCCACAGCGGCCGGCGTGCGAGGAACAGCGCGATCGCTCCGGCACCGAGCGCGACGCTGCCGTTGACCAGCATGCTGATCGCGACTTGGGTGAAGCCGAGCGCCAATGCCTGGCCGAGCACATGGCCCTGCTCGGGATGGATGAATTGCGGCAGCAGCGACAAGTACAGCACCGCAGCCTTCGGGTTGAGCAAGTTGGTCAGGAAGCCCATCAGCACCAGCTGTTTCGGGCTGTCGGGTGGCAACTGGCGCACTTCGAACGGCGAGCGTCCACCCGGCCTGACCGCCTGCCAGGCGAGATAGAGCAGGTACAGCGCACCGGCGATGCGCAGCGCGTCGTAAGCGAACGGCACCGTCATCAGCAGCGCGGTGATACCGAACACGGCACACAGCATGTAGAACACGAATGCGAGCGCGATGCCGAGCAGCGAGATCAACGCTGCGCCCGCGCCCTGGCACAGCGCGCGCGAGATCGTGTAGATCATGTTCGGACCCGGCGTGATCGCGAAGCCGAGTGCGACCGCAGTAAAAGCGATCCAGTTCAGACTCGTGGGCATGCGGTCACGCCTGTTTGATCGCGGCCAGTGGCGATTTCGGTTTGATCCCCGGCACCTTCTCGAAGATCAGCGCGACCGCGAACAACACGAGCGCGCAACCGGCAAGCGCGGCCCAGGTGATCGGCTCGCCCAAGAACAGCGCGGCCCAGATCAGCGCGAACAGCGGCACAAGGAAGGTCACCGTGACCGCG
>NZ_DASVOK010000106.1:0-4259 GCF_036383415.1 Rudaea sp. | reverse complement strand
GCCAGCAGTCCGCTGGCCGGCCAGCCAGGGGAAACAACGATGCGCAACTCGAGTCTCTCGTCTCGGTGTCTGTTGCTCTGTGCGCTCGCCTTCGGCGGCGTTCTGCCGGCTCATGCCCAAGCCCCGCCCCCGTCCGCCGATCTCGGAATCACGAAGGTCGGGCCGACGACGGCCAGTGCCGGCACCGATGTCGTGTATACGTTGACCGTGGTGAACGCCGGTCCTGACGACGCGGCGAGTGCCAACATGAGCGATCAGATTCCGGCCGGCATGACCTTCGTCTCGTTGATGCAGACCGCCAGCCCCGCCTTCACCTGTACGACGCCGGCCGTCGGCGCCGGCGGCATCATCACCTGTAATGCAGCGACGCTGGCCACAGGCAGTTCGGCGACCTTCGCGGTCACGCTGCATATTCCTGCCGGAACCGCGGCGGGAACGCTTTTCGAGAATACTGCGAGCGTTTCCTCCGAAACCCCGGACCCCAATAGCGAGAACAACTCCACCATCTGGGGTGTCCAGATACCGTCGCCGCAGGCAGACGTATCCATCATCAAAACCGGCCCGGTCAGCGTGGCGGCCAACTCCGACATCAGCTACACGATTGTCGTCGCCAACTACGGACCCGATGCGGCGACCAACGTGGCCTGGGCGGACAATCTGCCGGCGGGTTTCCCGTCCGCGCCGATGACGTTCGTGTCCTTCAATCAGACTGCCGGCCCGGCCTTTACCTGCACTCCGGGTGTGTCGACGACCTGCACGATCGCCAGCCTCGCCGCCGGCGCCTCCGCAACGTTTACCCTGATCGGGCACGTACCCAACGGGACCTCGGCGGGCACGATCTACACGAATGTCGCTGCCGTCACCTCGGACAACGACCCGAACAGCGAGAACGACAGCTCCGCCACCACCACGACGGTGTCGAGCGCCGACGTCGCCGTCACCAAATCCGGACCGGCCAGCGCCATTGCCGGCGGGCCATCGATCAGCTACACGATCAGCTTGAGCAACAACGGGCCCGATGCGGCGACGCAGGCACGCTTCACCGATGCGTTGCCGGCCGGCCTGACGTTTGTCTCGCTCGTGCAGAACACCGGGCCTGCGGCGAGCTGCGCGGTGCCCGCGATCGGGGCCAACGGCAGCATCACCTGCACCATCGCCGTGCTCGCCAACGGCAGCAGTGCCCAGTTCACGCTGACGGCGGCAGTGTCGGCCAGCGTCGCAAACGGAACGACTCTGCAGAACACCGCGACCGCGACGACCGACAGTGTCGACCCCAATCACGGCAACGACACTTCCACCGTCGCTACCACGGTATCCACCCAGGCCGATCTCGGCGTGACCAAGAGCGGCCCGGCAAACGTCATTGCCGGAGGTAACGCCACCTACACGTTGACGCTGATCAACGCCGGCCCGTCCAACGCCGCCTCGGTGACGCTGAGCGATTCATTGCCGACTGATGCGACCTTCGTCTCGCTGGCGCAGGCCCCCGGCCCGGCCTTCACCTGCGCGACGCCTCCGGTCGGCGGGAGCGGTCCCGTCACCTGCAGCATCGCCACGCTGGCCGTCGGCGCAAGCGCGTCATTCACGCTCGTCATCACCGTTCCGGTCAGCGCCGGCAACGGCAGCAACCTGGTCAATACCGCGACGGCGAGCAGCGCGACCACCGATCCCAATACCGCCAACAATAGCGCCTCGGCGACATCGACGGTCAACAACACTGCCGACCTCGTCATGAGCAAGACTGCGGCGGCAATCGTCACGGCGGGACAAAATCTTACCTACACACTCGGCCTGGCCAATCAGGGCACCTCGCCGGCAAACAACGCGCAATGGAGCGATACGCTGCCCGCCGGTACCACGTTCGTCTCACTCGCGCAGACTGCGGGTCCGGCCTTCACCTGCACAACGCCAACAATCGGTGCGGGTGGCACCATCACCTGCGGTGCGGCGACGCTCGCGGTGGGCGCGAGTGCCTCCTTCGCGCTTGTCGTCGCAGTGGCCGGCGACACAGCCGCCGGCACGACGCTGACGAATACGGCAACCGCGCAAACCAGCAGCGTGGACGCGAATCCGGCCAATAACAGCGCCGTCGCCAACACCAACGTAGGGGCGACCGCGGATCTCTCGGTGAGCAAGACTGCGGCGTCCGCATCCGTGCCGCCGGGCAGCAAGATCGTCTACACGCTGGGCGTGAACAACAACGGACCGTCTGCGGCTTCGGCGGTGGCTTTGGTTGACGCACTGCCGAGCGGCACCCGTTTCGTCTCGCTCGCGCAGACTGCCGGGCCTGCTTTCGCCTGCACGACGCCGGCTGTAGGTGCCGGCGGCACAGTCACATGCACGGTCGCAACGCTGGCATACGGGGCAAGTGCGAGCTTCGCGCTCACCATCGATACGGTCGGAGTCCAAACCGGAAGCGTAGTCAACACCGCGTCGGCAACGACGACGACAGCCGACCCTACGTCGTCCAACAACAGCGCAAGTGTGAGCGTGGCGCTGGTGTCGGCTCCGGTCGCCGCGCCCTTACTCCACTGGCAGATGTTGCTGCTCATGACGGGTCTCATCGCCGCTTTTGCCTGGCGACGGCGGCGAATGTACTGAGCGGCTTGCCGCGAGAGTCAGTAGGCGAATTCCCTGAACAGCGGATCGACGCTGCCGTTCCATGGCCCGTTGAACAGTTCGAGCTTGCGCTCGGCCGGGGTCTGGTTCGCTTCGACATATTCGATCAGCGGCTCAATGAAGACCGCTTCGCTCGCGCCGGTCGCATTCAATTGATTGCGCCGCGTGAGGCCCTGCCCGGAAATCTTCAGCGCCTCGCGCGCGAGGTCGCGCACGCTGCCGTTGCGGAATGGCAGTTTGAGTGCGTGTTTCGGCACGCCGTCGCGCAGCGCGTGGCGCTCGGCCATGGTGAAATCCTTGACCAGATCCCAGGCGGCGTCGAGCGCGGTCTGGTCGTAGAGCAGGCCGACCCAGAACGCGGGCAGCGCGCACAGCCGGCTCCAGCGGCCGCCGTCGGCGCCGCGCATCTCGAGGTACTTCTTCAAGCGCACTTCGGGGAAGGCCGTGGTCATGTGGTCGGCCCAGTCCTTCATCGTCGGCAGTACGCCGGGCAGATCGTCGAGTCCGCCGGCGAGGAATTTCTTGAACGACTTGCCGGCGAGATCGATGTACTTGCCGTCGCGATAGGAAAAATACATCGGCACGTCGAGCAGGTAGTCGACGTAGCGCTCGTAGCCGAAGCCGTCCTCGAAGACGAAATCGAGCATGCCGGTGCGATCTGCATCGGTGTCGGTCCAGATGTGCGATCGGTACGAGAGGTAGCCGTTCGGCTTGCCTTCGGTGAACGGCGAGTCGGCGAACAGCGCGGTCGCGATCGGCTGCAGCGCGAGGGAGACGCGGAATTTTTTCACCATATCCGCTTCGTTGGCGAAGTCGAGGTTCACCTGGACAGTACAGGTGCGCGTCATCATGTCGAGGCCGAGCTTGCCGACCTTGGGCATGTAGTCGCGCATGATGCGGTAGCGGCCCTTCGGCATCCACGGCATCTCGTCGCGCCGCCACTTCGGCTGGAAGCCCATGCCGAGGAAGCCGAGCTGCAACTCGTCGGCAACCGTCTTGACCTCGCGCAGATGGCCGGTGACTTCCTCGCAGGTCTCGTGGATCGTCTTGAGCTGGCCACCGGAGAGTTCGAGCTGGCCGGCCGGTTCGAGCGTGATCGAGCCGTCGCCGCGCGCGAGCGCGATCACGTTGGTCGCGCCGTCCACGGTCTCGCTGATCGGCGCCCAGCCGAAGCGCGTGAGTCCGTTGAGCATCGCGCCGATGCCTCGCGGACCTTCGTACGTAGGCGGACGCAGGTCGTCGAGGCGGAAGCCGAACTTCTCGTGTTCGGTGCCGATGCGCCACGCCTCGGGCGTGCGCGCGCCGGAGGCGATGTAGTCCACGAGCTGCTCGCGGCGTTCGATCGGGGTTTCTTTTACCGCGCTGGGTCCGGACATAGGCTCGCGTGCTCTTTTGTCGTCATTTCCGCGAAAGTGGGAATGACGGCGTATTGAATTCTGGCTGGGTGATATGGAGGCTGGGCAGTGGAACAAAAGACCCCACTGACCGCAAGAAACTGACGCCGCGGCGTATCAGGATTGGGACAGCAGCGCGGCCAGCGCGCCGCGTGCCTCGTCGAGGCCGGTCTTGGCCTGCGCGGAAAACAGCTGCGCGGTCGCGGCGAAGCCGGCGGCGGCGATCTCTTTGCGCACCGCGGCCAG
>NZ_DASVOK010000105.1:0-15822 GCF_036383415.1 Rudaea sp. | reverse complement strand
GCCGATCTCGCGGTTGATGCGGAAACACGCCTGCGCCTGATCGGCACGATCCTCGCCGGCGGCACCGAAGTGCCGCGAGTCGAGCCCAACACCTGCGTGCGCATCACAACGGGCGCGCCGCTGCCAGCGGGCGCGGATACGGTCGTGATGAAGGAAGACTCGCGCGTTGAAGGCGAGATGATCGCGATCGCGGCGGGAGCGCGATCCGGCGCGAACGTGCGTCCGGCCGGCGAGGACTATCGCAGCGGCGATCGCGCGCTGGGCGCGGGCACGGTGCTGACGCCGGCACAGATCGGCGTGATCGCTTCGTTCGGCCACACCCACGTCGCAGCGACGCGCAGACCTCGCGCCGTGTTGCTGACCACGGGCGACGAACTCGTCGCGCCGGGCCAAGCCCTGGGCTACGGGCAGATTCACGATTCCAACCGCTACAGCCTCGGCGCTCTGCTCGAACAGCATGGCGTCGAACTCGTACGCCACGAGCGTTTGCGCGACGATCCGCCGGCGCTGCGCGAAGCGCTGACTCGCGCGGCCAATGATGCCGATATCGTCGTCTCCAGCGGCGGTGTCTCTGCGGGCGAGGCCGATTATCTTCCGCCCCTGCTCGCAGAGGTCGGTCGCGTGCATCTGTGGAAGGTCAAGATCAAGCCGGGCATGCCGTTCCTGTTCGGCAGCATCGGGCGGACGCTGGTGTTTTCGCTTCCGGGGAATCCTGTGTCGGGAGTCGCGACCTTTCTTGCCCTCGTCCGCCCCGCGCTGGATGCAATGACGCGCCGCCGGCCAAGCGGCATGACATTGCGCGCGCGCCTCGCCCAAGCCGTGCGCAAGACGCATTCGCGAGTGGAGTTTTTGCGTGCATCGCTGGTCTGCGACGAGGCGGGAGCATTGCACGCCACACCGTTGAAGAAGCAAGGCTCGGGACAGCTGCGCGGGGTTGCTGAAGCCGATGCCTTGATCATGCTGCCCGAGGCCGCGCAGGAATACGCTGCCGGAACCGTAGTCGAAGTACTGGCCTTGCCCGGCTGGGCTTGAACAGCGACGAAGCCAAGCGCATATCCCGTTCATGACCGACGCCATTGACGAAATCACTCCCGGTGACGCCGCAGCGCGACAAGCGCAGGGTGCGTTGCTGATCGACGTGCGCGAAGACGACGAGCGCGCAGGCGGGATGCCGGCAGGCGCGATCGGCGTGCCGCTGGGTATGGTCGTCGAACGCATCGCCGCGATCGAGTCGCACCGCGAGCGCGAGATCCTGACGATCTGCGCGAGCGGCAAGCGTTCGCTGCGCGCCGCGCAGGCGCTGCGCGATCTTGGCTACGCGAATCTCGCATCGGTGGCTGGCGGCTTCCTGCGCTGGAATGCCGAAGGCTTGCCGCTTGCTGAAGGCGGCCTCGGTGCCGACGCGCTTGAGCGTTATTCACGCCACCTGCTGCTGCCCGAAGTCGGCGTGGCCGGGCAGGGCCGCCTCGCCCAGGCGCGCATCGCGCTGATCGGTGCGGGCGGACTCGGCTCGCCGGCGGCGTTCTATCTCGCCGCGGCCGGAGTCGGTCATTTGACCCTGATCGATGACGACGTGGTCGACAAGTCGAATCTGCAGCGCCAGATCCTGCACACCGATGCCCGCGTCGGCATGGCAAAGATCGAGTCGGCGCGCATCGCGCTGGCCGCGCTCAATCCGTCGATCGAGCTGCGCACGCAGCGCACACGTCTTGCCGCGGCGAATGTCGAGGAACTGATCCGCGATCACGACGTCGTCATCGACGGTGCCGACAATTTCCCGACGCGCTATCTGCTCAGCGCGGCATGCCGGGAACTGAAGATTCCGCTCGTCTACGGCGCGGTGCATCGCTTTACCGGCCAGGTCAGCGTGTTCGATGCGCGCGATGCGAAATCGCCATGCTATCGCTGCCTGTTCCCGGAACCGCCTGCTGCGGAAGATGCACCGAACTGCGCCGAAGCAGGCGTGCTCGGCGTGCTGCCGGGCACGATCGGCCTGCTGCAGGCGACCGAAGCGATCAAGCTCGTGCTAGGTATCGGCGCGCCGCTGGTCGGGCGCCTGCTGTGCTACGACGCGCTCGCCGCGACATTCCGCGAACTGCGCCTGCCGCGCGACCCGCAGTGCCCGGGATGCGGTGAGCACGCCGTGTTCAGGGGCTACGAAGATGTCGCGCAGATCTGCGCGTCACATGCCTGATCGGATCAGACCTGACGTCGCGCCGCCGGTGCGGTGATCGTGTAGACCGCGGCGTCGAGCGCTTGGCCGTGCACACTGAGACGCCCGCTCTGCAAACCTTCGAAACGCGCGCCGGTCTTTTCCGCGACGCGGCGGCTCGGCCGGTTCATCGCCGCGCAGACGATTTCGATGCGGCTGAGCTTGAGCAGCTCGAATGCGTAGCCGACCGCGAGGCGCGCCGCCTGCGTGCCGACGCCGCGACTCTCGTACGACTGGCGGACCCAGTAGCCGAGGTTGGCGGAACGGTTGTCCTGGTCGATCTGGTTGAGGCCGACGCCGCCGAGATAGTCGCTGCTGGTCGCATCGACGACGGCGAATGCGAACATCCCGGCCTCATCCCATTGCGCGGTCGCATGTGCTATCCAGGCGTCCGCGTCGCTGCGGCCGTAGCCGTTGCTGCACCAGTCCAGCCAGGTGCCGACCGTCGCGACCGACTCCTGCACGGCTTCGACGATTGCCGCGCTGTCCCCGGGCTGGTATTTGCGGATCGAGATGCCGTTGCTCTCGCGTTCGATCGGCAGCATGCCCGGGTCGATCCCGCGCACGTTCAGTGCGCCTCGCGCTGCGCGCGCTCGAAAGCGGCGAGCTGTTCGGCGCTGGCCGGCTTCTGATGTTTTGCCTTCCATTGCTCGAACGGCTCGCCGTAGACCTGCTCGCGCGCGGCGTCCTTGCTCAATTCGATGCCGCGTTCGGCGGCGGCTTCGCGGTACCAATCGGCAAGACAGTTGCGGCAGAAGCCGGCGAGCGTCATCAGGTCGATGTTCTGCACGTCAGGGCGTTTTTCGTTGAGATGGCGGAGCAGGCGGCGGAAGGCGGCGGCTTCGAGTTCGATCTGGGAATTGGACACGGGTGTTCTCCTGCAGCGTAGAACCTATCTCACAACTACTGTGCTCGACATTTCGCGCGCCGGCGGTGCTCGGAATCCTCATTTACGATCAGTAAACTCCGGTTCCTGCGCTCCGGCGACGCGCGAACTGCCTTCGCTCGCTACGTTTTGAGATAGGTTCTACTCAATAGTAGCGCTATTTGAGCCGCACCCGGCCAACCGTGATAATGCGCATCTTTGAACGGATCCACAGAAAACGCATGAGCGCGAAGATACTCGACGGCAAACGCATCGCCGACCGCTTGCTCGACGACCTGCGTGCCGAGGTCGAACAACGTCGCGCACAGGGCCTGAGTGTGCCGGGCATCGCCGTCGTGCTCGTCGGCAACGACGCGGCGTCGAGCGTTTACGTGCGCAACAAGCGTCGCGCCTGCAAGCACGCCGGCTTCCATTCGCGCGATTTCGACCTGCCGGCGACGACAACGCAGGCCGAGCTTGTCGCGCTGATCGATGCGTTAAATGGCGATCCGCATGTTCACGGCATCCTCGTGCAGCTGCCGCTGCCGGCGCATGTAGATGCCAACGTCATCGTCAACCGCATCGATCCGCGCAAGGACGTCGACGGATTCCATCCGGAGAACATCGGCCGGCTCACGCTGCGCCAGCGTGGCCTGCGCCCGTGCACGTCGAAGGGCGTGATGACCCTGCTCGCCAACACCGATCGACCCGTGCGCGGGCAGAATGCGGTCGTGGTCGGCGTGTCGAACCACGTTGGGCGGCCGCTGGCGCTTGAACTGCTGCTGGCCGGCTGCACGACGACGACCTGCCACAAGTTCACGCGCGACCTGCCGGCGGTGATCGGCTCGGCCGACATTCTCGCCGTCGCCGTCGGGCGACCCGGCCTCGTCAAAGGTGATTGGGTCAAGCCCGGCGCGATCGTGATCGATGTCGGCATCAACCGGCTCGAAGACGGCCGCCTAGTCGGCGACGTCGAATTCGCCGCTGCGGCCGAACGCGCCTCGTGGATCACGCCGGTGCCCGGCGGGGTCGGGCCGATGACGGTGGCGACGTTGATGCAGAACACGCTCGAAGCCGCGCGCGCGGCCGACGCGGGCAACTGAATCGCGCCTGACGCGAGCCGCCTTGCGTCACTATTCGGCCAAGCGGCTGCGTTAAAATTCCCGCCAGTCTTTTTCTTCCGCAAACCATGCGCAATTCGCTCCCACGCCTTCGTTTCGCGTCGCTGCTGTGCGCCTGTCTGAGCGCTGCCTGTGGCAGCGTGGTGCAGAAGGCGACGCGCGAATTCGGCGACTCGCTGACCATGGCGGTGCTCGACCAGGACGACCCTGGGATCGTGCGCGACGGCCTGCCGTCGTATCTGTTGCTGATCGACAGCCGCATCGAAGCCAATCCCGAGGATGCCGCTTCGCTGCTGGCCGGCGCAAAGCTCTACGGCGCCTACGCCGGCGCGTTCGTCGACGACAACGAACGCGCGCAGAAACTTGCCGGCCGCGCCTACGGCTATGCGCGCCACGCTCTGTGCCTGAGTGAAAAGCCGTTGTGCGAGGCGCTCGACGCACCCTACGAGAAATTCGACGCCGCTCTTAAGCAGGCCGACGCGAAGGACATCGCGACGCTGTACGGTTTCGCCGCGGCCTGGGCCGGGCGCATCCAGGTCAATACCAGCGACTGGAACGCGATCGCCGACCTGCCGAAGCTGCAGGCGCTGCTCCTGCGTTGCGACGCGATCGATGCGCACTATGACGACGGCGGCGCGGCGCTCTATCTCTGCGTCGTCAATTCGATCCGGCCCGCGTCGCTCGGCGGCAAGCCCGAGGAGGGCAAGGCCTGGTTCGACAAGGCGCTGGAACTGTCGGGCGGAAAAAACCAGATGGTGCGCGTGCTGTACGCGCAGTTCTATGCGCGCCTCGTGTTCGATCAGACGCTGCACGACAAACTGCTCAACGAAGTGCTCGCGGCCGACCCGGTGGCGCCGCGGCTGACCTTGATCAATACGCTGGCGAAGAAGAAGGCGAAGGCCTTGCTCGCATCGGGCAAGGATTTTTTCTGACGCCCGGAATTTCTGGAGAAGTACACACATGAAAAAAGCACTCTTGGCATCAATTCTTTCTCTCGCGTGCATCGTCGCGAACGCCGCGCCAATCAAGATCGCGACGATCGCGCCCGACGGCACGGCGTGGATGAAGGAAATGCGTGCTGCCGCCGAGGCGGTGAAGACGAAGACGTCCGATCGCGTCGAGATCAAGTTCTATCCCGGTGGCGTGATGGGCGACAACGCGACCGTGCTGCGCAAGATCAAGATCGGCCAGTTGCAGGGCGCGGCGTTCACCGGCGGCGAGGCCGCATCGATCACGCCCGACGCGAACGTCTACAGCCAGCCGTTCCAGTTCCGCAGCGAGGACGAAATCGACAAGGTACGTGCCAAGGTCGACGCGCAGCTCAAGACGAGCTTCGAGAAGGCCGGCTACGTCGTGCCAGGCATGGCCGGCGGCGGTTTCGCCTACCTGTTCAGCGTCAACGACATCCACGACAAGGACACGCTCAAGGCCGCGAAAGTATGGGTACCGCAGGGTGATCGCGTCGCCGAGATCGCGTTCAAGGCCGCCGGCGTCACACCGATTCCGCTGCCGATCGCCGACGTCTATACGAGCCTACAGACCGGCCTCATCGATGCGGCTGCGAGCACGACTGCAGGCGCGATTGCGTTCCAGTGGCACACCAAGGTCAAGCACATGCTCGACCTGCCGCTGATGTACGTCATGGGCTACCTCGCGATCGACAAGAAGGCCTACGACGCGCTCAGCGCCGAAGACAGGAAAGTGCTCGACGACGAGGTCGGCGCAGCGTTCGCACGCATCGAGAAGGGCGCTCGCACGGACAACGCGCAAGCACGCACGGCGCTGCAGGGCCAGGGCGTCGCGATCACGGCGCAGAATGCCGACCAGCGCAAGACTTGGGATACTATCGGCGCTGATGCGCGCAAGAACCTGACCGGAGCCGGCGGCATTTCGCCCGAGCTCGCCGCTGCGGTGAACAAGGCGCTCGACGAAGCGCGCAAGTGACGAACTGGGTACGCTGGCTGCACCGTCTCGAGAACGGCGTTCTGACCGTTCTCGTGCTGATCCTCGTCGCGCTCGCCGGCGCCCAGATTTTCATGCGCAACGTGTTCGGCGGCGGTTTCTCCTGGGCTGATCCGTTCCTGCGCACACTGGTCGTGTGGACGGCGATGCTCGGTGCGCTCGCCGCCGTGCGCGATGACAAGCACATCGCCGTCGACGTGTTGCAGCGGTTTCTTCCGGCCGGCGCGCAGCGCGCGGTGCGCATCTTGACGTTGCTGTTCGCCGCCGGCATCTGCGCCGCGCTGGCGTGGTACGGATGGGGACTCGTCAGCGTCGATCTCGACGGCGGCGCCAAGTCGGATTTCGGTCTGCCGAACTGGTTGCTCGAAAGCATCCTTCCGGTCGGTTTTGGTTTGATGGCAGTGCGATTCGTGTTGCGCGCCTTCGCCACACCGGCACACGTGCCGGGGTTGTCCGCGCCGGAATTGCTGCATGACACTGGCTGCGTGAACACCGGCGACGAAGGGCCGGCGCGATGATTTGGTTGATCGCCGGCATTCTGGTCATTCTTGCCGCGCTCGGCGCGCCGCTGTTTGCGCTGATCGCGGCGATCGCGTTACTCGGCTTTTCCGCGTCGGGGCAACCGGGCACGGCGGTCGCGATCGAGTTCTATCGTCTCGCCGACATGCCGGCGTTGATCGCGATTCCTTTGTTCACGCTGGCCGGTTACCTGCTCGCCGAGAGTCAGGCGCCGCGCCGGCTCGTGCGGCTTTCCAATGCGCTCGTAGGCTGGTTGCCGGGTGGCTTGGCCATCGTTTCGATCTGTGCTTGCGCATTCTTCACCGCGTTTACCGGCGCGACCGGCGTCACTCTCGTCGCGCTCGGCGCCGTGCTCTATCCGGCGCTGCGTCAGGCGCAATACGGCGAACGCTTTTCGCTTGGCCTGTTGACCGCATCGGGCAGCCTCGGCCTGCTGCTCGTGCCGTCGATGCCGCTGATCCTTTACGGAGTCGTCGCCCAGCAGTTCCATACGACGCCGCCCGTGGCGATCGATGCGTTGTTCAAGGCAGGCCTGTTGCCGACGTTGCTGATGATCACGGTGCTGGCGTTGTACAGCGCCTGGCAGGCGCGCGGTCTACCGCGTCCGCCGAAGTCGCCGCCAGGCGAGCTTTGGGCGGCGGTCAAGGACGCCGGTTGGGAACTGCCGCTGCCGGTGCTCGTGCTCGCCGGCGTGTTCTCGGGCAAGCTCGCGCCATCCGAAGCAGCGGCGGCGACGGCGCTGTACGTGCTCATCGTCACCGTGCTGATCCGCCGTGAGATCAAGCTCGTCGAACTGCCACGCGTGATCCGCGAGGCGATGCTGCTCGTCGGGGCGATCCTCATCGTGCTCGGCTTCTCGCTCGCGCTGACCAACTGGCTGATCGACGCCGACGTGCCCGAGCAACTGTTCGCATGGCTGCAAGCCGGCATCACGAGCAAGCTCGGCTTCCTGCTCGTGCTCAACGCATTCCTGCTCGTGTTCGGCATGCTGCTCGAAGGTTTCCCGGCGATCATCATCCTCGTGCCACTGGTGCTGCCGATCGCGATCCACTACGGCGTCGATCCGACGCATCTGGGCATCATCTTCCTTGCCAACCTGCAGATCGGAATCTTCCTGCCGCCAGCGGGGATGAACATCTTCATCGCCGCGGCGCGCTTCGACCGACCGGCGCTGTCGATCATCCGCGCCTGCCTGCCGTTCTACGCGCTGCTGATGCTGTGCGTGCTGATCGTGACCTACGTGCCCGAGCTGTCGCTTGCTCTCGTGCGCTAGCCGTGCGAATCAGTTCGGTGAAGGCGCGGGCTTCGGCGCCCGTGCGTTAATCATCAGGTCGAGGAAGTTCTCGTTCGCCGTGCCGCGGCCGATACGATCGAGTGCGATGCCGTCCATGATCTGTTTCCAGTTGTCCGGCTTCGGTCCGATCCAGTCCGATTGGTCACCCGCGAGCACGAGGTCCGCCTGCTTGCCGTCGAAATAGATGTCGATCTGGTTGCGACGGTCACCGCGCGCGTGGGCGACGTATTGTGCGGGCTGCGGTGGGTCGCTCAGGAACGTGCCTTGGTCGGGCTTGTGGCAGGCGCGTTCGCCGAGCAGCTCCGCGATCGACGGAACGATGTCCGCTTGCTGGAATTTGCCGCTGACGGCGCCGCGGGTGATCGGCAATTGTGTGGCGACCACGAACGGCGTGCGCGCGAGCGCGCTGTCGCCGAAGCGCGCAAGCTCGGTCGCGGACAGCGGCGTCATGCTGCGGTGGTCGCCGGAGATCATCAGCACGCCGTTGCGGAAGAAATCGCGCTTGGCGAGCTCGTCGTAGAGCATGCCGATCTGTTTGTCGGCGTAGCGGAACGCGCCGGCTTCGTCGAGGCTTTCGTTCTCCGGATTGACGAACGGCGGATGCGTCGACACGGTGAGGATGAAGGCCAGCCACGGCGAGGCATCGTCCTTGCGCGCGTCGAGCCACTGCAGGAAGCGCTGGTACAAGGCCTTGTCCTCGGCGGCGTTGAAATGGCGGCGCTTCCAGCCGTTGTAGAAAGGCTGCTCGGCGCCTTCCCAGGAATCGAAACCGAGTTCCTTGAGCCACTTCGACTTGTCGAGAAAACCGAGGTCGCCCGTGGTGAAGAAGTGCGTCGTGTAGCCGTGCGCGTGCACAATCTCCGGCAGCGCGCCCTGCGGGCTCTCGAAGCCGGCGAACGCTTCGGCGCTCTGATAGCGGCCGAGGGTCGGGATCGGCGGCTTGCCGGTGATCATCGCGATGAGTCCGCTGTCGGTGGTGAAGCCGTTGGCGATGAAGTCCGGGAAATATGCGTTGTCGCGTGCGATCGCATCGAGATGTGGCGTGTCGCCGCCGCCGCCGAACAGCTTGCTGTGGTACATCGATAAGGACTCAACCGCGATGATGATGACGTTCGGGCGCAGGCCGCGGCCCGCTTCGCAGATCGGCGCGGGCGGAACGTATTCCTTGCGCAGCATGTCGGCATAGGCGGTGCTGTAGTGGCGATCGACGCTGTCGGCGAGGTTCGCGGCGATGAAGTTCTGCAGCAGCGGGTAGTTGATGTACTTCATCGTCATCGGGCTCCATAGCCCGATGAGGAAGAACAAGCCCGCAGCGACGAAGCAGGCGAGGGCGAGTCGCGGACGCCGTGGCCGTGATAGCAGGGCGAGCACGAGCACGCCAATGCCGGCAACCACGCCGACGAGCATGAGCTTGCCCGTCGCCGAAGCGAGCAGGACATTGCCGAAGCGGCCGATCGCATCGATCTCCTTGCCGAACTTCACGATGTCCAGCCAGTACAGGTGCTGGACCAGCGTCTTGAGCAGGATCGCGTCCAGCGCGTAGGCCAGCAGCAGCATCGCGCTGAGCAGCAGCCACGGCAGCTGCAGCCAGTAGCGCGCGCTTAGCAGCGACAGTCCGGTGAAGGCGAGCAGCAGGGCGAGAATGCCCGCGTCCTGCTGGATCGCCGTAGCCCCCATACACCACGCGCAATCGGTCAGCCCGGTGGCGATGCCTACGAGCGCGAGGCCGCGCAGGCCGGCCAGGATCAGCATGAAAACGACGAGCAGCGCCGCACCGACCAGGCCCTTGCGCCGCGGTTGTTTGGCGGCGGCGGAGCGGAATGCGGAATAAGGCTTGGGCATTGGAATCTGACGGCGGCGTGAAGGTAGTGTGGCGACGCTGGCAGAAACCCATGCGATGCCGAGGGTAAATCGGTATAATAACGGGTTTACCGGCTTGGGCTTCCCCCGCACCCATGCGCATCCTTACCGAAGCTTTGACCTTCGACGACGTTTCGCTCGTTCCTGCCTACTCGAACGTATTGCCGCGCGACGTTTCCCTGGCCACGCGCCTGACCAAAAACATCCAGCTCAACATCCCGATCCTGTCGGCCGCGATGGACACCGTGACCGAAGCGCGCCTCGCGATCACGATGGCGCAATGCGGCGGCATCGGCATCATCCACAAAAACATGGCGATCGAGCAGCAGGCCGCCGAAGTGCGCCTGGTGAAGAAGTTCGAGGCCGGCGTGATCCGCGACCCGATCACGGTGACGCCGACGACCTCGATCCGCGACGTGCTCAAGCTCGTGCGCGCGAACAACATCTCCGGCGTGCCCGTGGTCGACGGCGGCAAGCTCGTCGGCATCGTCACCAGCCGCGACCTGCGCTTCGAGAAGGAGCTCGACGATCCGGTCAGGAACATCATGACCAAGCAGGACAAGCTGGTCACGGTGAACGAAGGCGCGAGCGAGGACGAAGTGCTGCGTCTGCTGCACAAGCACCGCATCGAGAAGGTGCTCGTGGTCAACGGCGGCTTCGAGCTGCGCGGCCTGATCACGGTCAAGGACATCCAGAAGGCCCACGACAACCCGAACGCGGCCAAGGACCAGCACGAGCGCCTGCGCGTTGGCGCCGCGGTCGGCACAGGTGGCGACACCGAGGAGCGCGTCGGCGCACTCGTCGATGCGGGTGTCGACGTGATCATTGTCGACACGGCGCACGGTCATTCGCAGGGTGTCCTCGACCGCGTCAATTGGGTCAAGAAGAATTTCCCGCAGATGCAGGTCATCGGCGGCAACATCGTCACCGGCGATGCGGCCAAGGCGCTGGTCGACGCGGGCGCGGACGCGGTCAAGGTCGGCGTCGGCCCCGGCTCGATCTGCACGACACGCATCGTCGCCGGCGTCGGCGTGCCGCAGATCTCGGCAGTGTCCATGGTCGCCGAAGCGATCAAGGACAGCGGCGCCTGCCTGATTGCCGACGGCGGCATCCGCTATTCCGGCGACATCGCCAAGGCACTGACCGCGGGAGCGAACTGCGTCATGATCGGCGGCATGTTCGCCGGCACTGAGGAAGCGCCAGGAGAAGTCGAGCTTTATCAAGGGCGTAGCTATAAATCTTATCGTGGAATGGGATCCCTCGGCGCGATGCAGAAAGGCTCCAAGGATCGCTATTTCCAGGATGAGGCCGATCCGGACAAGCTCGTTCCCGAAGGCATCGAAGGCCGCGTGCCTTATCGCGGGCCGCTGCGCTCGATCATCCACCAGTTGTCGGGCGGCCTGCGCTCAGCGATGGGTTATGTCGGCTGCGCCACGGTCGACGAGATGCGTGCCAAGCCGCAATTCGTGCGCATCACCAGTGCGGGCGTGCGCGAGTCGCATGTGCACGATGTGGCGATCACCAAAGAAGCGCCGAATTACCGAATGGACTGATTGTCCTTCTCCCACCGGGAGAAGCCGCGTCACCAGAGCGCCGGATGAGGGCTCGTCCCATGAGAGGCTGAGTGAACCCGGACCCTCACCCCCGGCCCCTCTCCCGGCGGGAGAGGGGAGCGAAGCATGCAAAACATCCACACCGACAAAATCCTCATCTTCGATTTCGGCGCGCAGTACACGCAGTTGATCGCCCGGCGCATCCGCGAGATCGGTGTCTATTGCGAGATATGGGCCTGGGACCACGATCCGGCCGAGATCGCCAAGTTCGGCGCCAAGGGCATCATCCTTTCCGGGGGCCCCGAATCGACCACGTTGCAAGACGCACCGAAGGCACCGCAGCAGGTGTTCGATGTGGGCCTGCCGATCCTCGGCATCTGCTATGGCCTGCAGACGCTCGCGGCACAGCTCGGCGGTGCGACCGAGGCGGCCGATGCACGTGAGTTCGGCCATGCGCAGGTCGATGTGATCGCGAAGGATTCGCTGCTCGACGGGCTGAGCGATCATGTCGGCGCAAAAAAGCTCGATGTCTGGATGAGCCACGGCGACCACGTCGCCAAGGCGCCGCCGGGCTTCACCGTCACGGCCGTCACCGATCGCATCCCGGTCGCCGCGATGGCGAACGAGGCCAAGCGTTGGTACGGCGTGCAGTTCCATCCCGAAGTCACGCACACGAAGCAGGGCATGGCGTTGTTGCGCCGCTTCGTCGTCGACATCTGCGGCTGCGCCGCGCTGTGGACCGCGGCGAACATCATCGACGACCAGATCGCGCGCGTGCGTGCGCAGGTCGGCAGCGACGAGGTGATCCTCGGCCTGTCCGGCGGCGTTGACTCGTCGGTCGTCGCCGCGTTGCTGCATCGTGCGATCGGCAAGCAACTGACCTGCGTCTTCGTCGACACGGGCCTGCTGCGCTGGCAGGAAGGCGACCAGGTCATGGCGATGTTTGCCGAGCACATGGGCGTCAAGGTGATCCGCGTGAATGCGGCAGATCGCTATTTCGCCAAACTGAAAGGCGTCAGCGATCCCGAAGCCAAGCGCAAGATCATCGGCAATCTTTTCATTGAAATCTTCGACGAGGAATCGCACAAGCTCGCCAACGCAAAGTGGTTGGCCCAAGGCACGATCTACCCGGACGTGATCGAGTCCGCCGGCAGCAAGACCGGCAAGGCCCACGTCATCAAGAGCCATCATAACGTCGGCGGCCTGCCCGAGGACATGAAACTCGGCCTCGTCGAACCACTGCGCGAGCTGTTCAAGGACGAAGTGCGCCGCCTCGGCGTCGAACTCGGCCTGCCGCGCGAAATGGTCTATCGCCATCCGTTCCCGGGTCCTGGCCTCGGCGTGCGCGTACTCGGCGAAGTGAAGCCGGAATACGTGGAACTGCTGCAACGTGCCGATGCAATCTTCATCGAGGAACTGCGCCGCGCCGATCTCTACGATCAGGTCAGCCAGGCTTTTGCCGTGTTCCTGCCAGTCAAATCGGTCGGCGTGGTCGGCGATGCGCGTGCCTACGAGTGGGTGGTGTCCTTGCGCGCGGTCGAGACGATCGATTTCATGACCGCGCACTGGGCGCACCTGCCTTACGATTTTCTCGGCAAAGCTTCCAACAGGATAATCAACGAATTACGCGGCATTTCTCGCGTAGTTTACGATATCAGCGGCAAGCCGCCGGCGACGATCGAGTGGGAGTGAACCGATGCGGGCGCAGGCTCGCTTCAGCTAAGCAATGAGCCGCGCGCCCACGGCTACGAGCGCGGTACCGAGGATGGGCCGCAGGATGCGATCCGGCACGTAGCCGGTCAGCTGGCTGCCGATGACGATGCCCGGCAGCGAGCCCATCAGCAGCGACACGAGCAGCGTCCAGTCGACGCTGCCGAGATACCAGTGGCCGAGCCCGGCTACCAGTGTCAGCGGCACCGCATGCGCGATGTCCGTGCCGACGAGCCGCGCGGACGGCGCTTTCGGGTAGAGCGACAGCAGCGCGACCATGCCGAGCGCGCCGGCACCCACCGACGTCAATGAGACGAGCACGCCGAGCAGCAAGCCGAGTGTGATCGTCAGACGACGCACCTGAGTATCGCTCAGGCGTTCGGCGGATCGCGCGAACGCGTCGAGAATGCGGCCGCGGAAAAGCAGGCTGGCCGCGGTCGCGATCAGCGCCACGCCAAGCATGACCGCAATCAGGCGGCCGCTGCCGTGGCCGCCCAGATCGAGATAGCGCAACAGCACGATCGTCGCGATCGTTGCGGGAATCGAGCCGGTGGCCAGACGGCCGACGATGCGCCAGTCGACCGTCGCGTTGCGGCCATGGACGACGGTGCCGCAGGCCTTGCTGATCGCGGCATGGAGCAGGTCCGTGCCAACTGCCGTGGCCGGGTTGAAGCCGAAAAGCAGCACGAGCATTGGCGTCATCAGCGAGCCGCCGCCGACGCCGGTGAAGCCCACGAGCAGGCCGACGAGCAGGCCGCAGAGGGTGTACATGGCGCTGTGGGATTGCGGATCGAGCATCGTTCGGGCGTCGTGGCGCAAAATCGTTTGTGCGATGCTCTTAGACTGCGGCTGCGGTATCCAACAATCCGCGGGAATTTGCATATGCCGCCGCGTGCTTTTCCGATTTGCAGCTGAATGAAGAGAATAGGGTAACGATATGAAAGCCATAGGTTATTTTCATTCCCTTCCGATCGATCAGGCAGACTCGCTGCTCGATTTGGACATTGCCGAGCCGGTGCCGGGCGATTTCGACTTGCTGGTCGAGGTCAAGGCCGTCTCGGCCAATCCGGTCGACACCAAGGTGCGCACGCGCGCGGCATCGACCGACGGACAGCCGCGCATTCTCGGCTGGGACGCGGCCGGCGTCGTGCGCGCGGTCGGCGCCAAGACGAGCAGGTTCAAGCCGGGCGACAAGGTCTGGTACGCGGGCGACGTGACCCGCGCGGGCAGCAACAGCGAACTGCAACTCGTCGACGAGCGCATCGTCGCGCCGATGCCGACCAGTCTTGACTACGCCGCCGCGGCTGCGCTGCCGCTGACTTCGGTTACCGCCTGGGAACTGCTGTTCGACCGGCTCAAGGTGCTGACCGCCGATCCGACGCGCGACAACACGCTGCTCGTGATCGGTGCCGGCGGCGGTGTCGGCTCGATCCTTGTCCAGCTCGCGAGCAAGCTGACCGGCTGGACCGTCATCGGTACGGCCTCGCGCGCAGCGACGCGCGACTGGGTGCACGAACTTGGCGCGCACTACGTGGTCGATCACGCCAGGCCGCTGGCGGAGGGATTGAAGGCGATCGGATTGGTGCAGGTCAGCGCGGCGATCAGCATCACCCATACCGACGACTACCTTTCGCAGATGCCCGACCTGCTCGAAGCCGAGGGCCAATTCGCGCTGATCGACGATCCCAAATCGCTCGACGTGCTCGCGTTCAAGCGCAAGTCGCTGTCGCTGCATTGGGAGTCCATGTTCACGCGCTCGACGTTCCGCACGCCGCAACTCGCGCGGCAGGGCGAGATCCTGCGCCGCGTCGCGCAACTGGTCGATCGCGGCGTGATTCGCTCCACCGTCGCCGAGCATTTCGGCACGATCAACGCCGCCAACCTCAAGCGCGCGCACGCGCTGCTCGAAAGCGGTGCGTCGCGCGGCAAGATCGTGCTCGAAGGGTTTTGATCTTCCCTTCTCCCATCGGGAGAAGGGAAGCGAATCAATTTGAACCCAGGCTGCGTGCGGTCGTGATGAACGCGTCCACATCGGCAGCCTGCGTGGCGAACGAAGTCACCAGGCGCACCACGCCTGGTCCCCAGCGGTCGCCGTAGAAGTGGAAACCCTGCGCATGCAGGCCATCGTTGATCGGTTGTGGCAGAGTGCAGAACAGAATATTGGCGTCGCCGCCGTCATGCACGACGATTCCAGGCACGCCGCGCAAGCCTTCGGCCAGGCGCTGCGCCATCGCGTTGGCGTGGCGTGAATTGCGCAGCCACAGATCATCGGCGAGATAGGCGTCCATCTGCGCCGCGATCAGACGCATCTTCGACAGCAGGTGGCCACCGCGCTTGCGGCGGTAAGCCAATTCTTCGGTGAGGCTGCGGTCGAACACGACGATCGCTTCGGCCGCGAGCGCACCGTTCTTGGTCGCGCCGAAGGAGAGCACGTCGACGCCGGACTTCCAGGTCATCTCCGCCGGCGTGCAGCCCAACGCGGCGAGCGCGTTGGCAAAGCGCGCGCCGTCCATGTGCAGGCGAAACTTGCGCTCGCGGCAGACCGCGCCGATGGCGTGCAACTCGGCCAGCGAGTAGACGGTGCCGAGTTCGGTCACTTGCGAGAGGCTCACGCAGGTCGGTTGCGTGCAGTGCACATCGCCGATCTTGGCGAGCGAGTGCGTTTTCAGCGCGGCGGAATTGAGCTTCGCCCCCGAGCCGCCGAGGGTGAGCAGTCTGCCGCCGCT
>NZ_DASVOK010000104.1:0-7305 GCF_036383415.1 Rudaea sp. | reverse complement strand
TCTTGTACAACTCGTCGAGACTGACGCCGGCCGCACCGAGGCGTTCGGCCGAGATCTCGATCTGCACTTCGCGCTGCGAGACGCCCTGCAATTGCACGCGCGCGACGCCGGGCAAACGCTCCAGCGGGCGCTTGAGCTTGTGGTCGAGCAGGTCGTAGGCGTTGGTCAGGTTGCGCTCGGATGAGATCAGCATGCCGAGCACGGGACGATCGCCGGTGCCGAATTTCTCCACAGAATAGCGCTTGAGGTCGCTCGGCAGCTGGTCGCGGATCGCATCGATCTTGCCGCGCGCCTCGACCGCCTTGACCGCGGCGTCCTGGCCCCATTTGAACTCGATGAAAATCTGCGCGCCTTCCGGCGTCGAATTCGAGTTCATGTTCTTGATGCCGGTCAGCGTCGACAGCGCGTCCTCGACCGGGCGCGTGATCGTGCGCTCGACTTCGCTCGGCGTCGAGCCCGGGTACGGAAGGTCGACGAACATGAAGGGAAACTGGATGTCCGGCATCGCCTCGAGCGGCAGGCGGAACGCCGCGATCAGGCCGATCACGGTCATCGAGACGAAGACCATGATCGCGGTGACCGGGCGTTTCAGGCTCAGTTCCGCCAGCGTCATCTACGCAGCCCCCTTCAAAAGATTTGCAACGCGGAACTTCCCTGCCTCAGGCAGCGCGCAAGCCCCGACCGCGACGCGCGCGCGCATCGCGCAGCACGCGCTTGGCCCACAGGCTCGCATCATCAAGCAGCGAATAGATTACCGGCAAAACGAGCAGGCTGACGATGGTCGAGAAAATCAGGCCGCCGGCGATCGCGCGCGCCATCGGATAATACGGCGGGCCGTCGCCGCCGATGCCGGTGCGGCTGATGCACAGCGGCACCATGCCGAGGATCGCCGTGCCCATCGTCATCAGGATCGGGCGCAGGCGGTCCTTCGCACCCTGGATCAGCGCATCGACGCGATTCATGCCCTCGTGCCGCAGCTGGTTGATGTGCACGATCATGACGATGCCGTTGTTGACCACGACGCCCATCAGGATCAGCACGCCGATGAAGGCCATGATCGAGAACGTCGTGCCGGTGATCCAGAACAGCCAGAACACGCCGAACACCGAGAAGATAAACGTGGTCAGGATCGCCGCCGGATAGATCAGCGACTCGAACATCGCGCACATGACCACGTAGACCAGCACGAGCGCGAGCACGAGATTGAGCATCATCTTCGCCGCCGCGTTGTCGTCGCGATCGAAATTCTGGCCGAAGCTCCATTTATAGCCGGGCGGCAGCTGCACCTTGTTCATCACGTTCTCGATCTCGGCGCGCGCGTCGTTGCCGGTCTTGCCGTCGGCGAGATTGGCCTTGATCGAAAGCGAGGTCTGGCGGTTGCTGCGCTCGATCACCGACGAGGCATTGTTGGTCGACACCTGCACCATCGACATGAGCGGAATCTGGGTGCCGTCGGCGCGGCGCAGCTTGTAGTCGGAGAGGCTGTCGAGGTCGCGTGCGTCGGCGCCGCGGAAGCGCATCCACACTTGCAGCTGGTCCTGGCCGCTGTGGTAGTCCTTGAGCTGGCCGCCACGCAGCGCTACCGAGATGTACTGGGCCACGTCGTTGGCAGAGAAACCGTAGGATCGGGCCTTCTCGCGGTCGACGCGGACCGCCAGCTCGCGGTTGCCGCTGTCCTGGTCGGCGCGCACGTCGCGCAGGCTCGGCAGCGATTTGATGATCGGGATCACCGTCGCCGACAGTTCGCGCAGCAACTGCCCCGAGTCGCCGTTGAGGCTGAACTGGATGCTGTTGTCGTTGCCGCCGTTGCCGTTGAAGTCGAACACGATGTCGCCGATCGGCACCTTCGGTCCTTCCTTGCGGATCTTTTCCATGATCGCCTTGGTGTCGATCTTGCCGCGATCCTCATCCTTGAACAGGATCGAGGTGAACGTGTCGTTGCCGTCTTCGGCGTAGCGGCTGTAGATGTTCTTGATGTGGAATTCGTCGCGATGCGCGTTGAGGTAGTTCTCCACCGTATCGACCGAGCGTTTGAGTTCCGCCAGCGGATACAGCGCATTGAGGCGGTAGCCGAGGAAGAGCTGGTCGCGATCGCCGTTCGGGAACATGTCCATCTTCGTGTGCGCAGCCGGCAACACGATGCTGACCACGAGCAGGCCGAGCAGGCCGAGCATGGTCCAGCGCCGATGGCGCAGCGTGCGCGTGACGAAATTGCCGTAGGCGTTCTGCATGCGCGTCACCAGCGTCTTGCGGCCGATGAATTTCGGCGGCGGCAGCTTGGCCGACAGCATCGGCACGAGGCTGACCGCGACCAGCCACGAGGCCAGGTGCGCGATTGCCATCGTCACCGCGACTTGCGTGAGGAACACGCTGATGTCGTCCTTCTCGCCGAACACCATCGGCAGGAATACGATCACGCTGGCGAGCGTGCCCGCGGCGATCGCGATGCCGACGACCTGGGTGCCCTGCACCGCGCAGTACCAGGGTTTGTCGGGGTATTTCTCGCGGTAGTGGTAGATGCTTTCGACGACGACGACCGCGTTGTCGACGAGCATGCCGACCGCGAGCAGCAGGCCCATCATCGACAGGATGTTGAGGGTCATGCCGAAGAACTGCATGCAGCCCATCGTGATGACAAAGCAGATCGGGATCGCGAGCGAGACCATTAGCGTCGACGGCCAGTCGCGCAGGAAGAAGAACAGCACGAGGACCGACAACAACGTACCTTCGAGTCCCGCTTGGCCGAGCTGGCGCAGGCTCTCGGTGACATTCTTCGCCTGGTTGCCGAGCGCGTAGATCTGGATGCCGCGCATTTCCGGCTGCTCGCGGATGCGCTCGACCTCGGCCATGACGCGGGTGCCGACATCGACGAGGTTCGCACTGCGCTCCTTCGAGATTTCCACCGCTACGGCGGGGCGCTGATCGAGATGGCGCGCATAGGTCAGGCGTGAGGGCATCACCTCGACGTCAGCGACGTCGGACAGCTTGAGGCCCTTGTCGTTGATCGCCAAGTCGCGGATTTCCTCGACGCTGCGCCATTCGCCGACCGGCTGCACGTGATAACGCAGCGCGCCTTCCTTGACCAGGCCGCCCGATGCGGAGAAGTTCGCCGTGTTGAGGCGCTGGTAGAGGTCGTTGAGACCGACGCCGGCGGCGGTCAGCCGATCGGCGTCGATCTCGATGCGCACTTCGCGCTGGGCGACGCCTTCGATCTGTACTCGTGCCACGCCGGGCAGACGCTCGAGCGGGCGCTTCAGCACGCGGTCGAGCAACTCGTAGGCGTTGGTCAGATCGCGATCGGACGAGATGCGCAATTGCAGCACCGGACGATCGTTCGAGGCGAACTTGAATACGTTGTAGCGCAACAGGTCGCTCGGCAAGTCGGCGCGGATCGCATCGATCTTGCCGCGCGCCTCGACCGCCTTCACCGCGGTGTCCTGGCCCCACTTGAACTGCATCTGGATCTGCACGCCGTCCGCGCGCGTCACCGAATCCATGCGCTGGATTCCGGTCAGCGTCGACAGCGCTTCCTCGACCGGCCGCGTCACCGTGCGCTCGACCTCGCTCGGCGTCGAACCCTGGTACGGCAGGTCGACAACCATGAACGGAAACTGGATGTCGGGCATCGACTCCAGCGGCAGGCGGAACGCGGCGATCAGGCCGATCACGGTCATCGACACGAACAGCATGATCGCGGTGACCGGACGCTTGAGGCTCAATTCGGCAAGGGTCATGCGCGTCCCCTCCCAGCAACATGGGTTGTCACGGCGTCGCCCCGTGCGGCGCGATCGCCGCGTCGTCGAGCACGGCCTTGGCCTTGCGCTCGCCGCGCTCGCGATAGACCGCGTCGCTGCGGCGGTCGAGCAAGGTGTAAACGACCGGGATCACGACCAAGGTCAGCAAGGTCGACACGGCGAGGCCGCCGATCACCGTGATCGCCATCGGCGCGCGCACTTCGGAGCCGTCGCCCAGACCGATCGCGAGCGGCAGAAAGCCGATCAGCGTACACAGCGTCGTCATCGTGATCGGGCGCAGGCGCGATTCCGCGGCTTGGGCGATCGCGTCGGCCTTGGCCACGCCTTCCTCGCGCAACTGGTTGACGCGGTCGATCAACACGATCGCGTTCTTCACCACGATGCCGGCGAGCATGATCAGGCCGATGAATACGACCACGCTGAGCGGCGTGAACGTCAGCTTGAGCGCGAGCACCGCACCGACCAGCGCGAGCGGAATCGAGAACATGATGACGAACGGATGCAGCAGCGATTCGAACTGCGAGGCCATGACGAGGTAGACGAGGAAGATCGCGAGCGTAAGTGCGAAGATCAGCGAGTTAGTCGAAGCATCGAGTTCCTCGCTCTGGCCGCCGATGTGCGTGGTCACGCCCGCAGCGAGCGGATTGTCGGCGATCAGCTTGCGCACTTCGGCCACGGCCGTGCCGAGGTCGCCGTAGTGCAGGTTCGCCGAGACGATGGCGACACGCTCCTGGCTGATGCGGTGGATTTCGCTGGGACCGATCGTCGAGATCACGTCGGCGACTGCGGACAGGCGGATCGGCGTGCCGGCCGCGGCGCCTCCCGTCGTCGTGGACTGCGAGTTCGAATTGCTGCCCGTCGAGCCGGACGAGGAATTGCCCGACGAACTCGCCGTGGACGACGTGCCGGAATTGCCGGTCGCGCTCGTCGAGCCGCTGCCCGAGCTGTTCGCACTCGTGCTCGCCGTGCCGCTCTGGGCAAAGCCGACGATCAGGTTGCGGATGTCATCGACCGAACCGCGCTGGTTTTCCTGCGCACGCACGAGCACGTCGATCTTGCGGTCTCGAAAGCTGTAGCGCGTCGCCACCGAACCTTTGACCTTGTTGACCACCTGGTCGGCGATCTGCTTCGTGGTCAGACCGAACGCCGCGGCGCGATCCTGGTCGAAACGGATCTGGATCTCGGGGTAGCCGCCCTCGACGGTCGACTTCACGTCGGCGAAGCGATCCGAGGCATTCATCAGGCTGGTCAGTTTCTTGCCGGCTTTTTCGAGCGAGGCGAGGTCATAACCGCGCAGCTCGATTTCCAGCGGCGTGGCGAAGCTGAACAGCTGCGGCCGCGAGAACTTCACCTCGGCGCCCGGGTGCGTCTTCATGCTCGCACGCAATGCGTCGGTCGCCGCGCGCTCGCCCCTCTCTCCGACACCGTGCTTGAGCACGACGAGCAGGCGCGCAATGTTCTCGCCCGACTCGGTCGGTGTCGCATCGAGGCGCGTGCCGGTGCCGCTGACGCCGTAGATCAGCTCGATGTTAGGATCCTTCGCATTCGCGTTTTCCAACTCCTTCACGAGCGAATCGGTATCGACCAGCGCCGTGCCCGGCGGCAGCTTCACCGTCATCTCGAAGCGGCCCTGGGCAAGCTGCGGGATCAGGTCCATGCCGAGCGTCGGAATCACGAGCAAGCTCGCGACGAAAGCCAGCGTCGCAAAGCCCAGTACGAGAAACGGATGCGCGAGCGCTTTTGGCAGAAGTGCGTGGTAGGCGCGCGCGGCCGCGTTGTACGGCATCATCACGAAGCGCCCGATCGTGCGCAGCACCTTGCCGACAACCTTGCCGATCACCCCGAACACGACGAAGCCGATTGTCGCGATCAGGCGCGGAATCCACTGGAAGAACAGTTTCGACACCGGCGAGACAATCTTCTTCACCGCGCGGCCGAAGCCGCTCTTCGGCTGCCAGCCCGGCGAGGGTTCTTCTTCCTTGTACGCGAGCGGCGCGCGCCCCTTGAGTGAGGCCAGCATCGGGATCAGCGTCATCGCGACGACCAGCGAGATCAGCATCGCGAACGTCACGGTCAGCGCCTGGTCGCGGAACAGTTGCCCGCCGACACCCTGCACGAACACGAGCGGGAAGAACACCGCAACTGTAGTCAGGGTCGAGGCGATCACCGCCATCGATACTTCTTTCGCTCCCTTCACCGACGCTTCGAGAATGCTCGCGCCATGCTCGCGCATGCGCGCGATGTTCTCGAGCACGACGATCGAGTCGTCGACGACCATGCCGGTCGCGAGTGCGAGGCCGCCGAGCGACATCACGTTGAGGCTGACATTCGCCTGGCCCATGAAGAAAAACGTGGTGATCAGTGAGATCGGCAGGCTCAACGAGATGATGAACGTGCTCCACGAATCGGCGAGGAAGAAGAAGATGATCAGGATCGCGAGCACACCGCCAATGACCGCGTCGTTGCGCACGTCGTCGAGCGAGGACTGGATGAAGATCGACTGGTCGTCGATCGTGTCGAGCTTCGCGTTGGGTGGCAGGATGTCCTTGAGCTTGGCCAAGCCCTTCTTGACAGCGGCGGCGACGCTGACCGTGTTCGCGTCGCCCTCCTTGTAGATCGCGAGTTCGATCGCCTCGTGGCCGTCGACGCGCACGATGCCTTCGCGTTCCTTGAAGCCCTGGCGCACTTCGGCAATGTCCTTGAGCCGCACCGGCACGCCGTTGTCGACCTTGATCAGCAGGTTGCGCATCTCGTCGAGGTTGGTGAACTGGTTGACCGTGCGCACGAGGTAGCGCTGCGAGCCGTTCTCTATGCGGCCGCCGGAGACGTTGACGTTCTCGTCGGTGAGCCTCTTCGTCACGTCGGCGATGTTGAGGTTGAGCTGGCGCAGCTTCTGCTGGTCGATGTCGACGTCGACCTGGTCCGCGAGGCCACCGCCGACCTTCACCGCGGCGACGCCCGACGTCGGCTCGAGGCGCTTCTTCAACTCGTCGTCGGCGAAGCGACGCAGCTGCTTCAGTTGCGCTTCGTTGACCTCGGCCTTCTTGTCCTTGTCGCCACTGGTCATCGACAGCGACAGGCGCATGATCGGATCGGTCGACGGGTTGAAGCGCAGCAGCACCGGTTTCTTCGCGTCGAGCGGCAACTGCAAGGTGTCGAGCTTGTCGCGCACGTCGAGGCCGGCCTGGTCCATGTTCGTGCCCCAGGCGAACTCGAGGATCACGTCGGACTGGCCGGTACGCGAGACCGAATGGATCTTGCGCAGGTTCTTGACCACGCCGATCGCTTCCTCGACCGGCTGCGAAATCAGGTTCTCGATTTCCAGCGGCGCGGCGCCTTCGTATTCGGTACGCACCGTCAGCGTCGGATAGGTCAGGTCCGGCAGCAGGTTGACCTTGAGCCCGAGCAGCGCGATGAAGCCGAACAAAACGAAGGTGAGCGTCACCATGCCGACGGTAACGCGCCGTCGGGTCGCGAGTTCGACGATGTTCATGCTCAGGCCTTCTTCTCTTCGACCGATTTCTGCGCGAGCTGCTTTTCCTTGTCCTTG
>NZ_DASVOK010000103.1:0-7669 GCF_036383415.1 Rudaea sp. | reverse complement strand
CTGCTCGACGGCAAGCACGCGACGACGCACTGGCGCTATGCCGGTGCGCTCGCGCGCCGCCATCCGCGCATCAGTGTTGATCCGGACGTGCTCTACATCGACGAAGGCCAGGTGCTCACCTCAGCCGGCAGCGCGGCCGGGCTCGACCTGTGCCTGCATATCGGGCGCCGCGACTTCGGCCCGAAGATCGCGAACGAGGTCGCACGCCGCCTGGTGATCGCGCCGCATCGCGACGGCGGCCAGGCGCAATTCATCGAGCGTCCCGTGGCCCGGCGCGAAGGCGACGCGCGCCTGCCCGCGCTGCTCGATCGCCTGCAGCGGCAATTGAAAACGCCGATCAGCGTCGCCGACCTGGCACGCCGCGTCGCTATGAGCGAGCGCACGTTTCTGCGCCGTTTCCGCGAAGCCACCGGAATGACGCCGAGCGACTGGCTCGCAGCCGCGCGCGCGGACCGCGCCAAGGAACTGCTCGAAAGCTCGGCGCTGTCGATCGACGAGATCGCTGTCGAGGCCGGGTTCGGCACGGCGATGACGCTGCGCCACCATTTCCGCCGGCGCCTCTCGCTGAGTCCCAGCGCCTACCGGCATCGTTTTGCCCGCCGCCGCGACGGCAAGCAATAAGGCCGCGCTTCGCGCCGCGCGGGCCGCGCAGTTACAATACACGACCCTCATTTTCATCGCGCCCGCGTCTCGCGCGGGCCAGGCAGCATCGTCATGGAAAAAAGTTTCGAACCCCGGGACATCGAATCGAAGTGGTACGCCGCGTGGGAAGCCGCGGGCGACTTCCAGCCGCGCGGCGACGGCGCGCCGTACTGCATCCTGCTGCCGCCGCCGAACGTCACCGGCACGCTGCACATGGGCCACGCGTTCCAGCAGACGGCCATGGATGCGCTGACGCGCTACCACCGCATGCGCGGCTTCCGCACGCTCTGGCAAGGCGGCACCGATCACGCCGGCATCGCCACGCAGAAGATCGTCGAGAACCAGCTCGCTGTCGACGGCAAGTCGCGTCACGACCTCGGCCGCGAAAAATTCGTCGAGCGCGTGTGGGAGTGGAAAGGCCAGTCCGGTTCGACAATCACCAACCAGATGCGCCGCCTCGGCGCCTCGGTCGACTGGTCGCGCGAACGCTTCACGATGGACCCGGGTCTGTCCGCGGCGGTCAAGCGCGTGTTCGTGCAGTGGTATCGCGATGGCCTGATCTACCGCGGCCGCCGCCTCGTCAACTGGGACCCGGTGCTGATGACGGCCGTGTCCGACCTCGAGGTCGACAACCAGGAGAAGGAAGGATCGCTCTGGTTGATCCGCTATCCCGCGAGCGACGGTGGCGAGGGCATTGTCGTTGCGACGACGCGCCCGGAAACGATGCTCGGCGACGTCGCCGTGGCGGTGCATCCGGAGGACGAGCGTTACCAGCACCTGATCGGAAAAATGCTCGATTTGCCCTTAACAGGCCGCAAAATTCCGGTCATTGCTGACGACTACGTGGATCGAGAATTTGGCACGGGCGCGGTGAAAATTACGCCCGCGCACGACTTCAACGACTATGTCGTGGGACAACGCCACCGTCTTCCATTGCAAAGCGTGCTCACACTTGATGGGAAAATCATCAGTCGCGAGGATGAAGAAAAAATTTGGGCAAACGGCAAAGTTCCACGTACTGGGACTCTCCCTCTGATTGCTTTTGAAGATGGTTTCATCACCAAGTTCATTCCTGGGGAGTATCAGGGATTGGATCGCTTTGTTGCCCGCAAACAAATCGTCGCCGATCTCGAAGCCGCAGGCCTGCTCGTCGAAACGAAGAAGCACAAGCTGCAGGTACCGATCAGCCAGCGCACCGACGCCGTGATCGAACCGATGCTGACCGACCAGTGGTTCCTCGACCTGACGAGCGACACGCGCGTCGACGGCAAGCCCGGCCCCGGCGGACGCAAGGCGATCACCGAGCCCGCGCTCGCCGCGGTGCGCGACGGCGAGATCAAATTCGTGCCGGAAAACTGGGCGACGACTTACAACCAGTGGCTGGAAAACATCCAGGACTGGTGCGTCAGCCGCCAGCTCTGGTGGGGCCACCAGATTCCGGCGTGGTACGACGAGGCCGGCAACATCTTCGTCGGCGAAGACGAGGCCGACGCGCGCGCACACGCAAGCGTGCAGCCGGTCGGCGCGCTCAAACAGGACGAGGACGTGCTCGACACCTGGTTCTCCTCCGCGCTGTGGCCGTTCTCGACGATGGGTTGGCCGAGCGAGGCGCCGGTGAAGAACGAACGCGGCGAAGTCGTCGCGAACTGGCCGCAGGACCAGGCGTTCCTGCCGAGCGCGGTGCTAGTCACCGGCTTCGACATCATCTTCTTCTGGGTCGCGCGCATGGTCATGGCGACACAGTACTTCACCGGCAAGGTGCCGTTCCGCGAGGTCTACATCAACGCCATCGTGCGCGACGCCGAAGGCCAGAAGATGTCGAAGTCGAAGGGCAACACGATCGACCCGCTCGATCTGATCGACGGCATAGCCCTCGACGCGCTCGTGAAGAAATCGACCGCCTCGCTACTGATCCCGCAGGTGCGCGAGAAGGTCGAGAAGCGCATTCGCAAGGACTATCCCGACGGCATCGCCGCGGTCGGCACCGACGCACTGCGCTTCACGTTCGCCGCTCTGGCGACCTACGGTCGCACGATCAACTTCGACTTGAAGCGTGCCGAAGGCTACAAGGCGTTCTGCAACAAGCTGTGGAACGCGGCGCGGTTCGTGCTGATGAACTGCGAAAACTATTCCGTCGCCGCCGGCACGCCACTCACGCTTGCGACCGAACCGGAGAAATGGATCGTCGCGCGCCTGCGTGCCGCGCTGGCCGAAGTCGAGGCGCAGATGAAGCTGTACCGCTTCGATCTCGTCGCGCAGGCGCTGTACGAATTCGTCTGGAACGAGTATTGCGACTGGTTCGTCGAGCTGGCCAAACCCGCGCTCAGCGGCGACGACAGAGCCACAGCGGAATCGACGCGGCACACGCTACTCGCCGTGCTCGAAGCCGCACTGCGCGCGCTGCATCCGATCACGCCGTTCATCACCGAAGAAATCTACCAGTCAGTCGCGCCACTGCTCGGCTTGAAGGAAACCAGCATCACGCAGCGCAGCTATCCGCGCGCCGATGACTTCCCCGCCGACGATGCAAGCGCGAGCGGCGACATCGAATGGCTGCGTGCGGTGCTGACCCAGGTCCGCCGCATCCGCAGCGAAATGAACATCGCGCCGGGCAAGACGATTCCGTTGCTGTACGCGAACGGCAACGCAAGCGATCGCGCGCGCGCGGACAAGTTCGCCGCGCAAATCGCCTTCCTCGCCAAGGCCGAGTCGCAGCGTTGGCTCGGCGCAGGCGAAGCGGAACCTGCCGCTGCTGCCGCAATCATCGGCGAGATGAAGCTGCTGATTCCGCTCGCCGGTCTGATCGACCTGTCGGCGGAGAAGGCGCGGCTGGAAAAGGAAATCAAACGCCTTGACGGTGAACTCGCGAAGTCGAGCGCGAAGCTCGCGAATTTCGGAGAGAAGACGCCGGCGGCCGTCGTCGAACAGGAAAAGCAGCGTGTTGCCGACTTTACAGCCATGCTGGGCGGTTTGAAGGAGCAGTTGGAAAAACTTGGCGGAGCTTGAGCACAGCAACTCTTTTGCTTGGCTTTAGTTTTTTAATCATCGGGTCTCGTTTGCCGCGGCGAGGGCGTGCCGGAAAAGCCCCGGGGTCGCACGCACGACGCGCGCACTACCGAAGGCAGCGCGGCATGGGGGCGACATCTTTTCGCACCACTATGCAGTGAACGGATGCGTTGCCATCCAATGCCGCGCGATGTCGACGCGGCGGCAGATCCATACCTTGTCGTGCACGAGCACGTGGTCGAGAAAGCGTTCGAGCGCGGCGATGCGCGCGGGCCGGCCGACGATGCGCGCGTGCAGGCCGATCGAGAGCATCTTCGGCGCATCGAGGCCGTTCGGATCGCCCTCGCGCCAGAGCACGTCGAACGCGTCTTTCAAATAATCGAAGAACTGCGTACCCGAGTTGAAGCCCTGCATCGCGGCAAAGCGCATGTCGTTCGTGTCGAGTGTGTACGGCACGATCAGTTGCGGCACGCGCGCAGGCGCACCGTCACGCACGATATCGACCTGCGCCCAATACGGCAGATCATCGGCATAAGAATCGGCGTCGTAAAGATAACCGCCCTGCTCGGCGACGAGGCGACGCGTGTTGGGCGAATCGCGGCCGGTATACCAGCCGAACGGCGCGTGGCCGCAGAGCTCGGCGAGGATCGCGGTCGCCTGCGCGATGTGAGTGCGTTCTGTCGCCTCGTCGAGGTTCTGGTAGCTGATCCAGCGCAGGCCATGGCTCGCGATCTCGTGGCCGAGTTCCTGGTACGCGGCGAGCAGTTCGGGTTTTCGTCGCAAGGCCATCGCCACAGCGAAAACAGTCAGCGGCAGCTTGCGCGCCTCGAACGCGCGCAGCACGCGCCACACGCCCGCGCGCGAGCCGTATTCGTAGAGCGACTCCATGCTCATGTGCCGTGCGGGGAACGCCTGCGCGCCGATGATCTCGGACAGGAAGGTTTCCGACGCCGCGTCGCCGTGCAGCACGCAATTCTCCGCGCCCTCCTCGTCGTTGAGCACGAACTGCAGCGCGATGCGCGCGCCACCCGGCCAGCGCGGATGTGGCGGCGCACGGCCGTAGCCGATCAGGTCGCGGGGATAAGCAGAGTTGGCGGAGGCGTTCATTTCGCCGCATGATCGCACAATGCGACCCCGGCTTCGTATCTTCACGATGGCGATCCTCGCGACCCTGACCTCGGCCTGCTCGACGCTGCGCTACGTCGCCCACGTCGCGCACGGTCAGGCGCAGCTCGTGAGCGGACGCGAGCCGATCGCGAAAGTGATCGCCGATCCGGCGACCGACACGAAACTCGCCGCGCGCCTGCGCCTCACGCAGGAAGCGCGCCGTTTCGCCTCGACCCATCTGCATCTGCCGGACAACCGCAGCTATACGAGCTATGTCGATCTGAAGCGGCCATATGTCGTCTGGAACGTGTTCGCCGCGCCGCGTTACTCGGTCGACCCGATCCTGCACTGTTTTCCGATCGCCGGCTGCGTGCCGTATCGCGGCTGGTTCGACGAGGCGCTTGCGAAAGCGGAGGCGGCGAAGCTGGAAGCGCGTGGCGACGATGCCTACGTCGGCGGCGTGACGGCTTATTCGACGCTGGGCTGGTTCGCCGACCCGATCACCTCGACGATGCTGCGCTGGGACGACGACGAGCTGATCGGCACGCTCTTCCACGAACTCGCACACCAGCAGCTTTACGTGAAGGACGACACCGCGTTCAACGAGTCGTTCGCCAGCTTCGTCCAAGATGAGGGCTTGCGCGAGTGGCGCGACGCGCGCGGCGAAAGTGCGCACGAGCAGCGCGATCGCGCCGCCGGCGACGACTTCGCGCGCCTCGTGCTCGATCTGCGCGAACGACTGCGCTTGCTTTATGCGAGCAGGATCGACGTCGCGGCGATGGAAACGGCCAAGCAGGACGAGATCGCCGAATTCCGCAAACGCTACGCCGAATGGCGCGACACGCGCTGGCCAAACGATCATCGCTACGACACCTTCGTCGCCAACCCGATCAACAACGCGGCGCTGCTGCCGTTCGGCCTCTACGACGGCTGGATGCCGGCGTTCGCCGCATTGTTCGTGCAGTCGGGGAACGACTGGATCGCGTTTTACGCGCGTGCCGGCGAACTGGCACGCCTGGGCAAGACTGCTCGCGAGGAAGGATTGCGGGCACTGGCCGCGACGGTCGCTCGGTAGATTTCGCCGTCTAGACGTCCAAAAACGTGACGCTTGCGACGCAGCGGCGCGCGTCTGTAGAATCGGTCCATGCGCATGCTGCCGCTATCGCTGCTCCTTCCTGGACTCGACCTTACCCTCGGCCGGGATCCGCTACGCGCGCCTTGAACTCTCCCTGATCCCGGCCATCGACCAGACCTTCGCGGAAGGTCGGCAGGAGAGACGCGCGCCGTCGAATTTTCTCCCCGCAACACCCATGGCCGAATCATGATCCCGAATCCGCAAACCAAGTACCGCCCCTTCCCGACCGTCGACTTGCCCGACCGGCAGTGGCCCAACCGCCGCCTCACCGCGGCGCCGATCTGGCTGTCGACCGACCTGCGCGACGGCAACCAAGCGCTGTTCGATCCGATGAACAAGGCGAAGAAACTGCGCCTGTTCGACGAGCTCGTGCGCGTCGGTTTCAAGGAGATCGAGCTCGGCTTCCCGGCCGCATCGCAGATCGACTTCGACGTGATCCGCCACCTAATCGAAAACGACCTGATCCCGGACGACGTCACGCCGATGGTGCTGACCCAGGCGCGACCGGAGCTGATCGAACGCACGATCGAATCGGTGCGCGGCGCCAAGCGCGCCATCGTCCACGTCTACAACGCGACCGCGCCGCTGTGGCGCCGCGTCGTGTTCAACATGGGCGTCGAGGAGATGCTCAAGCTCGTCGACACGCAGGTCACGCTGATCAAGCGCCTCACCGACGCGCGGCCCGGCACCGACTGGCGCCTGCAGTATTCGCCGGAGACGTTCTCGATGACCGAGCTCGAGGTCTCGCTCGCCGCGTGCAACGCCGCGACGCGCGCCTGGGACGCGGGCCCGGGCCGGCCGATCATCCACAACCTGCCGACCACGGTCGAAGTGGCGACGCCGAATGTCTTCGCCGACCAGGTCGAGTGGATGCACCGCAACCTGGAACGGCGCGAGCACGTGGTGCTCTCGGTGCATTCGCACAACGATCGCGGCACCGGCGTCGCCTGCGCGGAACTGGCGATGCTGGCCGGTGCGCAACGCGTCGAGGGCTGCCTGTTCGGCAACGGCGAGCGCAGCGGCAACGTCGACATCGTCACGCTCGCGCTGAATTTGTATACCGAAGGCGTGCATCCGGGTCTCGACTTCTCCGACATCAACGCGACCGCGCGCATCGCCGAGGAATGCACGCAGCTGCCGATCCATCCGCGCCATCCCTATGTCGGCGACCTCGTCTTCACCTCGTTCTCGGGCTCGCACCAGGACGCGATCAAGAAGGGTTTCGCCGCACGCAAGGAAGGCGATTTCTGGGAGATGCCGTATCTTCCGATCGATCCGGCCGATGTCGGCCGCAGCTACGAAAGCATCGTGCGCGTGAACAGCCAGTCGGGCAAGGGCGGCATTGCCTACCTGCTCGAACGCGACCACGGCATCGTCCTGCCACGGCGCATGCAGATCGAGTTCTCCTCGATCGTGCAGCGGCATGCCGACGCGAGCGAAACGGAGATCACCAGCCCGGAACTGTGGAAGCTGTTCGAGCGCACCTACCTGAGCTGCGCGAACGACACGAACGGCTTCGTCTACCGCTCACACAACGCGCGCGCGACGGATGAGGGCCACTCGATCGATCTCGACGTTGCGGTCGACGGTCGGTCGCACATGCTGCGCGGCCAGGGCGCGAGCGTGCTCGATGCGACGGCGCAGGCGCTGCCGATGTCGCTGCGCATCGACAGCCACGAGCAGCTCGGTGCCGCGAACGGCGATGCGGTCGTCATCGTCGAGGCCGCGCACGCGGATGCGCCCGGCGCGCGCTTCGGCGTCGGTCGCCATGTCGATCGC
>NZ_DASVOK010000102.1:0-2396 GCF_036383415.1 Rudaea sp. | reverse complement strand
CGCAGCGTTTCCGGACGCAGGCCAAGCCAGACGTCCTGTTGCTCGGCGAGCTTCAACTGTTCGCGCCGGCCTGGCGGCAACGCCAGCGCGAATCCGCTGCCGTTGAAGGCGCCGGCTTCCCAGCGTGCGGCGAGAAAGCTCATCGCCGGCGAGCCGATGAAGCCGCCGACGAATTTGTTGAGCGGGCGCTCGTAGAGTTCGATCGGCGCGGCGATCTGCTGGATCTCGCCGTCCTTCATCACGACGATGCGGTCGCCCATCGTCATCGCCTCGACCTGGTCGTGGGTGACATAGATCGTGGTCACGCCGAGGCGATCGTGCAGCCGGCCGATCGAGGCGCGCATCTCCACGCGCAGCTTCGCGTCGAGATTCGACAGCGGCTCGTCCATGAGGAACAGCCTGGGCTCGCGCACGATCGCGCGGCCGAGGGCGATGCGCTGGCGCTCGCCACCCGACAAGGCCGCGGGCTTGCGCTCGAGCAGGGCTTCGAGTTGCAGCATGCGCGCGGCTTCGAGCACGCGGCGCTCGATCTCGGCCTTGGTGCGGCCGGCCAGCTTGAGCGCGAAGGCCATGTTCTCGCGCACGCTCATGTGCGGATACAGCGCGTAGTTCTGGAACACCATGGCAACGTCGCGTTGTTTTGGCGCGAGATCGTTGACGACCTTGCCATCGATTTCGAGCGTGCCGGCGGAAATCTCCTCGAGCCCGGCGATCATGCGCAGCGTCGTCGACTTGCCGCAGCCGGACGGGCCGACGAAGACGACGAATTCGCCGTCGCCGACATCGAGATTGAAGTCCTTCACCGCGACACGGCCGTCGGCATAGAGCTTGCGGAGATTGCGCAGGACGACGGAGGCCATGGAAAAGTGGGTGGCTCGGCAGCAAGATTGGGGCGTGGTGATGCAGGGAATGTACAAGAAACCCGGACGAGTTCAACGCCGTGGCCGCGGCCTTCGCATCGATTGGCGCCGGTTCGGAACCTGTTCTCAGGTTTGCGGCGGCCGCGTCTGCGCGGCTATCCACGCCAGATACGGCTCATGTGCGGCGGCGATGTCGAGGGCGACGATTTCGGGCAACTCGTAGGGATGCAGGGCGAGGATGCGCGTACGCAGCGCGTCGAAACGCTCGCGCGTGGTCTTGATGATGAGCAACTGCTCCTCGTCGCGGTGGAGGAGGCCTTGCCAGCGATAGGTCGAGATCAGGCCGGGCAGGCGGTTGACGCAGGCGGCGAGGCGTTCTTCGACGAGCACGGTCGCGATGCGCTGGCCGGTTTGCGCGTCGGGACAGGTGCATAGCGCTATGATCGCGGTCATGTCGGATGAGGAAGCAATCATGGATATGCGTCTATCCTGCGCTGGAAAAATTTCGCGTCAACCTTTCTTTTCGCGAGGCGCTGCATGGGCGCTGCTGGTCGTGCTCGGATTTTGCGCCGCACAAGCCGCATCTGCCGCCGCGGCGTCGCCCGAAATCAACATCGCGACCTACAACCTGCGCCTCAACACCGCGTCCGACGGTCCGAACGCGTGGCCGCATCGCGTCGATGCGGTCAGGGCGCTGATCCGCTATCACGAATTCGACATCGTCGGCACGCAGGAAGGGCTGCCTGAGCAGATCGCCGACCTCGACGCGATGCCGGGCTTCGCCCACGTCGGCGTCGGTCGCGACGACGGCAAAGATGCCGGCGAGCATTCGGCGATCTACTACCGCACGGCTCGTTTCGATGTCGAGAAGCATGGCGATTACTGGCTCAGCGAGACGCCCGGGAAGCCGTCGAAAGGCTGGGATGCGAAATGCTGCAATCGCATCGCCAGTTGGGCGAAATTCCACGATCGCGTCAGCGGCAGGCGCTTCTTCGTCTTCAACGTGCACTTCGACCACCAGGGCGAAGTCGCGCGGCGTGAGTCGGCCAAGCTGATGCTGAACAAGATGCGCGAGATCGCGGGCAACGACACGGTGATCTGCACCGGCGACTTCAATTCCACGCCCGAGACCGAGCAGATCCGGACGATGAAGACGGCATTTCGCGATGCGCGCGAAGTCAGCGCGGAGCTGGCCTACGGTCCACAGGGTACGTTCGAGGATTTCAAGCTCGACTCGGCGCTGCCCGAACGCATCGACTACATCTTCGTCGGCCGCGGCATCGAGGTGCTCAAGTATGCGACGCTGACCGACAGCGTCGAGGCGCGCTTTCCGTCCGACCACCTTCCGGTCGTGGCGCGGGTTCGCTTGCCGTAAGGCTGCGGTCCCCGGTCAGGTTTTCAACAACTCGCCCGCGCCGAGCTCGAGCAGTTCTTCCGCCACGCGGCGGCCGAGCGCTTCCGGCTCCGTGTCGAAGGGAGTCGCGGCCGCGGCGCGGATCAACCGTCCGCTCGCGGCATCACCGACCAGGCCGTGCA
>NZ_DASVOK010000101.1:0-1546 GCF_036383415.1 Rudaea sp. | reverse complement strand
GTAGACATCCTCGGTGCCGGAGGGACGCGCGGCAAACCAGCCGGCCTCGCTCTCGACCTTGATGCCGCCGAATGGCTGATCGTTGCCCGGCGCCTTGGTCCTGACCGCGCGCACGGGATCGCCGGCGAGCTCGGTCATGTTGAGCTGCTCGGGCCCGAGCGCCTTCAGCGCATTCTTCTGCTTCGGCGTCGCCGCGACATCGATGCGCTCGTAATAGGGTACGCCGAGCTCATCGGTCAGCTCCTTGAACAATTCGCTGGGGTCACGCCCGGTCTTGGCTATGATCTCGGCCGCGAGCAGGCCGAGAATGATGCCGTCCTTGTCGGTGGTCCAGGCCGAGCCGTCGCGCTTGAGGAACGACGCGCCGGCGCTCTCCTCGCCGGCAAAGCCGAAGCCGCCGCTGCCGAGCCCTTCGACGAACCATTTGAAGCCGACCGGCGTCTCGACCAGCTTGCGACCGAGCTTCTTGGCGACGCGATCGATGATCGAGCTCGACACGATGGTCTTGCCGATCGCGGCGTCCTTGCTCCATTGCGGCCGGTGGGCAAACAGATAGGCGATCGCGGTGGCGAGGAAATGGTTCGGGTTCATCAGCCCGTTCGAGCGCGTCACGATGCCATGGCGGTCGGCATCGGTATCGTTGGCGAAGGCGACGTCGAACCGGTCGCGCATCCCGATCAGGCTCGCCATTGCATAGGGCGACGAGCAGTCCATCCGGATCTTGCCGTCCCAATCCGCGGTCATGAAGCGGAAGGTCGGATCGACCGCTTCGTTGACCACGGCGGCGTTGATGCCGTAGCGCGCGATGATCGGGTGCCAATAATGCACAGCCGCGCCGCCGAGCGGATCGATGCCGATCTTGACCCCGGCGGATTTGATCAGCGCGAGATCGACGGTGTTGCCGAGATCGGCGACGTAGGGCGTGATGTAATCGTGCAGATGCGTGGTCGCGGCCTTGCGCGCGCGATCATAGGGCATCCGCTCGACGCCCTTGAGGCCGGCCTCGATATAGCGGTTCGCATTCTTCTCGACCACGGCGGTGACGTCGGTATCGGCCGGGCCGCCATGCGGCGGATTGTATTTGTAGCCGCCGTCCTCCGGCGGGTTGTGCGACGGGGTGATGACGACGCCATCGGCAAGGCCGGTGCTGCGGCCCTTGTTGTAGCTCAGGATCGCGTGCGAGATCACCGGCGTCGGAGTGTACCCACCCTGCGCGTCGATCATGATCTCGACGCCATTCGCCGCGAACACTTCCACCGCGCTGGCCAGCGCCGGCTCGGCCAGCGCATGGGTGTCGATGCCGATGAACAGCGGCCCGGTGAGCCGCTTCTCGCGCCGGTAGTCGCAGATCGCCTGCGTAGTGGCGAGGATGTGGTCCTCATTGAAGGAATTCTTCAGCGACGAGCCGCGATGGCCCGAGGTACCGAACGCAACCCGCTGGGTGGGATCGCTGGCATCGGGCTTGCCGGCAAAATAGGCCGTGACCAGCCGCGGCACATTGGCAAGCTGGGCGGGATCGATGGGTTTGCCGGCGGCAGGATTTGGT
>NZ_DASVOK010000100.1:0-19100 GCF_036383415.1 Rudaea sp. | reverse complement strand
AGCTATGCGGGCGAGAGCTACCCGATCCTCGACCTCGCGCCCCAGCTCGGCGAGGTTTCGCCGGCGGTGCACGACGACGTGCACGTGCCGCTGTTGATCGTGCGCAGCGGCGACCAGCGCGCCGCGGTGCGCGTCGATCATGTGCTCGGCTCGCGCGAGATCGTGGTCAAACCGGTCGGTCCGCAGATCACCTCGGTGCCCGGCATCCTCGGCGCGACGATCATGGGCGACGGCTCGGTCATCATGATTCTCGACCTCGCTCCGCTGTTGCGCCGCGTCGCCAGCCAGCGTGCGCAGGGCATCGCCGTGGCTGCACCGCCGGTTGCGGCGCGTGTGCAGCGCCGCCGCCTCATCATGGTCGTCGACGACTCGATCACGATGCGCAAGGCGACCTCGCGCGTGCTCGAACGCGAGGAGATGGACGTGGTCACGGCGAAGGACGGCATCGACGCGATCGAGAAACTCGCCGACCGCATCCCTGACCTCGTCGTGCTCGACATCGAGATGCCGCGCATGGACGGCTACCAGTTCGCCGAACACATGAAGGGCGACCCGCGCACGGCGCGCGTGCCGATCATCATGGTCACCTCGCGTACCGGCGACAAGCATCGCCAGCGCGCGCAGGAAATCGGCGTCGAAGGCTACCTCGGCAAGCCGTACCAGGAAGTGGAACTGCTCAAGAACATCCGCGACCTGCTTGCCGCGACGGAATAGGAGGGGACCTGCATGAACGACGCTCTGCCCCGCGAGATCCATGCCGTGCTGATCCCCGTCGGCAGCGTGCGCCTGCTGCTGCCGAATGCGATCGTCGCGGAAATCGCTCCGTTGTCTGGCCTGGAGAAGGTCGAGCGCGCGCCGGCATGGCTGCTCGGGCGCATGCCCTGGCGTGATGACACGATCCCGCTGGTTTCGTTTTCCCTGCTGACCGACGCGAACGCGCAGGAGGATGTGCGCACGGCTCGCGTCGCCGTGTTGAAGACGCTGGCCGACGACGACGAGATGCCGCACATCGGCCTGCTTGCGCACGGCCTGCCGCGGCTGATCACGATCACGCCCGACCTGCTCGTGCGCACCGACGGCGGCGAACGCCTCGCGCGCGGCACGAGCGCACACGTGCTCGTGCGCAGCGACCAGGCGATCATTCCCGACCTGCACTGGATCGAGGCAAGAATCGCGCAGGCGTTGCCGGCTTAGCCGTGCCTGGCGGCCACGTGAAAGAGTAACGTGGCCAGCCGAATTTTCCGTTCGTGGTGAGGTATCGAACCACGAGCGGCAATCCACCCGGGCCGTTCACCCTTCGATACCTCAGGGCGAACGGATTCCAACGAGACCATTAGCCCAAGGGGAGTGTCATGTCGCTGATGCCGTTCTGGTTGCCGATCCTGCTTTCGGCAGTATTCGTCTTTGTCGCCAGCTCCGTGATCAACATGGCGCTGAAATTCTGGCATGGGGCGGACTACCGCGGATTGTCCAATGAGGACGAGGTCGCTGCGGCGATCCGCAAGGGCAATCCGGCGCCGGGCGTGTACGGAATTCCGTTCTGCGATCCCTCGACGTTCAAGGATCCGGCCGTGCAGGAAAAATTCCGCCTCGGGCCGATCGCGAAGATCAACCTCAGCGCGAACGGCATGCCCAACCTCGGCAAGTTCCTCGGCGCCTGGTTCGTGTTCTGTCTGCTCGTCTCGATCGCCTGCGCCGGACTCGCGGCGCACGCGCTGCCGCCGCATCCAGGCACGCATGTGATCTTGCACACGGTCGGCCTCGCCGCGCTGCTCGGCTACTCGTTCGGCGAATTCACCAACTCGATCTGGCGCGCGCAACCGTGGATCGTCTCGATCAAGTACATGATCGACGGCCTCGTCTACGCACTCATCACCGCGGCCACGTTCGTGTGGCTGTGGCCGGCGGTGTGAACGGCTGAGATCGCCGCAGCGTCGTGCGCTGCCCTTGCAGCGTGATGTTCATCGACGCAACATGCGCCGCGCTCAGGGCGGGTCCTTGTCGTATACCGCGATTCCCGCCGGCAACTGCACCCAGCAATGCCGGCGGCAGTCGTAGACCGAATCCTGCGGCGGCGGGAATGCGGGATCGGCAAACGCACCGACCGCGACGCTGACGAACGACTGCTCGTAACCTTCCTCCGTGTGGAACAGCGTCGTGCCGCAGACCGGGCAGAAGCGGAACGTGAAGCGGCTGCCGTGGTCGCCGACACGCACATATTCGGTCGCGGTGCCGATGATCTTGTACGGCGCCGCGTAACCGGCCAGCGCCGCGAACACGCTGCCGGTGCGGCGTTGGCAGGCAAGGCAATGGCAGACGCCGACGCCGCGCGGCTCGCCCTGAACTTCGATGCGCAACTGGCCGCAGGAACAGGAAGCGGTTCGGGAATTCATTCGATACTCGTCATGTAGGATGCGGTTCCTACTTCACGGGCACGACGATTAAAAAATTGGGTCCTTCTTGGCGGACTTGCCCCGGACCGAATTGTGTTACGTGACCATTTTCCAAAATTACAGTGTAGTCAGTTCGGTCCCATGACCAGCCGCTAATCAAGCGGTTTACGTAAGTCAGAGCTTCGGAGTCGCCACTACGCTTGAATCCATCGGGATTACCAAGCGTTGATATGACTTGTTCTTTAGTCATCCCTTCACGAACGCCTTGGCGGACTTTATCACCCGTTACACAGCCGGCGAGCACCAACATCAAGAGTAAAACTATGAGTGAGAATTTCATTGTCTCCCCTAGGTATGGGCTGACGCGAAGATGAAACCATTCACTGCTGCTTCTTTCTGGCGGGGCAAGAAATGCGTAGTTCTTTGCGATTGAAACCCGCATCTTCAGCCAAGGTGTTGTAGCCAGAAGGACAGAGCTGATTTGCCTTGTCGTAGCAAATATTCCAACCCAGACTCGCGCCACATGCTACCAAGTACTCTATTGAGCCATCGGGCCGACGAATTTCCTGTGACGTTGTGCACCCGGCGATTAGCAACAAGGTGAAGCCAAGCATCAAGATTTTCATACCCACTCCAAGACGAATATATGCGCGCCAATTAGATACGACGCTCATTCCCCAGCGAAACGTATCGTGCTTGCCCACGAGCGCAATGGTCAAGGCGTAGCCCTGTCCGTCTGTGCGCAAACTCACTTCTCGATTCGGTAGTTGATCCCCGCCCGACTCGACAACGTCCCGTTCTGCATTTCAAAGTTGAACAGTCGCGTGAGCTTGTAGCGCAGCGTGACGACCTGACCCGGGGTGAACAGACCGACGCCGTAGCTCATGTACAGACGCGGCGAAAGATACTTGCCGACGGTGAGCGCGGCGCCGCCGACCGAGGAGTTGTCGGCGACGCCGACGTCGTCGAGGCCCATCTTCGCGCCGACGCTTTTTGCGAGCAGGTCGCCGCCGGCGGTGCCGAGCGCGGAGGCGGCGCTGCCGACCGCGTTGCCTTCGCCGCCTTTCAACTGCGACAGCGGCTTGCCGGCGACGAGGTAGCTCAGCGCGTCGGACTGCTCCATCGCCGGCGTCGAGAACACGGTCAGGCGCGGCGCGATCGCGGTGCCGCGCACCTGCAGGCCGACGGTGATGCTCTGGTCGGGGAAGGCGCGCGTGGCGCGGATGTCGAGACCCGGGTTTTCCACGGGCGTGCCGGCGAACAGCAGGCGGCCCTGTTCGATCGTCAGGTCCTGACCGTAGGCCTTGAAGGTACCGTTCAACTGAATCTGGCCGCGGCCGATCGGCGTCTGCCCAGGCTGCTGCGCGACCGTGAGCTGGCCGCCGAGATTCGCGTTGAGGCCGAAACCGATCAGGTGCACCTCGGTACCCTGGCGCAGGTCCATCGCGAGTTTCTCGCCGGCGCCGAGCTTGACCGTGACTTCGACTTCGACCGGCAGCGCGCTCGCGGCAGGTAGCGGTGGTTCGTCGGTGACGACGATGTCGGGCGAGGGCGCGACCGCGGCGCCACCGCCCGGCAGCTTGGACAAGTCGACGAGCATTTGCGGAATCTGCAGGGTGCCGCCGACGCGCAGGCGCTTGGCGTCGCGATCGATCTTGAGGTCGGGCGAGATGTGCACGCGCGCGCCGGGGATGTTCGCGGCGAGGAAGTTGTCGCCCTGGATCGTCAGCGCGATCGGCGCGTCGGGCGCGAGGCCGGCGCTGCCCTTGAGCGCGAGCTTGCCTTCGTCGGAGGCGATGGAACCGTCGATGTCGAAGTTCTCGCCGTCGCGCGATTTCACCGCGATGTTGCCGTCGTGCAGCTTGAGTCCCGCCGCAGGCACTTCGGTGGCGAAGCCGACGAGGGCGAGTTGGCCGTCGACGCCGGGTTTCTTGGTCGATCCCGACAGCGCGAACTTCGCTTCGACCTTGCCTTTGGTGCCCGACACCTGCGTGGTGAGGAAATCGATGAACGAAAGATTGTTGATGTTGAGCGCGAGATTGCCCGACAGCGGCATCGCACCCGAGGCGTCGGCGGCGCCCGTGACGATATGGCCGTCTATACGTCCGCCGTCGTTGAGATCACCCGCGATCGTGACCGCGTTCTGCGTGGGCGCGAGCGCTGCGTCGATGTGGAAACCCTTGTAGCTCAGCAGCGCTTTCGACGCCGAGTCGGGATAGATGATCGTGCCTTGCTCGGAGGTGATCGTCGCGTTGCCGCTCAGCGCGCCGTTCGGCGCCGCCGCGATCGTGCCGTTGCCGTTGAGTTCGCCGTCGAGCTTGACCGTCGAATCGGGGCTGCCGAGCTTGGCGAGCATCGCCAGCGGTAGGTGTTCGAGGCTGAACTTCGCGTTCGTGCCGCTCTTTGCATCCTGCGTCGCCTGCGCGCAGATGCCGGGCGTACCCGCGCGCAGGCAGAGTTCGCTCAGGTTGAACACGCCGCCGACATACGACAGCGCGGTCGGCTGCACGAGCTTCCATTCGGGCAGGCCCTGCTGGTCCAGCGTCAGCATCTTCAACGTGCCGCGCCAGTCGCTCGCGTTCTTGTTCTGCGTCAGTGCGCCGTCGAGAGCGAGCGCGAGCGACAGCGGCTTGCCGTGGACATCCAGTTTCAGCTGATGCGCGGCCTGGTTGCCGTTCGCATCGAGCTTGAGCGTGTCGAAGGTGTAGCCGGCCGCGGACAGCGTCTTCGCATCGAGTGCGACTTTGCCGCTCGGCGCGGACAAATCCTTCGCGTCGAAGTCGAGCGTGAAGGCCTGCAGGTGCGTATCGCCGCTGACGATCGCGCTGCCGATCAGCTTGCCGCTCGCGTTGAGCTTCGGATACGGCCCGTTGACCGCGATCGTGCCGCGCACGCTGCCGCCGGCCTTCGGCACCCAGTCGCCGAGGCTGGCGACGTTGAGATCGATCTTGAGGTCGGTCGGTGCGTTCTTGTCCGCGCCGCCCTTGCCGGCGAGCGCGACCGTGCTCTGTCCGGACGCGACGTTGAGCTTGCCGTCGACGTTGAGCGGCGGCGCGAACGCGAGATCGCCGCTGCCGGCGAGCGGGCGCTGACGCAGTGTACCGCTCAGGTTGTCGAGCTTGAGCTTGCCGACCGGGCCGTCTTTTTCCACATTTCCACTTGTGGACAATGCGAAATTGACGGCACCGAGCCAGTCCTTGGCGAACGCGCCCGGATCGAACTGATTCGCCTTCGCGACGAGGTCCCAGCCGACCTTGGGCTTGAGCACGACGTCGCCGGTTGCATTAAGGCCGCCTTTGGGCTGCTTCAATTCGAGCTGGGCGAGCGAGATTTTTTCCGGCGTGCCGTCGAGCTTGAAGGCGAGGTCGGCGCTACGCGCGGCTTGATTGGGCGCTTGCGCTGCGATCGACAACTCGCCTTGCGCGTTGAATTTCTCGGCGTTGCCACCCGCGGTGATGCTGCCGTGCGTGGCGATTTCCTGGCCGGCGAGATCGGCCGGCAGCACGACATCGGCCCAGTCGAGCTTGAGGTCGCCGCCGACGGGTTTCGCATCGAGATGCACCTTGGCTTGCGCGGTCAGCGTGCCCGCGGCCTCGGGCGAACGCAGGCGCAGCGGGTCGAGAGTGAGCGTCTTGCCGTCGCTGACGAACTTGAGTGGATCGAGCAGGACGCGGTGGTCGTTGAGGTCGACGTTGCCGATCAATGTGCCGGCGTTCTTGTCGCCGCTGCCGGCGAGTTTCAGCGCGAGTGCCTTCAGCGTGTCGCTTTGCGTGAGCTTCTTCGGATCGAAGCTCGGCACATCGAGATCGACTGTCCACGGCAGGTTCTTGTCGTTCGGCGTCAGTGTACCTTTGACGTTTGCGATCAGCGGCTGGCTGGCCGCTAGCGCGAAATGCGCCTGCTTGCCGTCGTTGTCGAGATCGACGTTGGCGATGGCGCGCATCGGCGCCGACTTCTCATCGCCCGGAATCTTCCAGTCGACATCGAGCTTGCCCTTGCCGACGACGTCCTTGTACTGCGTGATCGCGCCGGCGAGGTCGACCTTGCCGTCGGGTGCGCGCAGCGCGAGTTGCTTGAGCGTCAACGCGGAGTTTGTCCACGTCGCCGCGGCATCGAGGGTGTCGCTGGCGAACACGGGCTTGCCGTCCTGGATGATCTTGGTCGTGCCGACGTGCAGGCGGTCGAGCAGGATGTCGAGCGGCGGCGTCAGCAGCGACTGGATCGACGGCGTTGCGGCCTGCGGTGGTTGTGGCGACGGCGGTACCGTAGTCAGCGCGACATCGACACCATCGATGTCGAGATTGCGCACGTGCACGGTCTTGCGCAGCAGGCCCCAGAATTCGTAGTCGAGCTTCAAGGTTTTGACTTTGATGTCCAGGCCCGAAGCCGGGTCCTTGTAGGCGACATCGTGCAGTTCGAGCGGACTGGTCAGCGTGCCCTTCGCCTGCGCGAGCGCGAGCTTGCCTGCGAGCGCGGACTTCGCGCGTTCGACCGCGAAGCGCGCGCCCGATTCGGTCGCGAGAAGCCAGAAGCCGAGCGCGATGAAAAGAACGAGGATCGCGGCGAGCGCGATGCCGGTCCACTTCCATACTTTTTTCAGGCGCGGGCTCACAGGTCGGGCCCGATGATGAGGTGCAGTTGCACGCCGCTGCGTCCTTCGGGATCGTTGACCGGAAAGCCGAGGTCGGCGCGCACCATGCCGACCGGCGAGCGCCAGCGCAGGCCGAGGCCGGTGCCGATGTGGGTCTTGTAGTCGCCGAACGCGCTGAACGCGTCGCCCGCGTCGACGAAGGCGCCGATGCCCCAGTTCGGGGTGAAATAGTACTCGTACTCGGCGCTGGCGACGGCGAGATTCTTGCCGCCGATGATGAGATTGTTGCAGTCGGTCGTCGACTTGCCGGTGTTGCACTTGGCGATCGCGATCGGCAACTCGTTGGCAGGCAGCGGCGGGCCGACGGTCTGGTAGGCGTAGCCGCGGATCGAACGGTCGCCGCCAGCGAAGAAGCGCAGTTCGGGTGGCAGCTTGTCGAAGTCGTTGACTGCGGTTGCGCCGAGCGAGCCGCGCACGATCAGGCGTTGGCGGTCGCCGAAACCGCGAATCCATTTCGCGTCGGCGCGCGCCTGCACGAAGCGCGTGCTCGGGCCGGGGCTCGCGCGCGCGTCGAGGCTTAGCGAATAACCGTCGCGCACGAAGCTCGGGTCGTCGGCGCGCTTGCGTTCGAGCGAGACTTCCGGATAGACGAGCGTCGAATTGCCATCGATGTTCGCTACGGTATAGGTGCCGCTTAACGCGTTGATGCCGATCGTGCGGTTCCAACCGTGCCAGAAGCGCGTTTCGTTCGCGGTCAGGCGCAGAGTGTCGGACTGCGCGGTGGCGGTGTCGATGTTGCGATAGGCGACGCCGAAGTTGTAGGCGCGGTTGTTGTCGCCCGGCAACGGGATCGTGTAGGTGCCGGAAAGCATCTTCTCGCGTTGCGCGATCTCGACTTCTACCTTCGCCTTGTGGCCGCGCATGTTGACCCAGCGCCGCGTGATGCTGCCTTTCACGCCGACGCCGATGTCCGAATCGACGAAGACGCCGGCCGTGTAGATGTTGCGTGGCGCCGGCGCGAGCGTGATGTTGACCGGGATCACGCCGCCCGCAGCCTTGTCCTTGTCCGGCTGCACGTCGACGATGGCGAAGTAGTCCGCGTCGACGAGTTTCTGTTGCAAGCGCAGGAGTTTCGTCTGGCTGTAGAAGTCGCCCTGGCGCCATGGAATATAGCGGTCGAGCACGCCATCGTTGAGCTGGCTGCCCTTGAAGATCACTTCGCCGAAACGGTAGCGCTCGCCGACATCCCATTTGAGCGCGATCGCCGCGCGGTTCGCGCCGCGCGAGACCTCGACCTTGTGCACGGTCTGCTTCGCGTCGAGATAGCCGACCGAGAACAATGCCGACTGCACGGCGGCCTTGCTCTTCTCGTAGGCGGTGCTGTCGAAAGGCTGGCCGGACTTCGGCGTGAAGTTGGCGAGCGCGATGGCGACTTCCTTTTCCTCGCGCGCGGGGCTCGGCACCTCGACGGTGTAGTCGCCCACCTGCAGGCGCTCGCCCGCGCGCACGTGGATGATCGCGCTCCAGCCTTGCGGCGTTTCCTTGAGCTCGCCGTCGGTCTTGGCGCTGTAGTAACCGTAAGCCTCGAGCGCCTTGACGATCTGTTCGCCGGCATTCTTGTACAGACGCTGCGCCTGCGCCGCGCTGACGTCCTGCTTCTCGTACTGGGTGATTTCGGCGGCGGCACTGACCGCGGCCTTGAGCGGATCGTCGACGCCGTCGATCTGGGTCGTGATCGTGGCGGCCTGTGCATTCGTGCAGCAGGCGAGCGCGAACAACGCGGCACGGGCACGGCCCGCACGCATCCTCCTGTATGAAGCTTCCCCGGAGTTCGCTTCCATGAGAGTTTTATAACATGGCCTCCGCGTTTGCGGAGTTACGCGCAGGTAAATTCGCGATCGTTCGCACGGGGCGCGGCGCTGCGCTCAGACATAGCCGATATGGATTTGCGGTGCGACTTGCAGCTCGCGCTTCGGTTCGCGCTGCGGCTTGACCGCGACGAGTTCTGCGACCATTTCGAGCACGAGATTGCGCTCGCAGCGGATGCGCTTATGCAGTGTCTCCAGGCTCATCGTTCCCTGCAGTGCGGCGGGCACGAACAAGGTGACACTGAGCGGCTGCCAGTCGCCGCGATAGCCGTAGTCGGCGCGCCAGTAATAAGGCTGGGAGAAATAGCCGAAGCTGCCGGGGAAGTAGGCGCGCACGTGGGTGGGGTCTTCCCAGGCGTCGTCACTGCTGCCATGGGGCACGCGGACCCAGGCTTTCGCGTCGGGTTTCGCGATGCGATGTAGTTCCTGCATCAGCGGCAGGGTTTGCGGGATGTGTTCGATGACATGCGAGAGCAGGAACTCGTCGACCTGGTCGTCGGCGAACGGCAGCGGTGTTGTCGCGCACTGTCCAAGATCGGCGACGACTTCGATCCCGGGCAATTGGATCCAATCGATGTTGACCCAACCGTCGAGAATATTGCGGCCGCAGCCGAGGTTGAGGCGCAGTGGAGAGGCGTGGTCGGGATTCATCTATGCGACGCTTCAACCACTCTTCTCCCCCGAGCGCGCCGCGACCATCGCGCCGATCAGCGCCGACAGATACGGAATCGCCTGCGCGGCGAGGATGAAGATCCACAGCTTGCCTTCGGCGTAGTCGGTCAGGTGGCGTGTGCCGGGCGGCTCGACGGTGCCGTTGATCCAGTGGTCGAGCATGCCGGGCAGGCCGAACATGCCGGCGATCGCGAGTGTGATTGCGACGAACATCAGCAGTTCTTCGCGCACCGCCGTGAACGGATTCGGTCGCTTCGACAGGCGTCGGCTCTTCGCTGTGCGCACGAACTCGCCTTTCTTCTTCCACAGGCCGAGGTAGATGCCGCGCGCGATCGCGTGGGAGAGACCCATGCTCGCGATAGAGGCCATGATCGTGTCCTTCCACGAGCAGGGCACGCGCACGCGATACAGCCAGATGCCGACGACGGCCTTGAACACGAAGAAGCCGATGATCGGGTAGATGAAGAGGTCGAGCGGCAACGCGAAATATTTCGGCAGCGCGAGCATGCCGGCGGTCCACCACAGCGCGAGGCCGGTGAACACCATGTGCAGCGCGTCGGCGAACCAGGAGAACCAGCCGGTGAGGAAGTGGAAGCGCTGGCCGGCGCTGAGCGGGCCCTTGCGCGTCATCCAGTTCCAGCGGCCTTTCAAAATCTGCATCGCGCCGAACGCCCAGCGATAGCGCTGCGACTTGTAGGCGGTGAAGTCGGCCGGCGTGAGGCCACGGCCCATCACCTCGTCGACATAGTTGAGCTCGTAGCCGGCGTGCATCAGGCGCAGGCCGAGCTCTGCGTCCTCGCAGATCGTCCACTCCGACCACTTGCCGGTCGATTCGAGCAGGTCGCGGCGCACCATCGTCATCGTGCCGTGCTGGATGATCGCGTTGCGCTCGTTGCGATGGTGCATGCCGATGCGGAAGAAGCCGTCATATTCCCAATTGGTCATGCGGCGGAATTCGTTGTGTTCCCAATCGCGGTGCGCCTGCGGGCACTGCACGACGGCGACCTTAGGGTCGTTGAAGTAGCCGGTCAGCGCCTTGAGCCAGTCGGCGCGCACGGCGTAGTCGGCATCGACCACAGCGATGACTTCGGCGCGCGGGTCGGTTACTTCGAGGCCGTAGTTCAGCGCGCCGGCCTTGAAACCGGGCCACGGGTTGAGATGGAAGAAGCGGAACTTCGGCCCGAGCTTGGCGCAGTATTCCTCGACCGGCTTCCACACCTCGTCACGCTTGGTGTTGTTGTCGATCACGAGCACTTCGAAGTTCTCGTAGTCGAGCGCGGCGAGCGAGTCGAGGGTGAGGATCACCATCTCCGGCGGCTCGTTGCACGCAGCAAGATGGATCGATACGAACGGCTGCTTGTCCTCGGGTCCGGGCGAGAGCAGGCCGAAGCCGCGCACCCAGTACTTGCGCCACAGCACTTCGGTGAACTCGAAGCCGTTGATCAGCAAAATCAAAATGATCGCCAACTGCGCCGGGAACAGCACGACCAGCATGGTCCAGTCGAACGGACTGAGGTAGAACGCGAGCGGCAGCGTCGCCGACCAGACCAGCAGCGAGGCCGAGAGCTGGATCAGCGCGCAGAAGAACAGCACGCCCATCCACTTGAAGCGCATGAAGTGGCGCGCGAAGAAGAACATCGGCAGCAGCGCAAGCAGCGAGGCGATGAGCGCCTTCTTCGGCCACGAGGGGTCCTCGACGATGCGGCCGGTGAACGAAAACTTCGCCTGGCGATCGGCGCCGTAGACGCCCCAGTACGCGCCGACACGCCCCTCGTCCGCTTCCTTGAATGGCTGATCGAAGGCTTCCATGATGAAGTAGTCGATCTTGCGCCAGCTCGCTTCCTTCACCCATTGACGGATGAACTGCGCCTCGTCTTCAACCGAAGGCGTCGCAACCGTGCGGCGATCGCCCGCCGACGGCCAGCCGACTTCGCCGATCAGGATCTTCTTGCCGGGGAACGCGCTCTGCATCTGCACGTAGTTGCCGAGCACGCCGATGCCGACCGCGTCCTTGCGCGGGATGTCCTTCTCCCAATACGGCAGCAGATGCACGGTGATGAAATCGACGTGATCGGCGAGCTGCGGCCATTTCCTCCAGACCCATGGTGGCTCAGCGGTCGACACCGGCACCTTGACCTGCGCGCGAACGCGGTCGAGATAGGCGATCAATTCGTTGACGTTCATGTCAGCGCGCAGCAAGGTCTCGTTGCCGACCATCACGCGGTCGATGTTGTCGTTCTCGCGCACGGACTTGATCAACGCGGCGATCTCGTCCTCGTTGCGCTGCCAGCGACGGTCGAGATAGGTGCCGGCCAGCACCTTGAGCCCGTACTTCTTCGCGATCGAGGGAACCGCCGGATTCTCGATCGAGGAATAAGTGCGGATGTGATCGGTGCGCGTTGCGAGCAGTTTCAGATCGCCGTCGATGTCCTCGACGCTCGGGAAAATTTCTTTGTGCGGACTCTGATAGCGCTGGTAGGGGTTGTAGGCGAAACCGCCGATCTTGCCGTCGAACTCGGGCACCGCGACCGGACGGTTGAGCCCCGCCCAGAGCGCGATGTTCGCCGCGGCGATGATCACCGCGAGGACCGCGGCGCGCCATAACGAAAGCGGGGAGGAAGGTCTCGCTGCGGAACTCAAACCGTGGCCTTGTTCGTCGTGATTGCGCGGCGGGGCGCGTCCGAGCGTTGCAGGATAGCCGAAGCGCCAACGCGCCTCAATTTTGCGCAGGGGGCGCGGACGCCTTAGGCGCGCGCAGCTTGTTTATCGTGATCGGCACAAGCGCGAGCAGGACCAGCCCGATCATCGGCCAGAGCACCTGCGGATCGTGCAGCAGATCGGCGCTGATCGCCTTGTTCGTGCCGATGTTCTTCGCCAGCGAGGCGCCGAGCCAGGTTTCGATGCCGGTCATCGCGAGGCCGCCGAGCGCGGTTGCGGTGACAAACAGCCAGAGCGGGCAACGCAGCCAGGCTAAAGCGACGGTGACGCCGCCGAACGGGAAGAACGGCACCAAGCGCAGGAAGAACGTGTAGCTGATCGGCTGGGCGAGATAGCCGCCGCGCAGGCGCGAAACGAGGCCGGGCGCCTGCTCGCCGTGGCTGTGGTCGCCGAACGCGCGGCGCGAGGCGAGGAACAGGATCAGCGCGCCGAGCGTCACACCGATGATGTTGAGCAAGGCGCCGAGGATCACGCCGAACAGCATGCCGCCGGCCATGATCAGCACGACCATGCCGGGCAGGCCGGTCGCGATCGCGAGCGTCACCGCGCCGATATGGGCGAGTGCGGACAGGATCGGATACGCGGCGATCAATGCTTGCAGGTTCGCCTGCTCGGCGGCGAGGTTGTCCGGCCGGAATCGGTCGAGCACGCCGGAGAAAAACAGCACCACGCCGATGCCGATCAGCACGATGAGGGGCCAGAACGAGCGCAGTTGTTTCATCTGTGATGCGAATGCCGGCGGCGCCAAAGGGTCGGCAAGGATAGCGGAGAAAGGTTGCCGGCGTAATCTTTTGTAAGGGCGAAATCCTCGTCGCTACGCCCTGCGCGCGAACGCGGTGATTTCCTCGCGATCGTGGTAGAGCTGCTTGGCGCGGACATCCGCCCTGGTGCCGAGCGCATCGCGTATCAAGTCCAGGCACAGGTGTGTCTCGTCGTAACGCTTCTTCATCGGCAGCTTGAGATTGAAGATCGCGTGCCGGCACAGCCCTTCGCCCAGCCACTGCGCGATCAGCGCGGCCACGCGCCGCGGCTGCTCGACCATGTCGCAGACCAGCCAGTCGACCGGTCTCGGCGGACGCCAGCGGAAACCGTCGGCGCGTATGTGGGTGACGAGGCCGGAATCCATCAGCGCCACGTCCATGGGGCCGTTGTCGATCGCGGCGACGCGCAGGGAGCGGCGCACGAGTTGCCACGTCCAGCCGCCCGGCGCCGCGCCGAGATCGACCGCGTTCATGCCGGGCTTGAGCCAGCGCTCGCGCTCGCCCTCGTCGAGCAGGACGAGGAAGGCCTCGTCGAGCTTGAGCGTCGAGCGGCTCGGCGCCTCGCGCGGAAATTTCAGCCGCGGAATGCCCTGTGGCCAGGGCGAGCTGTGCGCGAGATCGCCGCTGCACAAATATACTTTGTCGCCTTGTGGAAAAAACGCATGCAGGCGCCGCGCGGCGGCGGGGTCGATCAGGCGCGCCTTCTTCATCGCGCCGGCGAGCGCGCTGCCGAAACTGCGGCAGAACGGTGCGAGCGCCTTGCCGTCATTGGTGTCCGGCGCCTCGATGAGCACCTCGCTGTAGCGCGCACGACGCTCGCGCAGCACGCCGAGGATCGGGGTGATGCGATCGTGCACCGGCAGCTGGTCCATCAGCGCGAAGCAGGGCAACGCCTGGCGGGCGAAGATCAACGCGCGCGGTTGCGCCAGTCTTGCCAGGCCTTGTTCGTCCGTTTGATTGGATGTTGTGACGTACTCCACAAATCCGCTGTCCGCCAAGGCGCGCACGTGCCCGAAAATGCCGAATCCGGCGGCGTGTGCGCTGATCTCCTGCGCGCATTCGCCTTCGAAGCCGGAGCGGCAATACAGGACGATGCGAGATATCGAGTCGAGGTGATTCAATTCGGTTGATGTGTGGCTGCGATGAGGCGTAGAGTCTAACGACTGGGGATCATGCCGACCATTCGGCCACGCGCATCGGCGCGGAATAGGGTGGGGGACACTCAGACAACGGAACCGACCGCGCGGACGCGGCACGGGGTCTTCATTGGTGCACACGAGGAGAGCATCGACATGAGTTCGAGTTTGATTCGACCCCGCCTGCTGGCGGCCGGCATTGCGGCGTGTCTGGCGACGACGATGGCGACACAGGCCGGTCCCGTGGCAACGGGTTCGGTACGCGCTGCGAGTGCGGACAGCGTCGCGAACGCTGCTGGCAAGACCTATATCGTCATGTTTTCCAAGCCTTCGGTGGCGCTGCGCAATCGCGCTCTGAAATCGGGCAACGCGAAGAGCCTCGAGACAGTTGGAACCATCCCATTTTCAGCCAAGCCCAATGGCCGCGCCCACATGGACATGCGCAGCGCCGCCGCGCTCAGCTATCGCGCGAGTCTGGTCGCCGACCAGGCGCAGCAGCGGCAGTCGATAGAGAAGACGCTGGGCCGGTCGGTGCCGTTTGCGCGCACATTCCAGCACGCGATCAACGGTGCGGTGATGGTACTCGGTGAAAAGGAGGCGGCGCGGGTGCGTTCGCTGCCGGGTGTGATCTCGGTCGTGCCGAGCCGGACGGTCTATCCGGACGACGACGTCAGCTCGCGCTTCATCGGCGCCGACGTCCTCTGGCGTGGCAATGACCGGCCTCCGCCGAACGGCGGCTTCACCTACCCGACGCTGGCCAGCCTGTTCGGCGACCTGAGCGGCGGGTCGGGCAACAAGGGCGACGGAGTGGTTATCGGCGTCATCGATACGGGTTACAACAGCCAGAGCCCTTCGTTCCAGGCCAGCGACGCGAGCGGCTACACGGTGACCAATCCGTTGGGCAGCGGCACGTATCTCGGCGATTGCGACGTGTCGAACATCAGCTTCGGCGGCTGCAATGACAAGGTCATCGCGGTCTACGACGAATACAAGCGGGGTCAGGGCGAAGCCGGCGTCAATGTCGAGGACACGAACGGTCACGGCAGCCATACGGCGAGTACCGCAGGCGGCAACGCGCGCTCGGGCAGCATCCTGAGTTTCCGCGCGAATCTTTCCGGCATCGCGCCACATGCGAATCTCTCGATCTTCAGCATCACTCCGCCGGGCAGCGGTTCGGCGAGCGACGCTTCCGAGATCGGCGCGATCGAGGATGCGATCAGTGACGGCGTGGTCGATGTACTCAACATGTCGTTCGGCGGCTGCAGCGAGCCAAGCTACTGGAGCGATCCAGTTTCGCTCGCCTTCCTTGCTGCCCAGGATGCGAACATCTTCACCGCGCTGTCCGCCGGCAACACGCGGCCAGCGACGACGTGTGCGCGCCAGTCTTCGCAATCGCCGGGAACGCTGGGCAATGCGATGCCGTGGGTGACCACGGTTGCGGCGAGCACGCCGCCTGCGGGCGAGGCGACGATGCAGTTGAGCCTCACTGGCCCGGGCAAGCCTCCGGCGGCTACCCAAGGCATAGCTCTGACCGAGGGGACGTACGATACGCCGCTGACGGCGTCGCTTCCGCCCACCACGAAGATCGTATTGAGCCCCCAGTTCGACGCGGGAGATCCCGGCAGTTCGAAGGCGCCCACGCATGGTACGGACGGTTGCACTGCCTATCCTGCGGATATCTTCAAGGATGCGATCGCGCTGATCAGTCGCGGCACCTGCGGTTTCGCCACCAAGGTGCCGAATGCCATCACCGCCGGCGCCGTCGCCGTGGTCATTTCCGACAATCGCGTCGAAGGACCGTTCAGTCCGACGGTTGGTCCTCCCACGGTCGGCGTGCCGGTGTTCTCGACCAGCCAGTCGGATGGGTTGGCGCTGAAGGCGTATCTAATGGCGAATGCGGGCAAGGGCACGGCTCTGTTGGGCTACCCCGATTCGCGGCCGGCCGGGCAGGGGGATGTCCTTGCGAACTTCAGTCTGCTTGGTCCGGTGTTGACGCCAGTGCCGTTCGACGTCATCAAGCCTGACATCGCCGCGCCCGGCGTCGGCACGCTGGCGGCATTCAGCAACGCTTACGTGCCGCAGGCGAGCGTGGTTCTCCCAACCGACGATCCGGACATTGTCGCTTTCGAAAGCGGTACGTCGATGGCGTCGCCGCACATCGCTGGATCGGCGGCCCTGCTCGTGCAGGCACACCCGGACTGGACGGCCGCAGAGATCAAGTCGGCCCTCATGATGACGGCGACGACGAAAGGCCTGACCAAGGCTGACGGCAAGACTCCCGTGGACGTGTATGACGCGGGCTCGGGTCGTGTTCAGGTGGACAAAGCTGCGGCTGCTGGTCTTGTTCTCGATGAGATTGGCGACAATTTCTACAGTGAAGATCCGACTCAGGGCGGTGATCCAAGCAGGTTCAATATCGCCAGCATGCAGAATTTCCATTGCGCCGGCGGCTGCAGCTTCACCCGCATTTTCCGCAGCACGCAGGCAGCGACAACCACGTGGACGGCCAGTTCGAGCGGAGCGCTGGCGGACAAGATCACGATCGATCCTACGACGTTTTCGGTTCCCGCAGGCGGAACGGTCACGCTGACGTTCAAGGTCGACACCGAGCAACTTGCTCCTGGAGCGGGATACAGCACGGGCAAGATCGTCCTCTCCCCGGCACCGAACCCGCTACCGAACTATCAGGTGCTGCCGGAATTGCACCTGCCTGTTTCCGTGGCCGTGCCGACTGCGGCGATGACGACCTCGTCCAATGTCGTGAACATCGATCTGGGGGGGGCGCCGACCGGGAGCGCGACGCTGGACATCGCCAACGTCGGTGGCGGAAGGATGACGTTCAATTCCACGGCCCAAGGGGCCGCGCCGCTGACTTGGCTCGACCAGAAGGACAATGCCGGTTACTACTATTTCACGAGTACGCACTACCTCAACCCGGGACCGGGCGACCTGGACCAATTCCTTGCCGACGACTTTGTCATTTCCGGAGGCGGCGTCGACCTCAGCACGATCGTCGCCACAGGTCAGGCGGCTCATCCGCTGGCGTCGTTCGGCAGCAGCTTGCCGCTGCATTGGCGCATCTATCCTGACAATGGCGGACTTCCCGGCGATACCGCCGTCTGGAGCTTCGATGCGACGGCGGGAAGCGCGGGAGTCGACGTGACCGGCGACGTGATCAGGCTCGATCTGGACGGCGCCGGGCAAACCACCGGACTCGCGGCCGGCCGGTACTGGGTCGTGGTTTATCCCGATCTTCCGTGCAACGACAAACGCGATGGCAATGGTTGCACCGAGGGCTGGAGCTGGGATACCAGTTGGTATGGCAACGATCAAGCGTGGGCCTATATCGACTCCGCTCAAGACGCTGCCTGGTCGAATGCCGGTACCGGCGGGTATGGCCCCGGGTTAGCGTTGACCGTGACTACCCGCGTCTCCTGCGCGGGAAATCCGGGTTGGCTGGCTCTGACGCCGAAAGCAGGCGCCGTGACCGCCGGCGCTCCCGTGGAAGTGATTTTTACCGCGACAGCGGCGGGTTATGCGCCCAGCACTTCCGCATCGACCTATGTCTGTTTCAACGTCAATTATCTGGAGCCGTCCACACTCACGGAGATACCGAAGGCGGTGATACCGATCCAGGTGAATGCCCACAATTGAGCGTTTTGCAAGCCGAGCTGCTTGAAGCAAGGGGCGCAATGCGCCCCTTCCTTTTTCGGAGAAAGAATCGCCGATCCGGGGCCGGCTTCGCGCGTCGCTTCGAGGGTTCTACGGCGGCAGGCGAGTACATCCGCGGTTCTTGTCAACGCTAGACGATGCAGCTATCATCACAAACCCTCGATTTTCCGCTCAGGCGTTGCTTCGAGGGTGAGTGCGCTGCGAACGACATGGGGGGCAGGATGCTCCTTGGTTATCGTCACAAGGAGGTTTGACAGGACCGGCGGTTTGCTTGACGGTTTTGTTAAGCGCAAGTTATACTTTCGCGTCTCGCAGTCCGGATCATGTTCGGGCTGCGTTTTCGTCTATCCCGTCGAGAAGCGCGGTCAGGATGACCGTCTTGTGATCTTCGCGATCAGGGCGATCGCAAAAAAACTCATAATCCGGATTAAAAAACAGCATGTCTACCGTCAATCAGCTGGTGCGCAAGTCGCGCAGCCCGAAGACCTACAAGAGCGCCTCGCCCGCGCTGGAAAACTGCCCGCAGCGCCGCGGCGTCTGCACGCGCGTCTACACGACGACGCCGAAGAAGCCGAATTCGGCCCTGCGCAAGGTTGCCAAGGTGCGCCTGACCAACGGCTTCGAGGTCATCAGCTACATCGGCGGCGAAGGCCACAACCTGCAGGAACACTCGGTCGTCCTTATTCGCGGCGGTCGCGTGAAGGATCTCCCGGGCGTGCGCTACCACACGGTGCGCGGTTCGCTCGACGCGGCCGGCGTGACCAAGCGTCGCCAGAGCCGTTCGAAGTACGGCGCCAAGAAGCCCAAGGCTTCCTGAGTCAACTAGAAAATCCGCAGGTGCCGCGTCGCGGCACTTGAGTATCAAGCGATCCGTGTGATCGCATCATTGAGAAGAGACTATGTCACGCAAAGGCAATACCCCTACCCGCGAACTCCTGCCCGATCCGAAGCACGGCAGCCAGCTGATCTCGCGCTTCATCAACATGGTGATGCAGAGCGGCAAGAAGTCGATCGCGGAAGGCATCGTTTACGGTGCGATCGCCCACATCGGCGAGAAGAACGCTACGCCGCTCGAACTCGTTGAAAAGGCGCTGCAGAATGTTGCGCCGGCGGTGGAAGTGAAGTCGCGCCGCGTCGGTGGTGCCACTTACCAGGTTCCGGTCGAAGTGCGCGCCTCGCGCCGCGTCGCCCTGGCGATGCGCTGGGTCATCGAAGCCGCGCGCAAGCGCAGCGAGAACTCGATGCCGCGCAAGCTCGCGGCCGAACTGCTCGAAGCTTCGGAAAATCGC
>NZ_DASVOK010000099.1:0-2167 GCF_036383415.1 Rudaea sp. | reverse complement strand
CATGCCGGCGCGCACGGCCTGCCGTGCCGGTCCCTGTGCCGCCTCCCAGCGCGTCGCCCCGAGCGCGAGCGACATCTCCACCGCGCCGCGTCCGGCGGTCAGTTCCTCGGTCATCCGCTCGATGCCGAGCGAGACGCCCGTAAGCGTGTTGCCGAGAATCATGCCGAGAATCGGAATCGCATATTGCGGCGCATACCACGGGTGAATACGGATCACGACGAAGAGCCCGACCGCCGCCACGAGCCACGAACTGACCCAGATCGACAGCACGCTGTCCGCGCGCTGTCCCGCGTAGGTGCGGCTGCCGCGTTGCGCGCCCGCGAAGCCCGCGATCAGCGTCATCACGATCATCAGCGGCAGCACGACGAACCAGTGGTCGTAGCGGAACACCCAGCCGAGCACGTAGCCGATCGCGAGCAGTTGCACGACGGTGCGCAGCGCGGCCCATGCGAGCTTGCGTTCGAGATCGAGCTTGAGCGCGACCGACACCGCGCCGTTCACGACGATCAGCAACGCGGCGATCGCGACGTCCCAGAGACTCAGGTTTTGCAATGTCATGGGCGGGATTCTCCGTGGACGGTCGCGCGCGGGCGCTCGTCGAGCACGCCCGCGCGCATGGTCAGATGGCGCGCGCTCATGCGCGCGGCTTGCGCCGGATCGTGCGACACCCAGATCGACGCATGTGCGCGAGGCTCGGCATCGAACCACGCGTGCACCAGTTCTTCAATGGCGCGCGACGACTCGGGGTCGAGCGAGGCGGTCGGCTCGTCCAGCAGCAGCACGTGCGGCGAGAGTTGCAGCACGCGGATCAACGCGGTGATTTGCGCTTCGCCGCCTGACAGCTCGCTTGCGCGCTTGTCGAGAAAGTCGCCGCCGCGGCCCGCCCGCGCAGCGAGGCTCGCCGCATGCGCGCGGTCGAAGCGTACGTCGCGATACGCGTGCAATTCGAACGGGTAGCGCAGATTGTCTTCGACGGTGCCGTCGAGCAGCGCCGGCCGCTGCCTGATATACGCAATGTTGCGCCGGTAGCGCGGAATCGCGGCGCGCTCGACCGGCGCGCCGCGCCAGACGATGCGTCCGGCATCGAGCGGATCGAGCAGCGCGAGCGAGCGCAGGAACACGCTCTTGCCGGAGCCGGACGGCCCGGTGATCGCGACACGGTCGCCCGCGTCGAGCGCGAAGGTGGTCGCCTCGAGGAGCGTCTGGCCACGCGAGGCATCGCGGCGGACAATGCCGTCGGCAAGAACGAGAGGAACGTCGGTCATGAAGATGAGATGCGTGAGGAACGTGTTGAGCGATGCAGCATCATAAAGTCTGAGGCGGGTCCGACGCAGTCACCAGCAGTCACCAGCAGTCACCAGCAGTCACCAACGCGGTCCCGGCAACCGGTTCGCGGGCACAATATCTGCTGCCCTACCGGCAATGAAGAACAATGCGGGAGCTTCCTGATGGCAGGGTCGAGCACAGTCGGAAGACGGATCGGAAAGATAGTTGCGTGGATCGTGGCGATCATCGTCATTCTCATCGCGGCGCTGACGATTTTCATTCTGACCTTCGACTGGAACCGCGCCCGGCCGTACGTCGACGACAAGGTCACGCAGGCTATCGGGCGGCAGTTCACGATCAACGGCGATCTGAAGGTGGGCTGGCGGCATTCGGTCGGCGAAACGGGCTGGCGAAGCTGGGTGCCCTGGCCGCGTTTCTCGGCGGCCAACATTACGATTGCGAATCCCGACTGGGCGAAGCGCCCGCAGTTCGCCACGCTCGATGAAATCGACTTCCAGGTGAAGGTGCTGCCGCTGCTCGCGCACGACATCGTGATTCCGGCGATCAACCTCGTCAATCCGTCCGTCGACCTCGAACGCATGCTCGATGGACGCAATAACTGGACGTTCCAGTTGCCGTCGTCGAAAACGCCGTCGCAGTGGAAACTCGATCTGCACGACATCGTGTTCGCGAAGGGCAACATCGCGCTGTCGGACCAGCAGAAGAAGGTCGACGTGCAAATGGCCGTCGATACGCTCGGCCAGCCGATTCCGATCGGCGAGGCGATGAAGCAGCAGGAAGAGGCGTCGCGCAAGGCATCGGCGGAAGCGGTCGGCAAGGCCGGCGCGCAGAAGCTCGGCGCCCAGGCCGATGCGCAGGCCGCCTCGGCGGCTTCCGCGGC
>NZ_DASVOK010000098.1:0-25944 GCF_036383415.1 Rudaea sp. | reverse complement strand
CGTACTGACCGGCGCGGCCGGTCTGGTCGGGCAGAACCTCGTCGTCGAACTGAAGGCGCAGGGCTACACCAACCTTGTCGCGATCGACAAGCACGAGTACAACCTCGGCATTCTGCGTCAGCTGCATCCCGACGTGCGGGCGATCCTCGCCGACGTCGCCGAGCGCGGCGAGTGGGAGTCGAGTTTCAATGGCGCCGCCTGCGTCGTGCAACTGCATGCGCAGATCACCGGCAAGCAACCGGAAATCTTCGTGCGCAACAACATCGACGCCACGCACGTGGTGCTAGCTGCAGTGAAGCACCACGATGTGCCGTATCTCGTTCACATCTCCTCATCGGTCGTGAACTCGGTTGCCAACGACGACTACACGAACACGAAGAAGGCGCAGGAAAAACTCGTCGTCGAATCCGGCGTCAAGCATTGCGTGCTGCGCCCGACCCTGATGTTCGGCTGGTTCGACCCCAAGCATCTGGGCTGGCTGTCGCGCTTCATGGCGAAGACGCCCGTGTTTCCGATTCCGGGCGATGGCAAGTACATGCGCCAGCCGCTGTACGAGCGCGATTTCTGCCGCTGCATCGCGAGGTGCATCGAGACGCAGCCCGACGGCGCGGTCTACGACGTCTGCGGCGACACGCGCATCGATTACGTCGACATCATCCGTACGATCAAGCGGGTCAAGCGACTGCACACACTGATCGTGCACATCCCCTATTCGCTGTTCCGTTTCCTGCTCAAAGTGTATGCGCTGTTCAGCGGCAAGCCGCCGTTCACTGCAGACCAGCTCGAGGCGCTCAGTGCCGGCGACGAGTTTCACGGCGTCGATACGCGCGCGACGTTCGGTGTCGTGCAAACCCCGTTCGAAGACGCCGTGAACGAAAGCTATTGCGATCCGCGTTACAGCGGCGTGGTGTTGCGCCGCTGAACGACCCGAACGTGTCCATCTGGAGGTGATTACATGACAGAGCACGGAGCCGATCTGGAAAAGCTATATGATCAACGCTTTCCCGAGAAGGAATTGGCCCAGAAACACGCGATCTGGGAAGTATTGTGCAAGCACTTCTTCCAGCGATATGTCGATCCGTCGGCGACCGTTGTCGACATCGGTGCGGGCTACTGCGAATTCATCAACAATATCGGCGCCGCGCACAAGATCGCCGTGGATCTGAATCCCGATGTGCGGCGTTTCGCGGCAGCCGAGGTTCAGGTGATGAATGCCTCGTGCACGGCAATCAGCCAACTCGACGCCGAGAGCGTCGACATTGTTTTCATGAGCAATTTCCTCGAACACCTGCCGAGCAAGCAGCTCGTTCTCGACACGTTCCGCGAGGCCTCCCGCATCCTGAAAACCGGCGGCAAGATCATTGTGTTGCAACCCAATATCCGCTTCCTTCCCGGCGAATACTGGGATTTCTTTGATCACCACACTCCGCTGACCGACCGCAGTCTTGTCGAAGGCTTGCAGTTGGCAGGATTTGAAGCGGAGACCGTCCATCCGCGGTTCCTGCCGTACACCACGAAAAGCCGCCTGCCGAAGGCTGCCTGGCTGGTCGGGCTGTACCTTCGTGTGCCGCTGGCTTGGCGCTTTCTCGGCAAGCAGGCATTGGTCGTTGCGGTGAAGCGCCCACAGTCCGCGCCGAGCAACGGACAGCGGAGCTGACGGTTCATGAAGAAAACATCAACCGCCATCATCGGCGCCGGCCCGATGGGCCTGATCTGCGCACTCGACCTGCTCAAGGCCGGACACGAGGTTGACGTCTACGAGCGCGATGACCGCATCGGCGGAATGTCCGCGCATTTCGATTTCGACGGCCTAGCGATCGAACGCTACTATCATTTCATCTGCAAGACCGACTACCCGTTATTCGATCTGCTAGCCGAACTGGGTCTGTCCGATCGATTGCATTGGACCGACACGAAGATGGGCTTCTACTGGAACGGCCGCCTGTACAAGTGGGGCACGCCGCAGGCGCTGCTGCGCTTCGACGGCCTGAGCCTGATCGAGAAGATCCGCTATGCACTGCAGGTGATGAAGACCAAGAGTGTCAAGGACTGGACCGCGCTCGACAAGATTGGCGCGCTGCCATGGTTGAAGTCGTGGCTCGGCGAGCGCGCCTACAAGGTGCTCTGGGATCGTTTGTTTTATCTCAAGTTCTACGAACTGAGCGATCAACTCTCCGCGGCCTGGCTTGGCACGCGCATCAAGCGCGTCGCGCTGTCGCGGCGCAATCTCCTGCATGAGTCGCTCGGCTACCTCGACGGCGGCTCGATCTCGCTGCTCGATGCGCTGCGTGCGCGCATCGAAGCGCTCGGCGGCCGCATCCACCTGCGTTCGGGCATCGACAAGGTGACGACCGACGGCAATGACAAGGTGCGTGGCGTCGTTGTCGCAGGCGAGGAGCACGCGGTCGACAACGTCGTCAGCACAGCGCCGATCCAGTACGTGCCCGCGATCGTGCCCGACCTGCCCGAGGACTTCGCCGCGCGCATCCGCGCGATCGGAAACATCCCGGTCGCCTGCGTCATCCTCAAGCTGAAGCAGCCGCTCAGCGAAAACTTCTGGATGAATATCTGCGACGAGAACATCGAGATTCCGGGCGTCATCGAATACTCCAACCTGAATCCTGGTACCGGGCCCGCGATCGTCTATGCGCCGTTCTACATGCCGAAGACACATCCGAAGTACGCGCGCGACAACCAGTCCTTCATCGACGAGACGATCGGCTATCTGTCCAAGCTCAACCCGCAGTTCAAGCCGGATTGGGTATTGGCGAGCCACTGCCACCGCTACGACTTCGCGCAAACGATCTGTCCGCCCGGCTTCGCCGCGATGCTGCCACCGATGAAAACTCCCATTGCCGGCCTGTACATCGCCGACACTTCGTACTACTACCCCGAGGACCGCTCAATCTCGGAGAGCGTGAAGGTGGGGCGCGAGTTGGCGCGCCTGGCACTTGCATGAATATGGGATCGGCGAACAAGAATGCCGATGCCGTGCCCGCGAACCGCACGGGTGCCACCACGCAATTCCTGCGCTTTCTCGCCGTCAGTGGATTTGCCGCCGCGGTCAATTTCGGCTCGCGCATCGTATTGAGCCATTGGCTGCCGTATGCCACGGCGATCGTTTTCGCCTATTTGCTCGGGCTGATCACGGCATTCGTGCTCAATCGTCTATTCGTCTTCGCCGACGCAACCAATCGCCTGCACCATCAGGCGCTCTGGTTCATCGCGGTGAACGCCGTTGCGCTGCTGCAAACCCTGTTCGTCAGCCTGTTGCTCAAACAACTCGTGCTGCCGCGGCTCGGAATAAGCTGGCATGCCGAAGAAATCGCCCATGCCGTCGGCATCGCCACACCGATATTCACGAGTTACCTCGGACACAAGCACCTGTCGTTTTCCGCTCGGACGCCTTCCAATTCGCGGGGCGAATAAGCTTCGGTTACACTTTTCGCCTTTGTATATTCCTGGATTTCCGGATGTCGGCCGCCGCATCGCAATCTCCGCTTCACGATCAGGCGTCGCCGGTCATCACGGTCACGATCCCGCTCTACAACGAAGCGGAAAACATCCCGATCCTGTATGAGCGCCTGGTGGCCGCCATGGGCGAGTGCGGGCGGACCTGGGAAGCGGTGCTCGTGAACGACGGCAGCACGGACGATTCCGCGTCGCGGCTCGACGCGATCGCCGGCACGGATTCGCGCATAACGATCGTGCACTTCCGCCGCAACTATGGCCAGACTGCCGCTTTCATGGCCGGCCTCGATCACGCGCGCGGCGAGATCATCGTGCCGATGGACGGCGACCTGCAGAACGATCCCGCTGATGTATCACGCCTGCTGGCCAGACTGGACGAAGGCTTCGATGTCGTTTCCGGCTGGCGCAAGGACCGCAAGGACAATGCGATCAAGCGCAACCTGCCGAGCCGGATCGCGAACAGCCTGATTTCACGGGTTTCCGGCGTGCATCTGCACGACTACGGGTGTTCGCTCAAGGCGTATCGCCGCGACGTGTTGGACGGGGTGAAGCTCTACGGCGAAATGCACCGCTTCGTCCCGGTCTATGCGGCATGGAACGGGGCGCGCGTGACGGAAATGGAAGTCGCACATCATCCGCGACTGCACGGCGAATCCAAATACGGACTGGAACGCGTGATCAAGGTCGTGCTCGACCTGATCGTCGTCAAATTCCTGTTTCGCTACGCCTCGAAACCAATCTATGTTTTCGGCGGTTTCGGTTTTCTGAGCATTCTTCTCGGTGGGCTGCTCGGCATCACTGCGCTCGCCTTGAAGGCATTCTACGGCACCTCGTTGATCCAGACCCCGCTGCCTTTGCTGAGCGTCTTTCTCTGCGTCGTCGGCGTCTTGAGTATCCTCATGGGGCTCTTGGCAGAAATGCTCAACCGTACTTATCACGAATCGCAGGCGAAGGCGGTTTATCGCGTTGGCCGCGTGGTCAACGGCGCGAAAGCCCCTTAGCGCATGTGCGGAATAACCGGAATCCTCGGCGCGGGCGACGCGAACGTCCTGCGCCGCATGACGGCGCGCATCGCGCATCGCGGCCCGGATGATGAGGCCTACCTTATCCAGGCCGAGCGCGGCGTGTACCTGGGCTTCCGCCGCCTCGCCTTTCTCGACATCGAAGGCGGCCGCCAACCGATGACGACGCTGGACGGTCGCCTGTCGATCGTCTTCAACGGCGAAATCTACAACTTCGCCGAATTGCGGCGCGAACTGGAACAGCTCGGCGCGGTGTTCGCCACCGATCACTCCGACACCGAGGTCCTGTTGCACGGCTGGCGACACTGGGGCAAGGACTTGCCGAATCGACTCAACGGCATGTGGGCGTTCGCCCTCGTCGATCGCGAGCAAGGCCAGGTGTTTTTCTCGCGCGACCGCTTCGGCAAGAAACCGCTTTTCTTTTATCCCGGCAAACGCGCATTCGTGTTCGCCTCGGAACTGACCGCCCTGTGCGAGCATCCCGACATGCCGACCGCGCCGGACGAGCGCGCGCTGCGCAAATACTTCGCCTACGGCTACGTGCCGGCACCGCTGACGTTCCTGCGCGGTGTTTCGAAATTGCCTGCCGGTCATTCGCTCACGCTCGATCTTGCGACCCTGGAACATCGGATCGAGCGCTACTGGCATTACGTCCCCGACCCGGGCGAGGTGCGCGACGAGAACCAGTGCGTGGAAGAGTTCCGCGCGCTGCTCGACGCGGCCGTGGCGCGCCGGCTCGTCGCCGACGTGCCGGTCGGCTGCTTCCTCTCCGGCGGCATCGACTCATCGGCCGTCACTGCGCTCGCGGTCAAGCATGCGGGAGCCGAACGCATCAAGGCGTTCTCGATCGGTTTCGAGGAAGCGAGCTTCGACGAAACGCGCTATGCGCGCCTCGTCGCGGAACACGTCGGCGCGGATCATCGCATCGAAACACTGTCCGTGCAGCGCGCGCTCGACATCCTGCCCGACCTCGCCGCACGGCTCGACGAGCCGATCGCCGACTCGTCGATCCTGCCGACCTATCTGCTGTGTCAGCACGCACGGCGTTTTGTCACCGGCGCCCTCGGCGGCGACGGCGCGGACGAACTGCTTGCCGGCTACGACCCATTCCGTGCGCTGCGTTATGCACGCTGGTACGAGAAGTTCGTTCCGAAGCCGATGCATCGCGGCATGTCGCTGGCCATTTCGCGCCTGCCAGTTTCGCACCAATACATGAGCCTGGATTTCCGGCTCAAACGCACGCTGCGCGGTCTCGACCACCGCCCGGCACTGTGGCTGCCGGTCTGGATGGCACCGCTGGCGCCGTCGGAACTGGACGAGCTGTTTTCCGCGCCCGTGGATCTCGATGACGTCTACAGCGAGGCGATCGACGCCTGGGACAATTGTCCGTCGGGCGATCCCGTCGACCGCACGATCGCGTTCTATATCCGCCTGTATCTGCAGGACGACATTCTCGTCAAGGTCGATCGCGCCAGCATGCTGCACTCGCTCGAGGTACGCGCACCGTTCCTCGACATCGAGCTGGTCGAGTTCCTGCGCCGCGTGCCCTCGCGCATGAAACTCCGCGGCGCGCAGACGAAATGGATTCTGCGCCAGGCCGCACGCTCGTTGCTGCCAAGGGAAATCCTCGAACGCAGCAAGCAGGGATTCGCCGTTCCCGTGGGCCGCTGGTTCAAGGACGATCTACTCGCGCCAAGCGATGCGTCGGCCCCGATCAACCCTGCCTTCACGCGCAGGCGTCTGGATGAGCACCGCAACGGAAAATCAGACCAACGCCTGTACCTCTGGAGCGAATGGATGCTCGCGAACACACGGCGTCCGCCACTGCCGGGTTGACAACGGAGCCCCGACGAATCGCGTGGCAGCACGAAATCGCGTCGCTGATTCAGTTTCATGCTGCAACGCAAGATCGAATTTCGGGCAGGGACCCTTCGGCGTCCTACCTCATCCTGTCGATTTCTGCTAGCTTGATCACAGTCTGCCGGACAGGGCTATCGGAATCGCGATGTCGGAGATCGCATTCGTACTCCGCTAGCGGCAGATCGCACTCACGTAATTTCTTTTACGTTTTCCGTTTGCATCAGGGCGGTTTGACGAAAGCCGGCAACACGGAGTGACACATCCCCTTCCCTTTTTACGTCTGCTTAAGGGACGGAGAACTGGAGGTAGTGGTTCACGTCAGACATTGCTCTGTACCACCCGCCTTTTTCCGATCATCTTTCTCCAGGAGACGCACCATGAACACTCGCATGTTTCAGTCGTTCGGCTCGACGTTGGCTCGCGCCGTTGCCGCAAGTCTGTTCCTTTCCGCGACGGCTTTCGCCGCCGGACCGGCGGCAGGCCCCGCCGGCCCCGCGAACGCGTCGGCGAACAAGGCGCTGAACGCTGCCCAGCTCGCAGAAGCCCAGGCGCGCGTGAATCTGGCCAACCAGATCGTGCAGAACGTCACCGCCGACGCGGTCGCCAACGGCGCCACCGATGCCTGGCGCCTCAGCATGCTCACCAACCTGTACAACACGCCGAGCAAGGCACTGCAGGATATTCGTGGTTCGGCGACCACGCTCAGCAAGGTGCAGGAAATGGTCATGGCGGCGCGCGCGCAGGCTGCGGCCAGCAGCGCTTCCTCCGCGGCGGGCGGCGCCTCCGCAGCAACAAGCGCAAGCCCGGCCGTCTCGACCGACAGCTTGGGAAGCAGCACCGACAGTCTTGTCTTCACTCCGAAGACACCCTGCCGCTTCATCGATACGCGCAATACCGGCACGCCGATCGGCACGACCGCATCGAGTTTTGACACGTTCAATTTTGGCCCGACCTACGGCGGTGCCGCCGGCTGTACCCTGCCGGGCGCCGGCGAACCTGCCGTCGCGGTCAACGTCACCATCGTCAATCCGAGCGCGGCGCCGGGCTATCTCAACGTCCGCCCGGCCGGCAGCACGCTGAATACCAGCTGGATGAACTGGTACCAGAGCGGCGCTTCCGTGCAGGTGGCAAACGCCGGCATCATCGCCACCGCCCTGAACGGCTCCAGCCACTATGCATTCGAAATGTTGACCGGCGGCGGCACCACCAGCGCGATTCTCGACTACTTCGGCTACTTTGCACCCGCCTCCAGCCCGGCGCAGGCGCTCAACTGCTCGTACGGAACTTACGAGACGTACAGCCTCGCCACCAATTACAACAGCTTCCACTACACCACGGCAACCTGTCCGTCCGGTATGACCGCCGTCTCCGCGTATTGCTATAACGCCACCACCGACGGTGTGTACCTCACCGGATCCGGGGTCAATGGCGGTGCGTGGTGCGGCTGGAGGAACCTGACCGGCGGCGCCACCAACGTTTCGGAAAACGTGTACTGCTGCCAGGCACCCGGAATCTAGCAAGCTGCTTGCAGGGAAAATCCAAGGCACCGGCTTTGCCGGTGCCTTTTTTTGCGCCTGCGAGATGCGGCTCGCCCCGTCACTTGCGGTTCGCCGGCTCGGCAAAACCGGGTTCGGCGGTATACTGATCGCGTATGACGACCCTGCAAATGGAAACCCTCAACGCTTGCCCACTTTGCGGCACCGCGGCGTTGCACCACACCCTCACCGCCCCGGACTACGAGTCGCACACGGGCGATTACGGCATCGACGAATGCGGCGACTGCGGCGCGGCATTCACCAACCCGCGACCGGTCGAGGCGGACCTGCCCAAGCTTTATGCGCAGCGCAGCACCGTGGATTTTCCCGCGCTCGACAGCGGGCTTGTCGCGCACCTGCGCGATTTTGCGATCGACCGCTATCTCGCCGATCCGCTGCGTTGCCTGAACTCCGCGCCGGCCGAGCACGGCCTCGACATCCTCGATTACGGTTGCGGCGACGGCGCGCTTGCGCGTGGCCTCGTGCGCGCCGCACGCAAACACGGTCGCGGCTATCGCATCACCGCAACGGATTTCCACGATGCCGCGCCACCGCGCCTCGCCGGCATCGAATCGATTCGTTACGTGCCGCAAGCCCGTTCGCAAAACGAAGACGTTCGCTACCACGCGATCTTCCTGCGCCATGTCGTCGAACACCACCCGCAACCGGACCGGCTGATCCGCGAACTGAAAACCCGGCTGCATCCCGGCGGGCGCCTGTTCATCGAAGTGCCGAACCGGCGCAGCGTCTGGGCGCGCGCGTTCGGTGGCGCCTATTGTGCGTACAATTTGCCGCGGCACCTGTTCCATTTCGATGCGCGCAGCCTCACCGGCGCGATCGAGCGGGGAAATTTGCGCTGCGAACGCGTCGCGCTGGCGCACACCCCGCTGCTCGGCCATTCGCTCGGTTATCTGCTCTCGCGCAAGATCCAGAACACGGGTTTGGTCGGCGTGGCCACCTATCCCGTCCAGGTCGCCGTCGATGCGCTGGCGCGCACATCGTCGACCTTGCGCGCCACCGCCATCGCCGATGGCTGAGGTCACACTCGCCATCCCGGTGTTCAACTCTGGCGCATTTCTGGACGATCTGTTCGCCTGCATTCTGCAACTCGATCCGCCGCCGCGCGAAGTCGTCTTCCTCGACGACGCATCGCGCGACGATTCGCTTGCCCGCTTGCAACGATTCGGCGCCAGCGGCGCCTGCAAAGCGCCGGTGCGCGTGTTGAGCAACGAGCGCAACCTCGGCATCGCCGGCAGCTACAATCGCCTGGCTCGCGAAGCGCGCAGCGAGTGGGTGCAACTGCTCGATGCCGACGACCTGATCGTGGAGCGCGATTTCTATCGATGCGTAGGCGACGATCTCGATGGCGGCAATGGCCTCGTGATCGCAGCGCTGCAAAGCAACGCGAATCTGCTGCATATCGGCGCGGGCATCGTGTCGCGTTTCGTTCCGCGTCGGTTGCCGCGCTGGTTGCCTGTACTCGGGAGCGTTGCAACGCGCGCGGGAGTGCTGTATCGCCGCGAAGCGCTGTCCGCGCTGCCGTTTCCCGATCCGGCCTATCCGGGTTCGGATGTCGTCCATCTGCTGCAACTGCGGAGGACGCAGCGCTGCGCCTTCGTGCGCCGCGCGCATGTGCGCTACCGCATCCACGCCGCGGCGCAATCCGGTCAAGCGCGAGACTATTCGCTCTACCGCGACGCGCTCGCCCGCTTCGATCTGCCGACACGGCTCGCCCACCGTTTCGACTTGTGGTTGCGCCAACTCGCCCAGCGGATAATCCGATGAGCCGGCTGCTTCACGCAATCCGATCCCACGGGGCACGCAGCGTACTCAAACTGCTGCTCGGCGTCGTGCTGATCGCCCTGCTGCTCATGCGGCTCGATCTTCACGCCGTACTTGAAGCGTTCCATCGTTTCAGCGCCGGCAGCATCTTGGTCACGTTCGCCCTGTTCGTTGCGTCGTGGCCGATCGCCGCGGCGCGCTGGAAATTGTTCGCGCCGCGGTTTCCGTTTCGCCGCCTGTTTGAACTGACCATGATCGGCCAGTTCTATTCGATCGTCCTGCCCGGCCAGATCGCCGGCGAAGCGGTCAAGGCCTATCGCCTCGCGAAGGGCAATGCGGACGCGGAACGTCTCGCCGCCTCGGTGGCCATGGACCGCATCGTCGGAATGATCGCGCTGTTGCTTATCGCCGGCATTGGCATGGCGCTGACGCCCCATGCCGTGCCAGGTGGCCTGCGCGCACTGTTGCTGTCGATCTGTGCAGCGCTGATCATCGGCCTGTTCGGATTTCGCATCCCGATGCTGCATGCGGCCGCCTTGCGACTCACGGACATGATCGCCGCGCTGCCGCAGTTGCGGCGCTTCGTCCCTGCACTGCAACGCCTCGTCCACGCATGGCGCGATTTCGCCCACATGCCCGCACGAGTATTCGCCAGCTTGGCTCTTGCCTGCGTTTTCCAACTCCTTGCACTCGGCACGTACGCGACCATGGCCAGCGGCCTCGGCGTCGAATTGCCTGCGGCCGATTGGGCCTGGATCGTTGCTGTCGCTTCACTCGCGGTACTGCTGCCCGTCTCGATCGGCGGCCTGGGCCTGCGCGAAGGCGCTCTGGTCGGTTGCCTGAGTTATCTGGGCGTGCCGGGTGAACTGGCTATCGCGCTTTCACTCGGGTTGTTTGCGGTGATGCTTTCAGGAGCGGTTGTCGGAGGCCTGGTCGAGATGATGGCTCACGTACCGGATGCTCAGTAAGCATCTTCAGTGCATGACCACTAGCGGCATGGCGAACCACATGAAAGATCCGATCCCGATGACCGCCGCCGTCAGGACGACCGCCGCAACTCGGCGATGACTCAACCGGTCGGCGCCTGCACACGCTGCCAAAGCGAGCAAGGCCAGTATCGGGAACAGATATCGCCCTTGCGGTTCCAGCGCGTAGACCCAGCTCAACAAAAGGGACTGCGTGAACACGAGCATGCTTACGCCCAAAACGATCGCCACAAGACGCATTCCTTGCACGGGATAAGTGCGCCTGACGGCCGCCAGGGACAGGGCGAGAAACATCAGGAACAAGAGCCCCAACGCCCAGTAAGTCCATTCCGGTGCGTAATAGATCATGTAGCCATACACGCCGAAGGCGCTGCAGAAGGTGCGGAACAGCCACTCCTTCTTCGGCGCGAACATGACTTCCTTGAGCGATACCCCGTGCGCGGCAAGTGCCAGTCCCTCGTAGCCTTCGCCAGCGGCGATGGCGGATGGCTTGAAGTCAGCGCGCGCGCGCGCTTCAACGATGGCGTCCAGCTTGGCGCTTTTCTGTGCCGGCGTACCGTTCTTCCAGACGTCCCAAGCGAGACGCGGAGCCGCGACCGCCAAACACAGAAACAACAAGGCAACCAGGCGCAGGAATATTTTTCGCCTGGACTGATCCTTCCAGCAAGTCCACGTCAACGACAGAGCCGGGACGATTATCGCCAGACCACCGACCAGAATCATCCCCTTCGGCATTCCGGTCGCCGATATGGCTGGGACCTGGACGAGGAAGAACGCGGTCCCCAACGCGAGCAGGCCGAACAGGATGGCAAGAAGATCGCGCATGCGCAGATCCAGATGCAGCACCGCAAGCCAAAGCAAAATCGCCGGGAAGATCGCCATGTAGTTGCGTTTGGAGACGAGCAGCAATCCGAGACATACGACCGCCACCGCAGTGCCAGCGCCGAACTTGCCCCCTGCCAGATAACGCCTCAATCCGCTCTCCTCGTCACCCACCGACAACACAGCCAACAACGCCAAGGTCAGCGGGAACGCATCGGCGTTGAAATAGGAAAAGACATACCAGATCTGCGGCGACAGCAGCAGTACGCTCAGTCCCCAGGTCCAACTGCGCTTGCGCAGGGCCGCCACACAAAGCACGAGCCACAGACCCACCTGGAACATGCGGGCGGCAAACAAGTCGTCCGACCAGACCGATGCCAAGGGCGCGGCAATTCGCGCGGCGATGGCGTAAACGACATCGAGTTCTTCGAGATAGCTGTGCCCCCACATCGAAGTCGACGGAATCGTTGCCGGGTCGTCCACCGCCGGGGGCAGCGGATGCTCCAGGTAGTACTGAAACGCCCCCAGATGCGAGCGCTCGTCGGGCTGATGGTGGATATAGGCCGACTGCGCCATGGTCAGAATGAGCAAAGCCAGTGCCCAGGGTGCCGCGGCAACCGGCTTGAGCAGAGCCTCGTCACCGGCGGAAAGCCAGCAGCGCAGCAACGCGGCAAGAATCCACCCGAGCAAAACCGCCACGAGCAGGCGCTCGATCGGATACGGATCGTCGGCGCTCAAGCCAAGGGTTTCAGTCGAAATCAACTCCAACCCGGGATCCATGGTTTTCCCGGGCACGATGGCAAGGCCCTTGTCGGTCCACTCAATTACCGTTTCGTTGAGAGGTTTCCATTTTTCCGGAGGCAACTCGCGCCATTCCGACGAGGGGATGCGCACTTCCGGAGGCAATTTTCGCCAATCTGCCAAGGTGGTACGCGAGCGCACGGCGATGCGCGTCATGACGACGCCCGCATCGGAATCGATCGGATCCAGACGCAGTGCGCGCAAGTGCTCGAGCGAAAAGACGAAACTCACGTGATTGGTGCCCTTGCTCAGCGGCAGCCGAGTGGTTTCCTCCTCCGAATAACCCCGGCCCGTATCCAGATACAGTTGCACATAGCCTTTTGCAGTCGTGTCGAGATCGACGCTCAACTCCGCCCGCTGTCCGAACAACGAGAATACCGACCAGATCGCGAGAGTCGACAACAGCCACAGTCCTATCTGCGGCCAATGTGATCTGCCATCGCTCGCGGGAGCCGCGGACCGGAACACTTGCGTCATGCTTGCCTCATCGAAATTCCGCAACTATCGAAACGGAGCCGTGTACCGCAGCATCGCTTGAAACTCTCGTCGACGAATCAGCGTGACAATGAGCTACGCGAAAACAACTCCCGAATTGCGCCGGAAATATAGTCGGCATCGTAGAAGCGCGGAGTCATGTATCGAACAAACGCACTGCTGCGAATCGCCTTGCGAGATTGAATCATGCGTCGTTTGCGCAGCATCACTGGCATTCCGCGGAACGCATCGCGGTAAAGTCTGAAAACCACTCGCGCCTTGCCGCGCAGACTGTGACGAACTGCAATGGCGATATGCAACGCCGCGATCAACGGACTGCAGAGCAGCAACACGGGCCAAGGCACGCATTTTATCAGTACCCAGACGGAGTTGCGGATGCCGTGGTATAGCACGAAATCGCTGAAGCCGCCGCCGCTGCTGACTTGGCCCTCATGGCGGGCGACGACGCCGTCGAAATACGCTGGCCGATAGCCGAGCAGCAGCGCGCGCGCCGCGACATCCGTGTCTTCTGCATAGCAGAAAAACGCGGAGTCGAACATGTGGCCATGCTCGGCCTGCAACGCCTCAAGCAATTCGCGGCGGTAGATCGCGCAGCCGCCGGTCGGACCAAAAAACCGGTCACCCGTCGTCATCCGATTCGATGCGAGGCAGGAGACGTAAAACGCAATGCCGAGCGAATCTATCGCACCGGACGGTTTGATCATGCGTCCGCCGACAAGGCCGATGTCTGGATCGGCAGAGAACAAGTCCAGCATGGACGCAAGAGAACCGGACACGAGTTGCGCATCGCTGTTCAAGAACAACACGCCATCGCAATCGCGTGATGCGAGCGCCGCGCGAATTCCTGCGTTGCTGCCTTCGGCGAAGCCGAGATTGGATTCGAGCCGGATCAGTTCGGCACGAGGCTCATCCGTCAATAACCGCGTCAACTCCGCCAAATCATTTGTACTCGAGCCGTTGTCCAGCACCAGGATGCGCGTAATTTCCGGTTCCTCGCGCAGACTGGTCACGCAGCTCCATGTGTATGCCGCTGTGTTGAAATTGATGACCACTGCAATCAAACGCATCTTGGTTCGTTCCGATTCGCCCCTGCCTATCGGGAAGCACCAGCTTTGGCAGAAGCGACAACGTGGCTGGTGCGACCAAGTATACGGTTGTTATCATGTTAAATGAGGTCAAGAGAGGGTTTGCACGAATGAGTAGCATGGAATACATCACTGCCACCATCTTGATTCTCTTCTGGTACCTCCCACGCCTCAAGGTATCGTTCGGGCGACCACTGCTGGCGGTCATCATAGAAATAGTTTCACTATGGTTCGCCGCCGCGTATTCGATATCCGAAACAACGCAATTTCTCACGATTGACGAAACAGGGCTGACTGCAGCTCTCGCGAGTGATGGCAAATTCATCCTCATGCAATGGATGGCGGTCACATTTCATACGACGCCGGCAATTTTGTTGCCGATAGCCAAACTCGCCAGTTCGTACGGAGTTTCCCTCGAGAACTCGATCCAGATCCTGAAGGCATTGCACTGGCTGCTTTCCGCTTCGATTCTTGCGGCAATAGCGCACTATTGCGCGGCATCGCTCGACTCATCCTCCTCCGAATCGCGTACGCGCGCGGAATCCATTTTTTTTGCGATGCTTCTGCTGCTGCCGGTTGATCAACTCGCCTTGAAGGTGTTCAACTACGATGCAGTCGCATTATTTGGTGGCGTTCTTGCGATCATGCTCATCGCAAAAGCACTTCAGACCGAGAACAGAAGGCTCGGATATTTCGCCGTAATTGTCGCCACTCTGGCTGCAGCCGAAAAAATCAGTGCCTCACCACTGCTTCTACTGACCCTTATGGGAAATGCGCTGCTCGCAGCGAGAATTTCCCATGCCACGCCCTGGGTGCATGCGGTGCGCGTCTTGCTGTATTCAATTTCCGCCAGCATTGCGTGCTCCCTCATTCTTGCCGCGCTATACGCATCGTGTACCTCAAACGATCTTCCGGAAGGATATTGGACAACCGTACTGGCACCGATCAGCTCGTGGCTGGTGCTGCCGGCGATGTTTTTGTTCAAAAACTCGAAACCTTATGATCATCTCGTGATTTTCGCAGTCGCAACGATATTCACGCTGATAGCGGCGGTTGTTTTCGTAGTGTATTTCGACAGCCGGAAATTGTTCTCGAAGCTGCAAGCGACATCACGCAGCTTGAACTTGCACCCCGTCCTTGCCGGAATCTTTCTCGTCGGTGCCATCGGGGTATATTCGGTGCATCCATACTATGCGCCCATGCTGGCCAGCAGCATTCCGCAACTGCAGAATTCCTTCGCCTTCAATGGACTGGTTCTGCACTTTGGCGCAAGCAATCTTCCGCAGCATTACGTCGAATATGTCATCTACTGCGCAACGATAATTGTCTGCGCCGTTCCCAGCGCACTATGGCTCGGCGTAGTTCTCGGCTATCGCTCCCATAAAACACAGAACCCCATTCCCGGTCTCGGTTTTCTCGTACTGATCGGCCTGCTCCTGACTTTGGTCGCCATCATAAACGGCGTTCCATTGTTGAGCAGATATTTGGGAGTCGCGATTCTGCCCATCTACCTTTACTTGGCGGCGCCTTTGGTCAGTCATGTCGCCGCGGCAAGGACAAGTGCCGGCAGGGCTCTGGCGCTGGTACTCTGCGCGGCATTCGTGTTGGAGATAATGCCCTTCTCGCCACTCTCCGCAACGTTTCGCCCATTTTGGGCCAACTATCCCGATCCCGTGCCGCGCCCCGGAGTCCTGAACCCGTCCTGGACTGGCTGGGGGGAAGAATTGATGCAAGCGGGCAAAGAATTGGTTGCCCGTTGCGTCGCCTCACCCGATCATCGTCTGGCGAATGTTCCATGCGAGCAATTGCGCATACACACCCTGTATCCGGGTGGCTGGGTGCATTCGCCTATAAAAGCGGACACGCAACCGAAATTTCCAAATCCTGCACTGAGTACCGACGCCGACTACTATGTGCTCAACCGATCCGCAGCGACACAGCACTACGTCGATTTCCCAACGCTCCATCCGGAGTTCACCATCGATGCGCGTGGGTATCCGATGGCTTGGGTTTATCGCGGCGACCGCTTGATGCAGATTCAATCCCACCCGACCGATTTACCCCAATAGGGTCTGACGACATTGTTCACGCGCGAGGTTGTTCTGGCGAACTCCCAAAACGTCGGACCGTTGCCGCTAACCAGCAACGCCGGAAGTCGCATCGGACCGCTGAATCAATGGTCGGTCCAGAGGACCGATTCCGGCTCCGATTATTCGTTCGAGATCCAACCCCGAAGAATGCTTTCACGTCTACTCGACATTGCGCTGTCTTCAATGAAAGTGTTGACGCAGATGCGATAGCCCTGCTGAACCATCAGCGTCTCCACGTCACGGCGGCGGCGATCGCGCCAAACATCGCCGAGCCCGAGTAGGCGTTCACGGCTTTATCGCGCGTCGTCCGCAGCATATCGAGATGCTTGTCGAAATCGACGATCGCGCTTTCAAGAACGGATTCCCATTCGATGCTCGACGACAGCCAACCGTTGACCCCGGGCTCGATCGCGGCGGAATACGTCGAACTTGGACTCGCCACGGTCAGACACCCTACTGCGGCTGCCTCGAAATATTTAAGTTCCGACTTGCAGTTGGTGAAGACGTTATCGACCAAGGGGACGACATTGATCTCGACGAGGGAAATGATCCGCTGCAGATTGACGAAATCGTGCAACGGGTAAATCTCCGTCCGATCTTTGTAACGTTCCAGCATCGGCGGAAGCGAAAGGTAGCCGACGATGAACAATCTTGCGTGATCGTGACGCGCGAGCAACGACGCCAGCGCCGGCACGGCGAGATCGAAGTCCCGCTTGTGCGTTGGGGTGCCGCTGAAATAGCCGATATGACAGAGACCGTTGCGCTGAAAACCTCGCGCGCGCTTGTCTTCGTACAACGCTTCGGAGAACTCCAGCTGCTGCCGGTTCATGTAGTTCGGCACGATGAACACCGGCTTGCCGGTGAAATCGGCGATGCGTCGGGCGAGAAACGGGTTGGTCGTGATCGCCGCATCGCACATGCGCAACGTGGTGCCGATGCGGGAGATATATGCGAACCAGTGATCCCAGACGCCGGGATGTTTGAAGTCCTGCGCCAGCGTGCCCAGGATGAGATGGGTCAGATCGGTATCGAATACGAGATCGTCGACATCGTAGAGAACCGTCTTGCCCATCGACCGGGCGCGGGCGACGATATGACTGATGTTCGCGTCGTAGCGCATGCGACAAAGCACGATCGTATCAGCCAGTTTGAGTACGGAATCGATCCGGCCGCTGCCATCGCTCGGAAAAAAGTATCCGGCCGAAACGCCGCTTGCCGAGTCGGCAAGCGTCTGCACCATGTTGTAGGCGCGGTAGCGAAACGTGCTGTTGTCCGCCTTTTCGTAAAAATAGGCGACGCGATGTGACCCTTTGCGAAACGTGGCGAAGCGGGACCAGAAATCTTCCGACCAGGGATCGGAATAGTCGCGCGGCGGCGTGTCGATGAAGAACATCAGCCCTCGTCTCCGGCGAACCGGCAGTGCGCGAACGCGCTCGCCCAACTGCGGCCCAGGCCGCTGCTGGCGTAGTTGCGCTCGCGCAGCTCCTTGTTCCGGGTCAACTCCACAGCCTGCTGCAAACCCGCAAGCAGCTGCTCGAGTTCCAGCGGCGCAACGACGATGTTTTCGGAGTAGTTGGAGAGATCGGTCTTGGAACCAAACCGGTTGGTCAACACCACGCCGCCGGAAGCAGCCAGATCGAGCGGCGGGTAGCTCGGATGCGGCGTGCTCATCAGATATACGCCGAGATCCACGCTGCGCAGGAAGTTGGCGTATTCGTCCCACTCCATGGTCCCGAGCGCTACTGGTTCGCATCCGCAGGCGAGCGACAGCTTCGGAACGTCCTTGCCGACGAAAACGATCTCCCAGCGCTCGGGGTCGAGCACTCCACGCAGCAACGCCTCGTTGAGCAGCTCGATGCCGCGATAGAACAGGTTGCGCAGGTTGTTCGGCCTGGCGTAAAAACACAATCTCGACTTCGAACCGGGTTCGCGTGGCGCGGCGTGGAATACGGCATCGGGAAACGCCGGTTCGAACCAGGTCGCCCGCTCGGCGATGTTGCCGAGCCCGCTGGCGACCAGATGGTCATAGAGCAACTTCGTATTGATGAGGAAGCGGATGTCGGAGCGCGCCAGGGTCTCGTTACAGCGCACCCAGTCGTCGCCGAGCGGATAGAACATGCGCTCGTCCTCCTGCAGCAGATAAGTCACTCGCTCGGGAGCGATGCTGCGCAGAGTGGAATTCGTCGTCCACCACGACGTCGTGATGAATTCGTCGTTGTCATGCACGTCGAGAAACACGTTCGCATCCGCCAACGGCACATGAGCGATTTCAGGATTGAGCTTCATCGCGATGCCGTTGGCGGAAAGCACGCGGTACACGCCACGCGGATTGGGCGCCTCCGTCCGGGTGACGATGCGCAGCTGCGCGTTCAATGCATTGGCACGTTGCGCGGCCAGAATCAACGCCGTACCGACACCGCCGAACAGGCTTCCGGCGTTGACCGAATCGGTAATCATGTTGACGCGTGGCGGGCCCGCGGGCACACGCACGACCTGCAGCGCCCGCAGTTGCCCGAAACGGGCCTCGACGATGGCGTCCGCCGTTGGCGCGGCGCCGACTTCGGCGACAACCCTAGCCAGCCCCTCTGCCTTTTGCTGTGCTGCTCCGAAGGCAACGCGAAAGGCGTGCCGGACCAGGGCGATCAAGCCATAGTCACGGTAATAGGCGGGAATATTCTTGATTGAATGCATTCTTGTTCCTTGATCAGGATTTGCGTCCGAGCAGGCGACTCAATAAAGAGCGGGACCGCGAATCTTCCTCAGAAGATGTTTCACCTTCATTTGGCTCCGCAGGTGTTTTGCCTGGGCTGCCGGTCAACATGTCGTCCAGCGTACGGCGCAGCACGACGGCCGCCTCGCGCGCACGGTCACGTGAGGCCTGAACTTCCGCCAGCTCCCGTTTGCTTGCTGCGACGGCAGCTTGTTCTCGCGCCAGCTGTTCGGTAATTTCCTGGCGGCCCATCGCCTCTGCATGTCCGCGTTCGATCGCCCGTCCGAGATTCGATTCCAGCCCCAGCACTTGTTCCTGCAAGAGATCGCGTTCCTTCGCGGCCGCGGATAACTCGCCAGCGACACGCGCATGAATGTCTGCCATTTCTGTCAGTCGATGTTCGCCGGCGGCGGCGTCCTGACGATACTGATCGACTTGCGACGAGATATCCTTCTTGGCGGCAATCTGGGCCTCCAACTCCCGCCCGAGTTCGTCGATACGTCCCTTGAGCTCGGCTTCACGACGTACTGCATCGAAAACTGCGTGTTCCAGATCGCGCATTCGCTGGCTGATGACGGCGCCTGCGAAATCCATCGATGCCCGCCATTCTTGTCCAGCCAGAACTGCGGCTGCTTCTGCAACGACCTGATCGTGGCGCACGTCCTGCTCGGCCGCCAGCGCCCGCCGCATCCAGTTTCGATGCTGGACACGACTAACTCGGAGAAGATCGGACAAACCCGTCTCTTTCATCATCTTGAGCAGGACGGCGTACGAATTTGCATTGTCAGCGACCCATTCGTCGACCCGAATGGCACCCTGCTCCTGTTGCCCTGAAATGTGGCGCAGCCTTGGCTCAATTACGCTGCTGGCGGATTCGATCAGGTTCGGATCGCCCCCCACGAATGCACTCAGCTGTTTCGCTACCCCATGGGGATCATCGAGCAGCATATCGAAATCAACGGCATTCCAAGGATTGGCCCGGACGAAGTAGCTGGCCGCCCACGACGACAAAACTGCAATTCTGCGATTGTGCTCCAGCTCGAGAACTCGATTGACCTGGGCATTCGATGCGACAACCGCTTCGTTGGCGCGCCGGGTGATGACGCATCGCAGTTCAAAACCGAACTCCCGCAGCAACGAGCGCCACAGCGGAAGCGTGAAACAGAATCGCGGATCCTTGAGACCGATTCGCGCCGATCCAGAATAAGTGTCGGCGAGGAATGTCGAAACGCGTGACCGGAACTTCGTGCACAGTTCATCGGTGAAGTCAGGTTGAGCCGGAACGACATCGCAGGCGATGAAGCTGCCACCGAGTTCGGCCAGGATTTCATCGTTGATCGAATTCAATTCGACCTGCTCGAAGAAAATCGGATTGTGCGAGTTCTCCTCCGGGCTGACGAAGGTGGAGGAATCACCGAACTCCAGTCCGAGTTGACTGAGCATGTGCGACACAGCGGACGTTCCGCTGCGTGGAGAGCCTACGACAAGGACGGCGAGTTTGTGGCCGCCGGTATCCGCTGGGGTCGGCAACGTTGTCATCGAGCTTCACCGCCCCTCGGAATCAATGTGAGTCTTACTGCCGGCTCGACGCTGATGTCGAAGAATCCGTCCAGCCGCCGGTTTGTGTGAGTGGAATCGATGCGGAACATCACGGCATCGACAAGGCGATGCACGAACGCGTCGCCCTGACCGTTTACGACACCCATGACCCCTGCATTCAGAAAATACGTCCCCGGCACCATCAGAGCTGCCAATTCGAACTGCACCCGGATCCGGCTGCCGGCGCGGACCAGGGGAATGGCGTCGCCATGCGCGTGCGAAGCCATCCCAGACAGTTCTACACCGCTCACCGACTTGACCATCATGCCGAAATGGACGCGCTCGACGTCGCGGTCGAACTCGACATCGTAACAATACACATAGGTCTTCTTCGGCGAGAGGACATTGACGGCCTCGCCGGCTTCGGTTTCCAGATGCGGGGTGAGGATGCGTGCGCCCTGAGATGCGTATTCCACGGTGCTGGTCGGCTTCATGTTCGCATCGAGCCAATGTATGGACTCCGACCGGCTGATGTTGCTGAGCGGTATCTCCGCACCGTCGACTTCGCTCAACACCGTGTCCTCCAGTGCAAGAGGCAATTCATCCGCCATGCGCACATCGTCTTTGCAAATCTGCTCGAGGATGGCCGCGCGCTCAGCCGCAGGCGCGTTGATCAACTTCTGGTAACGCGCCACTACCGCCTTCGGTTCACCAGTCATGATCCGGCGCCCGCCGTCCAGCAGGATTGCGCGATCGCACAGTTGCGTGACCATACTCGCCGAATGGGAGACGAAAAGAATCGTCGCGCCGTCACGCTTCATCTGCTCGATGCGTGCGAAGCACTTGCGCTGGAACGCTTCGTCGCCGACGGACAGCGCTTCGTCGATGATCAGCACGTCGGGATTCACGCTGATCGCGACGGCAAAAGCGAGCCGGATGTACATGCCGCTTGAATAAGTGCGAACCGGCTCGTCGACGAACTCTCCTATGTCGGCGAAGTCCAGTATCGCCTGCATGCGGCTGTCGATCTGAGCCCCTTCGAGTCCCAGCACAGCGGCATTCAGCCGGATGTTCTCGCGGCCGGTGAACTCGGGATTGAATCCGGTGCCCAGTTCGAGCAGCGCCGCCACCCGGCCGGTGACCTCCACCGAACCTTCCGAGGGGGAAACCGTGCCGCTGACGATCTGCAGCAAGGTGGACTTGCCGGAACCGTTGCGGCCGACGATGCCCACCGTTTCGCCCTTCTTGATGGAAAAATCCACATTGCGCAACGCCCAGAATGCACGTCCGCGCCCGGCCGATGGGCTCAACATGTCCAGGAGCCGATGGTGCGGCTTGGCGTAGATCTGATACTTCTTGCCTAGCCCCTGGGCTGCGATACACACATCAGAGGACATCGGCAAATCCTGTTCTCGTTTTCTGGAACCAGACGAATCCCGACAGAGCAAAAGCGATCGCCAATGCGCTGTACACGGACAACGCAGTCCAATCCGGCAGGCCGCCCTGCAGCGTCACGATGCGAAGCTGGTCGACGATCAGGGTGATCGGGTTCATCTTGAAATAAATCTGATACTCAGCCGGCACAAGATCCACGGGCATGATCGTCGAAGAAATGAAGAGCATCGCCGTGGTGACGACCGGCATCATCTGTCCGATGTCGCGGAAATAGACGCTGAGCGCACCCAGCCACCATGCGAAGCCGAGCGCGACGATCGCCATCGGCAAAAACACCAATGGAGCGAGCAGGAAAGTCAGGGGAATCGCCCCATGTACGACGAGCAACCCGATCGCAAGCACGAGGAGATTAGCCAGGAAATGAAATGCCGAAGCAATCACCAACGGCCATGGCAGGATCTCCAGGGGGAAAACCACGCGCTTGACGTACGCCGGATTCGACGTGACCAGTGTCGGGGCACGGATGAGACATTCGGCCAGGAACCCGTGCGTTATCAGGCCGACGAAAATGATCAGGACGAACTCGCTCGTCGAATCGACGCCGGGCCAGCGCGATTTCAATATGTGGCCAAAGGCGATCGAATACACCCCAAGCATCACGAAGGGCGCGAGGACAGACCAGACCACTCCGAGCAGCGCGCCGCGATAGCGCCCGAGTACCTCGCGCTTCGACAACTCGGCCACCATCGAGCGATACGGATTCCAGGCGGGGACGAGTATCGAATTCCTCGAGTTCACGCGCAGACTACTCCGGTGCATCAGGCGAGCGCGGCGGAAAGCTCCGCGCGCAGGTCGCTCACGTCTTCGACACCGACCGACAAACGGATCAGGCCGTCGCTGATGCCGAGTTTCTTGCGGTTCGCCGGCGGAATTGAAGCATGGGTCATGATCGCCGGATGCTCGATCAGGCTTTCGACGCCGCCGAGCGATTCGGCGAGCGCGAACAGGTGGCAGCGCTCGAGCACGCGGCGCGCCTTGCGCAGGCCGCCCTTCACTTCGACCGAGATGATTCCGCCCGGGCCGTCCATCTGTTTTTTCGCGAGCGCGTGCTGCGCGTGCGACTTCAGGCCCGGATAGATCACGCGGTCGACCGCGGGATGTTTTTCCAGCCAACCGGCGAGTTCCTGTGCGCTCGCGCAATGCGCGCGCATGCGCAGGTGCAACGTCTTCAGTCCGCGCATCGCGAGGAACGCGTCGAACGGCCCCGCGATCGCGCCGACCGAGTTGTGCAGGAACGCCATCTGTTCGGCGAGTTCCTTGTCGTCGCCGGCGACAACGACACCACCGACCATGTCGGAATGGCCGTTGAGATATTTCGTCGCCGAATGCAGCACCAGATGCGCGCCGTACTCGAGCGGCCTTTGCAGCATCGGCGAGCAGAACGTGTTGTCGACGACGAAGATCAGCCCGTGCTTCTTCGCGAACGCGCCGACCTTGGCGAGATCAACCAGAGTCAGCATCGGGTTGGTCGGCGTTTCGGCCCAGATCATGCGCGTGTTCGGTTTCAGCGCCGCTTTCAACGCAGCCTGATCGTTCAAGTCGAGGAACGTGAAATCCAGTCCCGCGGAACGCCGGCGCACACGCTCGAACAGGCGATAACTACCGCCATAGAGATCGTTCATCGCGATGACGTGGCTGCCCGAATCGAGCAGATCGAGCACCGTGCTCGCCGCGGCGAGGCCGGATGCAAATGCGTAGCCGCGCGTGCCGCCTTCGAGGTCGGCGACGCAACGCTCGTAGGCCATGCGCGTCGGGTTCTGCGTGCGGCTGTACTCGTAGCCCTGATGCACTCCCGGGCTGGACTGCACGTAGGTCGAGGTCGCGTAGATCGGCGTCATGATCGCGCCGGTCGAGGGATCGGGGTGCTGGCCGGCGTGGATTGCACGTGTGCCGAGGCCGAGTGAATCTGTCTTCTTCATGTTGTTCCTAGTCTCTCGTCATTCCGGCGAAAGCTGGAATGACGGCAAAAAAATTACTGCACTCTGCGGCGCAAATAGTTGAGCAAGTCGATGCGCGTGATCAGGCCGAGGAACTTGTCGCCATCGACGACGATGGCGACGTGGCCGGCATCGAACACCGGCAGCAATGCCTCGATCGGCGACTTGACGTCGAGCTTTTGCAGCTTGCCGACCATCGCGGTCGAAACCGGATCGCGAAACTTCGCTTCATTGCCGTAAACGTGCAGCAGCACGTCGGACTCGTCGACGATGCCGACGATCACGTCGCCGTCCATCACCGGCAGTTGCGAAACGTCGTACAGCTTCATGCGCTGATACGCGGTGACGAGCGGCTCGGCCGGACCGACGACGACGGTATCGCGCTGCGAGTACGGACGCAGGATCAGATCGCGCAGGTCGCCGTAGTGCACGCGCTCGAGGAAGCCGTTATCGAGCATCCAGTAGTCGTTGTACATCTTCGACAGGTACTTGTTGCCGGTGTCGCAGACGAACACGAGCACGCGCTTCTTCGTCGTCTGCGCGTGGCAGTACTTCAGCGCCGCAGCGGTCAGCGTGCCGGTGGACGAGCCACCGAAGATGCCTTCCTTCGCCAGCAGCTCGCGCGCGGCGAGGAAGCTTTCCTTGTCGGTGATCGCGTAGGCCTGCTTCACGCGCGAGAAGTCGGAGATCGACGGCAGGAAATCCTCACCGATGCCCTCGACCATCCAGCTCGCCGACTTGGTCGACAGCGTGCCCTCGTTGATGTACTGGGCGAGGATCGAGCCGACCGGGTCGGCAAGGACCAGTTCCACGTTCGGCGCGGCCTTAGCGAAATAGCGCGACAGGCCGGTCATTGTGCCCGAGGAGCCGCAGCCGAACACGATCGCGTCGAGCTTGCCGTCCATCTGGCGCAGGATTTCCGGCCCGGTGCCCTCCTCGTGTGCGCGCGGGTTGTCGGGATTGCCGAACTGGTTGATGAAGTACGCACCCGGCGTATCACGCGCGATCTGCTCGGCGAGGTCCTGGTAGTACTGCGGATGGCCCTTGGCCACGTCCGAACGCGTCAGCACCACCTCGGCGCCCATCGCCTTCAAGTTGAAGATCTTCTCGCGGCTCATCTTGTCGGGCACGACGAGGATCAGCCGGTAACCCTTCTGCTGCGCGACGAGGGCGAGGCCGATGCCGGTGTTGCCTGCGGTGCCTTCGACCAGCGTGTCGCCGGGCTTGATCTTGCCGGCCTGCTCCGCGGCCTCGATCATCGACAGGCCGATACGGTCCTTGATCGAGCCGCCGGGGTTGGCACTTTCGAGCTTGAAATACAGCTCACAGGGGCCCGCGTCGAGACGTTGCGCCTGGACGATCGGCGTTTCGCCGATCAGTTCGAGCACGCTGCGGTGTACGGCCATGAACACTCCTGTATGCACTTACCGGCACAGGAGCCGGCGGCTGGGCCGCCTATTCTACAGGAGTGCGCGCAGCCGGGCCTTGCAGGCAGACAATCCGGCAGCCGTGAAGGCCCTGCAAAAAAACGCAGGGGCGCAACGAGTCGCGCCCCTACATTCTGTTGAAAACTCTCTCGCCGGTCTCGGCGGTCAGTGCATCGCCTGATGCTGATCCCACAACTCGGTCAATCTGTCCTTCGCGCGCAGTTTCTCGCGCTTCATGCTCATCAGGGTCATGCTGTCCATCGGCAACACGCCGATTTCGGCGTCGTGCACTTTTTTGTCGAGATCCTTGTGATGCCTGTACAGGTCGCGGAACTCCGTGTCGCTGGCCAGCAGGGCATCGATTTCGGTTTTCTGACGGTCTTCGAACATCGGCCAATCTCCTCTTTCAGGGGTGCACGTCGGCGCCGCGCCACCCACGGGGCCGGGACGTCGGATGTGCAGGGTCAAGGAAAGGAGCGAAGGGTGCATGCCGGCTACGCTTCACCGCGAGGGGTGAAGTGCAGGCGCAATGGAAGGCGATGGCTGCACTCATGGGCTCGGCTGCCGCATCCGCTCAGGACGGATGCGACGAGCCCACGCTACTCCTTTGCCGGCGCTCGCGCAACCCGGGAAATGCCCCGGGTTCAGTGGTCGGAAAAGCTCGCCACCGCCCCTCGCACGGCCCCGGTTTTCGCGCCGACGCCGACCGCGCTGATGCGTTTGGCCGGCACGCCGGCCGCGACCAGCGCGTCGCGGATGGCTTGCGCGCGCTGCTGCGACAGGACCTGGTTGGCCTTGGCCCCGCCCCCGTCGCTCGCATAGGCCTCGATGCGCACGGATTTGCCCTGTGCCGCAGCAGCGATCCTGGCGATCTGCGCGCTGCCGGCCGGCTTGAGTGCGGCCTGGCCCGGAGCGAAGGCACCCTCG
>NZ_DASVOK010000097.1:0-1897 GCF_036383415.1 Rudaea sp. | reverse complement strand
CACGCCGACGACGAGGTCGCCGCGGTGCTCGCGGGGCAATTCCGCTGCTATGTCTCGCGTCGCGCCGAGGGCGAACCCATCGCCTACATCACCGGGCGGCGCGAGTTCTTCGGGCTCGATCTCGTCGTCACGCCCGATGTGCTGATCCCGCGGCCGGAAACCGAACTGCTCGTCGAACTGGCTCTGGAAAAGATTGCGCACGATGCCGAGGCGCGCATCGCCGACCTCGGCACCGGCTCGGGGGCGATCGCACTTGCGCTAGCGCACGAGCGCCCGCGCGCACGCGTGCTCGCGACCGATGCGAGCGGCGCCGCGCTTGCAGTTGCGGAAAGCAACGCACGGCGACTCGGCCTCGCCAACGTCGAATTCGCGCAGGGCGAGTGGTGCGCGGCGCTCGACGATCGCGAGTTCGATCTGATCGCGAGCAATCCGCCTTACATCGCACTTGGCGACGCGCATCTCGATCAAGGCGACCTGCGTTTCGAACCGGCGCTCGCGTTGTCTTCAGGCAGCGACGGCCTCGATGCGATCCGCACGATCGCGCGCGATGCGCACCGCCACCTCGTGCGCGGTGGCTGGCTGCTGTTCGAACATGGCTACGACCAGGGCGCGGCCGTGCGCGACATTCTCGCTGTGCACGGCTACGTCGACGCAGCGACGGTGCGCGACATCGAGGCACGCGACCGGGTCACCGGCGCGAGGTATGCGGGTGATACTGCATGAACGATGAAGCGGTCGCATGCTCGGCCGCAGTGGATTTGTCGAGCCTGCATTGAGCGGTCGGCACGGCAATGGCATGCTAAGCTTGGACGTCACCAGCAAACCACGCCGCGGGTCTTGTTTGCGCGGCGGGACGGACACTTGATCGAACTACCCGGTTACCAAATCCTGCGCCAACTCGGCCGCGGCGGCATGGCCACCGTGTACCTCGCCACGCAGGAATCGGTGCAGCGCGAAGTCGCGCTCAAGGTGATGTCGCCGGCACTGCTCGCCGATCCGGACTTTTCCGAGCGTTTCCTGCGCGAGGCGCGGATCGCGGCGAAGCTGCACCACCGCCACGTCGTCGGCATCCACGACGTCGCGCGCAGCGGCGACTACAACTACATCGCGATGGAATATCTCGGCGGTGGTGCCGTGCTGCCGCGCGACGGCACCGCGCGGCCGCTCGCGTTCGCGCTGCGCGTTACGCGCGAGATCGCGCTCGCGCTCGACTACGCGCACGCCAAGGGCTTCGTCCACCGCGACGTCAAGCCGGACAACATCCTCCTGCGCGAGGACGGCTCCTCCGCGTTGACCGATTTCGGCATCGCCCGTGCGCTCGACTCGGCCGCGCGCATGACGCGCACCGGCGCGGTGATCGGCACGCCGCACTACATGAGCCCCGAGCAGGCGCGCGGAAAATCGGTCGACGGTCGCGCCGACCTCTACAGCCTCGGCGTCGTGCTCTACGAGATGCTGATCGGGCGCGTGCCGTACCACGCCGAGGATTCGCTTGCGGTCGGCATCATGCACATCACCGAACCGGTGCCGGTGCTGCCGGAGAATCTGGTGACGCTGCAGCCGATCCTCGCGCGCATGCTCGCCAAGCAGCCGGACGACCGCTACCAGAACGGCCGCCAGCTCGCCGAAGCGATCGAGCGGCTCGAACGCGCGATCGCCGCGGGCGAACATCCGGAACTTGCGGACACGGTTGCCGCGAATACGGACGACCTGCGTTTCGGCGGGGCACATCCCACCACGTTCATCGACGACGAGCGGCCGGTGTCCGGCTCGACGCGTCCGACCACGCCGGTGGCGGCACTGCATCACCGCACCGACCCCGCACTCGGACGCCTCGACGATCTCGGCGAAACCGGCAGCTATCGCGCCGTCGGCCGCGACGCAGGACGGCGCGCGG
>NZ_DASVOK010000096.1:0-4866 GCF_036383415.1 Rudaea sp. | reverse complement strand
CAGTTCTACGTGCCGCATCCGGAGAACAACAAGACCTCGCCGCAGCAGACGATGAACTACCAGTTCGGCGCGGTATACAAGACGGAAGGTTTCAGTGCCGATGCCGACGTGTTCTACATCGACTACAAGAACTTCCCGCTGTCCTCGGTCGATCCGGTCACCAAGGACCCGATCTTCGCGCTCGCGCGCGGCGCGCGCATGTACGGTTTCGAGGCCGAGGCGACGTACTACTTCGGTCGCGGTGTCAGCGCGTTCGCGAATGTCTCGACGATCGACGCGCAGTTCAAGCGCTCGAGCCTGGATCTGCCGAACGTGCCGGACGGTACGATGGCGTTGGGCCTTTCCTACGAGGACAACGGCTTGTTCGGCTCGATCTCGAGCAAGTACGTCGGTGAGCAGAAGGTCTACAACGGCGGCTTCAATCCGGACGACGCGACGACGGTGACCGCGTTCGGCAAGTCGGACGGCTTCTGGCAGACCGCGTTGAGCCTGGGCTACGGCCGCAACCTCGACGACTCGTTCATCAAGAGCTGGAAGTTCCGCCTGCAGGTCGAGAACGTGTTCAACGCGCACCATCAGGTCGCCGACTCGATCAAGAACGGCAACATCTACTACCTCGTGCTGCCGGGGCGGAACTGGTACGCCTCGGTCTCGCTCGGGCTCTGGTAGTCCCGGCGTCGGCGCCATGCGTCTCGCTCCCGCAGCAGGGGGCGAGACACGGTGGCGGCGGTTGTCGCACCGCGCCGCTTTCCTGTGTTTAAACCTTTTTTCGCCCGGACAGTATCCTAGTCGGAGCAATCCCTCCGGAGACCTCCGATGCGCCTGATCCTGCTCCCGCTGCTCCTCGCTTCCCCGCTCGCCCTGGCCAACGAATGCCAGTTCACTGCCGAGCGCAATCTCGACATCGACCCGGCCGGCCTGCAGGCCTTGCGCATGGAACTCGGCTCCAGCGATCTGAACGTGCAGGGCGATCCTGCGGCGACGCGGATCGAGGTGCGCGGCAAGGCCTGCGCCTCCGAGCAGGCGTGGCTCGACGAACTGCAGGTCGAGCAGAGCCGCCAAGGCGGCAAGGCTCTGGTCAAGGCCGCGCCGCGGCCGTCGCATTCCGGCCTGTTCGGCAAGCAGTACGCCTATATCGATTTCGTCGTGCGCGTGCCGGCGAATCTGGCGCTCGAAGTTCAGTCGGGTTCGGGCGATACGCGCGCGACGAACATCGCCTCGCTCGACTACCAGTCAGGCTCGGGCGACCTCAACCTCGACCGCGTCGCGGGCGCGGTGTCGGTCACGGTCGGCTCGGGCGATGTCGTCGCCAGTCATGTCGGCAGCTTCAAGCTCGGCCATGCCGGTTCCGGCGACATGCACGTGTCGGACGTGCAGGGTGACGTGGCCATCGGTCATGTTGGCTCGGGCGACCTGTCGTTCAGCGACGTGCGCGGCAGCCTGCGCGCCGATTCGATCGGCTCGGGCGACGTCGTTGCCGAGCGCGTCGGCAGTGATGTCTATATCGGCTCGATCGGTTCGGGCGACGTCACCGCGAAGACGATCGGCGGCGGCCTGACCGTAGTCTCCGCAGGCAGCGGCGACATCCATCACAGCGGCGTCGTCGGCAAGGTGCAGGTGCCGAAGCGGCACGAGGACGATTGAGAACCTGCCATCGAAGCTACTGCGCTCGATGTTGCGCGCCGGCGGTGCCGGACTGCGAAGGCAGAATGCCGGAGCGAACGGCGAAGCCGGCCCGAAGGGCGAGCCGCGGACGCAGCAAGTAATCCTCACATACTGTTTGTATGCTCCGGTTCCTGCGCTCCGGCGTCGCGCCCGATCTTAGATAGGATCGGCTCTTCGCTCGCTACGCTTCGATAACAGGTTCTCGGCGCAGCGCGTGGCTTGCTGGAGTGCCACGCGCGTTGCAGAATGGACCGTCGAAAGGCGATCCAGACCATGTACGCCAGCTTCCGCGAGTTCTATCCGTTTTATCTGTCCGAGCATCGCGACCGCATCTGCCGCCGGCTGCATTTCGTCGGCAGCACGCTCGTGCTGATCACGCTCGCCTGGCTTGCCGTCAGCGGCCGCTGGGCGTTGTGGTGGCTGCTGCCGCTGTTCGGCTACGGCTGCGCCTGGATCGGCCATTTCTTCTTCGAGAAGAACCGACCGGCGACTTTCACGCATCCCCTGTACAGCTTCGCTGGCGACTGGGTGATGTACGCCGCGATGCTGCGCGGAAAGATCTCCTTCTAGGCGAAGCCGGGAGAGAACATGCCCTGGGTCGATCTCGTCACCCTGCTCGCCGTGTTCGAATTCCTCGGCATGGCCTGGCTCGTCGGCAAAGCGCGCGTGCGGCACAGGGTGCATGCGCCGGCGACGACGGGCAACGAGCATTTCGAGCGCTGGTTCCGCGTGCAGCAGAACACGCTGGAAACGCTGATCATGTTCCTGCCCGCGCTGTGGATCGCCGCGCACTACTGGCCGCCCGGCTGGATGGCGCTGCTCGGCTTGGTCTACGTGATCGGCCGCGTGGTCTACGCGATCGGTTACGTGCGTGATCCGCGCACGCGCGGGGTCGGCTACTACCTGAGTATCGTGCCGGTCGTGGTGCTCGCCGCCCTTGGCCTGGTCGGTTGCGTGCGCGATCTGCTCTAGAACCTGTCTTGAGATCAGGTTCTGGGAACCTCTAGTCGAGAAAGATGAAGAACGCGGCAGCCACGATCAGGGCGAAGCCAACGATGTGGTTCCACTTGATCGCGGCGCCGAGGTAGAGCGTCGAGAACGCGACGAAGACGACGAGGGTGATGATCTCCTGGATCGTCTTCAGCTGCGCCGGGTTGTAGACGCGATAGCCGATGCGGTTGCCCGGCACCTGCAGGCAGTATTCGAAGAATGCGATCGCCCAGCTGACGAGGATGACGATCCACAGCGGCCGGTCGGTGAATTTCAGGTGGCCGTACCAGGCAAACGTCATGAACACGTTGGAGCCAAGCAGCAGCGCGATCGGCAATAGATAGTTGCTCATTTCAGGATTCCTGTTCCCATTCGTCTCGGTATACTTCGATGCCACGTTGGAGTACAGCATGCCGCATTTTCCCAGCCGTTTCTTCGCCAGCCTTCTGCTCAGCCTCGGAGCCGTTTCGATGACCCATGCCGCCACTCCCGTTCTCGTCATCCACGGCGGCGCCGGCGTGGTCAGGAAGGAGATGACGCCGGAGAAGGAAAAAGCCGTGCGCGCCGGGCTCGAAAAGGCGCTGCAGGCCGGCTATTCCGCGCTCAAGTCCGGCGCCAGCAGCCTCGACGCGGTGCAGAAGGCGATCGTCGTGCTCGAGGACGATCCGAATTTTAACGCAGGCAAAGGCGCGGTGTTCAATCACGACGGCCGTAACGAACTCGACGCCTCGATCATGGACGGCGCGACCTTGCGCGCCGGCGCGGTAGCCAACGTGCACCGGATCAAGAACCCGATCGATCTCGCGCGCGCTGTCATGGAGAAATCCGAGCACGTGATGCTGATCGAGGAAGGCGCGGAGAAGTTCGCCCAGTCCATCGGCATGCAACTGGTCGATCCGAAATACTTCTACACCGAGGCGCGCTGGAAGGCGCTGCAGCAGGCGCTCGAGGAAGAGAAGGCAAAGACCGCCGAGCCGGGCAAGACGCCGCACCATGGCACGGTCGGCGCGGTCGCGCTCGATGCGAAGGGCAACCTCGCCGCCGGCACCTCGACCGGCGGCATGACCAACAAGCGCTTCGGCCGCGTCGGCGACTCACCGATCATCGGTGCGGGCACCTATGCGGACGCCCGCTGCGCCGTGTCGGCGACCGGCTGGGGCGAGTTCTACATCCGCGCCACTGCCGCGCGCGACATCTGCGCGCGCGTCGAATTCCGCGGCGACGATTTGAAGAAGGCCGCCGACGAAGTCGTGCTCGGCGTCATCCCCAAGCTCGGCGGCGATGGCGGCGTGATTGCACTGGACAAGGACGGCAACATCGCGATGCCGTTCAACACCGACGGCATGTTCCGCGGCTGGATCGATCGCGACGGCAAGGCGCACGTGGCGATTTACGCGGGCGAGTGACGCAACGCCTCTGCTTTGGCCCTCCCCTTCAAGGGAAGGGGAGGGTGGGAATGGTGTTGCTTGAGGCGAAGAGGATGCGAATACCCTCCCTCCCTTGAAGAGGGAGGCTTCAAATCAAGGTGGCCGGCGCTTCGTGCTATTTCTCGTAGAAGTAAAAGCAGCCGATCAACGTGGATTTGCTGGACTTGTCATCGGTCATCACGAAGGCCGTTTTCTTCGGCCCAAGCTCTAGATCGCAGCCGAACATCTCGTCGTCCTTGTCGTCGCACTTCAGTCGCTTGCCCAAAGCTTTCTCGACAACCTTCCGGGTTGCCTCAAATCCGCTGTTCACCAGCACTGAAAAACCGACCGCCATGCCCGCCGATTCCGGATAAACCCTGGCCACCGGCAGGCCGAGCACGCTCTTGGGGGTTTTCGGCACGAGAAAGCCGCCCCTGTCCTGCTGATAGGTGTAGTTGGCGCGAAGATCCTCGGTGAATTTCGTGCCGCGAGCCTGATCGTCCTTCCAGTCCAGCCATGAATCCCTGCAAGTTGCCAGGGATTCGAGGTTCGGTTCGGCGGCGGCATGCGCAGCCGCGACGGCAAGAAAAAATTGGGCGAAAAGAACGATGGCGAAACGGTGTGGGGTGGCGGTTCTCAAAGCAGGTCTCCCGAAGGAACGAAGTCGAGTTCTGGTTCCTGCAAAGACGCCAAACGCTGCGAACAGGGATCAGATTAGAACCGCTGCGAACTTCCGCGTGACGGACTGCGACAAACGATTGTTTGCCAATTGATTGGCGAAATCCGCCGGCTGCGACACAATAGG
>NZ_DASVOK010000095.1:0-19699 GCF_036383415.1 Rudaea sp. | reverse complement strand
CTTCGCCTTGCCGCTGATGAATTCCGCTTCGGTGTATTCGAAGCCCATCGGCAGACTTACGCGCGCCTGGTGTGGCAGGCCGGTGACCGGATTGCGGATCGATTCGCCGTCGCTCTCGAGCAGGCCTGCCACGCGCAGCTTGGCCGTGCGCGCGCCGTAGTCGATGTCGAGATCGATGCGGCGAAACTCGGTCGGCAGGATCTTTCTGACGGTCGTGTGGAATACCTGGAACAGCGAACCGCCCGGATCGGTGTCCTTGCCATGCGAGATCGCTTCCAGCGCTGCGCGCTGCGCGGGATTCGCGCGCTCGTCGACGACCGAGAGCCAGGTGCCGTTGCCCTCGTGGATCGGGCCGGGCCACGTGGCCATGAGGCCGCAGCGCAGACCGTCCAGTACCACGTCACCGTAACGGCCACGCTCGATGTGGAAAAATGTGTGCGCGCGGCAATGCCCATGTGTGGGCAGCGAATTGAACTGGCACGGACAACCGGTGCTGCAATTGCAATTGGCGAATTCCACGCCTTGCATCGTCCATTCGGTACTGGCCATGACGCGCTCCCCGGGAATGAACCGCGCCCGAGTATACTCCCGCGCGGCGAAGGTGGATCGACAGCAAGTTCGATGCCATGTCGCGCCACGGATTTGCTAGAATTCGCCTCCTTTCGCTGGCGTTTCACGCACTTTCGGAAAACATGATAGAAACCAATCCCATCCACTCCCGCATTGCGGACCTGCGAGCGCGCGTCGCCTCGCTTCGGGGGTATCTTTGACTACGAGACGAAAGCCGAACGTCTCGAAGAGGTAAGCCGCGAGCTCGAAAATCCCAACGTCTGGGATGATCCCGAGCGCGCGCAGAATCTCGGCAAGGAACGCGCCTCGCTGGACAAGATCGTCACCGGTATCCGCGAGCTGACCGAAGGCCTCGGCGGTGCCGACGAACTGCTGCAACTGGCCGACGCGGAGAACGACGAAGGCACGGCGCAGGCGGTATCCGACGATGTCGACAAGCTGTCCCGGCATGTCGAGACGCTCGAATTCCAGCGTATGTTCTCGGGCAAGATGGATTCGCACAACGCCTTCGTCGACATCCAGGCCGGCGCCGGCGGCACCGAAGCGCAGGACTGGGCCGAAATGCTGCTGCGCATGTACCTGCGCTGGGCCGAGAACAAGGGCTGGAAAGCCGAATTGATGGAAGCCTCCGCGGGTGAAGTCGCCGGGATCAAGAGCGCGACGTTCCGTGTCGAGGGCGAATACGCCTACGGCTGGCTCAAGACCGAGATCGGCGTGCACCGGCTCGTGCGCAAGTCGCCGTTCGATTCGGACAACCGCCGGCATACCAGTTTCACTTCAGTGTTCGTGTCGCCCGAAGTCGATGACGACATCGATATCGAGATCAATCCAGCCGACCTGAGAACCGATGTGTACCGTTCGTCTGGCGCCGGCGGCCAGCACGTCAACAAGACCGAGTCGGCCGTGCGTATCACTCACGTTCCGACCAACACGGTCGTCGCTTGCCAGACCGAGCGCTCGCAGCACGCCAACCGCGATCGCGCGATGAAGATGCTCAAGGCCAAGCTGTACGAACTCGAAGTGCAGAAGCGCAACGCCGAAAAGGACAAGCTCGAAGCGACGAAGGCGGACATCGGCTGGGGCAGCCAGATCCGCAACTACGTCTTGGATCAATCGCGCATCAAGGACCTGCGCACCGGCATCGAGCGCAGCGACACGCAGAAGGTGCTCGACGGCGATATCGACGAGTTCATTGAGGGCAGCCTGAAAGCCGGTCTCGAGGCGGGCGCGAAGCGCATCGACGCCTGAGCCACGACCCTTCCGCAACGACGGAAGGGCCATGGCTGATGCCGAGAGTTACTTCTGTGAGGACAGATCGGGACGTGCGACGAAGATCGAATCGTCGACGAACTCGAACGAGCTGCCGTATTGCTTCAATGTCGCTGCCGCATCGTCCGCGCCGAGCGCCTTGGTCAGTACTTCGCGCACCGAGGGAGTCGGGTCGGCCATGTCGGCGTAGCTCTTCAGCGGAATGATCAGTTTCCAACTGTCCTTGCCGCCGATCCCCCAGGCGAGTCGATAGGGGTAGGGCCATTTCTGGTCCTGAAGTGCCTTGTGGATTTTCGCGATCGAGGCCCTCGCATCACCGCCGGCGCCGGATTTCAGATTGCGCGTGAGGACCTGGAAGTACTTGTAGTCGCCCGGGTTGCCGACCATGTGGCTGTGCGCGGCGTCCGTTTCCTCGTAGAAATGCTGAACCTTCGCGACATACTGGCTGAGCATTTTGTCGTAGGCTTCATCTTCCTTGACCTTCGTGTTCCACGCATCCTCGGCATCGAAATCCTTCCATTGATGCTCGTCGGAACGGAACACGTAGAAGGTGAGATCGGTGCCGACGAGCGGCTGATAGCCTACCCAGTGGAACGGGTCGCCAGATTTCTTTCGCCACGCGACGTATTCCTTGATAGCCGCCTCAAACGCCTTTTCCTGGCCGGCCTTGGGCCATACCACCCAACGCTCGGCGATGTTGCCGGTTGGCTTCGCTGCGGCCTTTTCGGCCGCGCTGGCGTACGATCCACATAGGGCAAAAAGCAGGGCGAGCAACAAGCCCAGCGATTGCCGGAGACTGCGTGCTTTCATGATTTCCCCTCCCATGTTTATTGTCGTGTCGCCCGGTTGAACCAGGTCGATCGGCCGCGCGGGCAGGCAGAGCATACTCTCGATGTGAAGATCGCGTCCGAGCTAAGCTAAAATCGGCGGATCGACTGCAAACCTGTTTGGAAAAAACCAGAGAAATGAGTGATTTGACGGAGAGTGCCGCGTCAGTGGCCAACGTGTCGGGTGGTGCCGGGTCCGACGAAAACAAGCTGATCGCCGAGCGCCGCGAGAAGCTGCGTGCGCTGCGCGCGCAAGGTATCGCGTTCCCGAACGACTTCGCGCCGGACGCTTTTGCGGGCGATCTGCAGGCCGAATTCGACGGCAGAGCAGCCGAGGAGATCGAGGCTACGGCGAAGCGCGTGAAAGTCGCCGGACGCATGCTGCTCAAACGCGGGCAGGGCAAAGTCAGCTTCGTTCAAATCCAGGACATGACCGGGCGCATCCAGCTCTTCATCCAGGCGAACGCGATCGGTGACACCTACGACGCTTTCAAGTCCTGGGACATTGGCGACATCGTCGCTGCCGAAGGCCCGCTGATGCGCACCAAGACCGGTGAGCTCAGTGTAAAAGTGGATAAATTGCGCTTGCTGACCAAATCGCTGCGCCCGCTGCCGGACAAGTGGCATGGCATGGCTGACGTCGAACAGCGCTATCGCCAGCGCTATGTCGACCTGATCGTCACGCCCGAATCGCGGCGCGTGTTCGAACTGCGTTCGCGCATCGTGCGGCATATCCGCAACCTGCTCGATGCGAAGCGCTTTCTCGAAGTCGAGACGCCAATGATGCACGTGATCCCGGGCGGCGCAACCGCACGGCCGTTCGTCACCCATCACAACGCGCTCGACCTCGACCTGTACCTGCGCGTCGCGCCGGAGTTGTACCTGAAGCGTCTCACCGTCGGCGGCTTCGAGCGCGTCTACGAGATCAACCGCAACTTCCGCAATGAGGGCGTGTCGACGCGGCACAATCCCGAGTTCACGATGCTCGAGCTGTACCAGGCTTACGCTACCTACAACGAGATCATGGACATCACCGAAGAAATGATCCGCACCGCGGCGCGCGACGTGGTTGGCAAGACCGCGTTGACCTGGGAAGGGCGCGAGATCGACGTCGGCCCGGCGTTCCGTCGCTGGAAGATGGAAGACGCCGTGCTCGAGCACAACCCGCAGATCGCGCGCGAAGACCTGCGCGACCGCGCGAAGATCGCCGCGCATGCGCAAGCTCTCGGCGTGCACGTGAAGCCCGGCTACGGTTGGGGCAAGATCGTGCTCGAAATCTTCGAGAAGACGGTCGAGCAAACGCTGATCCAGCCGACCTTCATCACCACGCATCCGACCGAAGTCTCGCCGCTCGCGCGCGCCAACGACCACGATCCCGAGGTCACTGATCGTTTCGAGCTGTTCATCGGTGGCAAGGAAATCGCGAATGGCTTTTCGGAATTGAACGACCCGGAAGACCAGGCCGCGCGCTTCAGGGCGCAAGTCGAAGCGAAGGATTCGGGCGACGACGAGGCGATGCACTTCGACGCCGACTACATCCGCGCGCTCGAAGTCGGCCTGCCGCCGACCGGCGGCCTCGGCGTCGGCATTGACCGCCTCGTCATGCTCTTGGCCGACGTGCCGTCGATCCGCGACGTGCTGCTGTTTCCGTATATGCGCCCGGAAGCATAGGATTGGTTTGAAAAGTGCGGCCATAGGTGGCCACTTCTTGATCTCGCCATCAGGGACGTGCGCAGGAGTAAATGCATGGGCAAACACGATCCGAGAGTCGATGCGTATATCGCCAAGTCGGCCGACTTTGCCCGGCCGATCCTCGAACACCTGCGCGCGGTGATCCACGCAGGTTGCCCCGAAGCCGACGAGGCGATCAAGTGGGGCATGCCGTCGTTCCTGTACAACGGACGCATCCTCGCCGGCATCGCCGCGTTCAAGCAGCATTGCGCGTTGGGGTTCTGGGGCGGGCGTGGCCTGGTCGGCAACGAGGACAAGCGCGAGGACGCGATGGGTCAGTTCGGCCGCATTGCTTCGCTCAAGGACTTGCCGTCGAAGAAGGCGCTGATCGGGTACGTGAAGGACGCGATGAAGCTTTCCGATGAACGCGTCGCTGCACCGCCCACGCCGCGGAAGCCGCCGAAGCCCGCGCCAGCGATGATCTCGTCGCGGCGTTGAAGAAAAACGGCAAGGCGACGGCGACGTTCGCAGCATTCAGCCCAAGCTGCAAGCGCGAATACATCGAGTGGATCGCTGAGGCCAAGCGCGAGGAGACGCGGGCGAAGCGCGTCGCGCAGGCGGTCGAATGGATGGCCGAAGGCAAGCAGCGCAACTGGAAGTACCAGCAGTGCTGATCCGCGTTCCGGGTCGGCTGCCGATCCGGATACGGCGCGGTTCGAGCAACAATCGCAACGTCTGGCCCCGTCGCCGCGGACGCAAACGGCCCTTGTCCGGGACAGACGCGTTTGTTTCCATCGTGCGAACCAACTAGAGACCGACACGATGAAATCGACGTTGATCTGCACCTGCGTCCTGCTTTGCGCTGCGCTTGCCAGTTCCCCGTTGCGCGCACAGGAAAGCGTGGACGAGGCCGCGTTGCGCCGCGCCGAGGCCGAGTTGTGCGAGGCGTTCCGCAACGCCGATGCGAAGACGATAGCCCGCATCGAAGATGCGCGTTACACGCTGACCGATTCGCGCGGCGGCGTCAGCGGGCGCGAGGGCGACGTCGCCGAAGCGAAAAAGGGCGATCCGCGCTACAGCGAGTTCCGCAATCACAGCCAGAAGATCCGCTTCTACGGCGATACCGCGATCGTCAACGGCATCACCTCGCTCAAGGGCGAATCGGGTGGCAAGAGCTTCACCGGCGATTTCCAGTTCACCGACACCTGGATCAAGCACGGCGGCGAATGGAAGATCGTTTCCAGTCACGCTTCGCGGCTCGGCGTCACAGTGAAACCGAATTGAGCAGTCGGCGGTAGCGGGCAGCGCGGTTCGCCGACGCGATCAATTCGCTTGTTTGTGGTAGATGCCGTCGAACGCGGTCGTCCAGGTTTTGCCGTCGTCGTCCGATGACTCCCAGTGCTGGCGCACAGTGCCGTCCTTGCCCGGCGTCCACGTGATGCGCTGCTGCTGCGGTTTGCCGGTCTGCGCGTTGGTCTTCGTACCGCTGAGCACCATGCTGCCCTGTGCCATGCCGCCGTCCAGTTGCAACACACCATTCGGCTGGTTGCCGATCCAGAACTGGTGCCAGCGTTTCGAGTCGGCGTCCCAGGCGTTGTAGCTGACGCCGTTGCTGCCTTTGGCGCCGGTCCAGTGCTCGCTGATGCCGCAACCGTCGCTGACTGCCTCGATGCGGCTGTGGCCGAGGACGGTCTTGCCGCCGGGGTCGCGCACTTCCCATTTGCCGATCCAGAAATCGAACTGGTGGTATTCGCTCGCGCTTGCCGGGCATCCCACGGCGGGTGGCGGTGCGGCGAGGGTGGCGGAACAAGCAGCAAGGGCGGGGATGAGCAACAGACGGGGCATGAATGTCTCCTCGGAACGGATCGGGTCAGTGCTTGGTCTGCCCGGTATCTGCGTTGCAGAGCTGGTCGATCTTCGCTTTCGGCGCGCGCAGCGAATTGTCAATGTAGTAGCCGGCGAGCATGCGCACGAATGCTGTGTCCGCGTCGGCCAACAGTGGTTTGGCGTCCGCGAGCCAGCCATCGATGCACGCGTTCTTGTCCTTGTCGGTCGCCGCGCAGGCGAGGAGATTCGCGTAAGCATGGCGATAAACAGCGAACTGTGTACGCTGCATCGGCGCGCCGTGTCCCGGCACCAGCGTTTTGAACTGCACGCGATCGAGATCGGCCAGCGCCGATTGCCAGCGCGCAGGGCAGGCGGTGTCGAACAGCGGTACGGGCAGGGTGACGAGGTCGCCTGCCACGAGCGTGCGCGTGGCCGGATCGTAGAGCCACACGTCGCCTTCGGTCACGGCGCGTGCTTGCAGGTGCAGCTCGAAGTCGCGTCCGGCGATGCGGCGCGTGCCCGACTTGGCGACCACCTCGTCGGGATACAGCGCGTGGCCGGCATCGATGATCGCGATCTCGTCGCGGTACGACTGTGCGGTCTTTTCGCCCTTGGTCTGCGCGATCGCCTCGACCAGTTGCTTGCGGTAGTTTGCGAGGAAGCCACCCATCGCGCCGGCTATCGCCATGCTCGCGTAGACGCGGACGTCGGGATACGCCTCGCGGATGCGCGGATTGCCGCCGACATGGTCGAGATGCCAGTGGCTGTTGATCACGGCTTTGATCGGAAGTCCTGCATCCTTCGCGTAGTCGAGGATCTTTTGCGTATGTTCGGTGTGGCGGCCGGTATCGAACACGACGAGACCTTCGGCGGTGCGGAAAACCACGCTGTTGCCATCCGGCTGGCGGCCAGGAACGAAGGTGCCGGGAATCAGGTTGACGCCAGCGGCAATAGTCACCGTATCTGCCGCATCGCTCGGTGCAGCGGCCAGCGCGGACATGCAGGCGAACAGCAGAGCTTTCATCGCGCGCCTCCCGATGCGATGGCATCAGGCTAGGCGCGTGCAGTGCGGCAGGACACTGCCGGAAGTCATGCGCCGCGGATCAGAACCATTTTTTCCATTTGAAGATGATCATCGGCACGATCACGCTGACCGCCATGACGGTCAACGCCATCGCATAGCCGTGCGGCCAGTCGTATTCGCCGATCGATTTGAAGTTCATGCCCCAGATGCCGGCCAGCGTCATCGGCCCGATCGTCACGACCGAGACGATCGTGAGCACCTTCATGATGTCGTTCTGGTTGTTGTTGATGAAGCCGAGCACGGCGTCGAGCAGGAACTGCAGGCGGTCGGACAACTGCTGGTCGAATTCGGTGAGCGAGCCGATGTCGGTCTGCATCGTCCTCAGCCGCTGCAGATGTTTCTTGTCGATCCAGGCCGGCGCGGTTTCGCAAAGATAAGCGATCACGCGCGACACGCCGAGCATGGCCGCGCGCAACTGCACGATCTGGCGTTGCATCGCGCCGACTTTGAACAGCGCGCCGCGCAGCAGGCCGCGCTGGCCGCGTTCGTCGGAGAACACCGCGCGCGACAGCTTCGACATCTCGCCGCTGGTTTCCTCCATGCGGTCGGCGGCGACGTTGACCACGGCTTCGATCAGCGCGATGAAGGTTTCGACGCTGCCGTTCGGCGCATCGGCCGCGGTCGCGAGCTTGCTCGTGTGCGCGAAGGCGAGCGACTCGGCGTAGCGGATCGAGACAAGCAGCTTCGGCGTCAGCACGAAACCGAGCGGCGTCATCGCGCCCTTGCCGGACTCGGCGCGCACGAAGGCGGGGATGTTGAGGCGCAGGATTTCGTTGTCCGCATGCAGGCGGCTCGACAGTTCGATCGCGCTGATCTGGTCGCGCTGCGGCAGCTTCGTGCCGAGCAGGCGTTCGGCCTCGGCGCGCTCATCGGCATCCGGATCGAGCAGATCGAGCCAGACCGGTGTGCCGGCCAGTGCGGCAGTGCCGGGTTTCCATACGCTGCACGCGGCCGGATGCGCGGCGTGGATCGTCAGCATGGTTTTTCCTCTACCATTGCGCTACGGGTGCAAGCATAACCCGACGTTTGTCAGGAACTTCCAAAGAGCGACCAAAATTCCAATCAGGATTCAAATGCTCACGACCATTTCCATCATTGCCGTCACCTGCCTCGTTTCCTTCCTCGGTTTCAACAATGCGCAACTGATCGACAAGCTGATCTTCTGGCCGCCTGCGGTCAAGCGCGGCCAGTACTACCGCTTCCTCAGCCATGCGCTGATCCACGCCGACGGCGCGCACCTGCTGTTCAACATGATCACGCTGTACTTCTTCGGCCGGGCGCTGGAGGGATTCTACGAACAGGTGCTCGGGCCGTTCGGCTTCGGCCTGTTCTATGCGGGAGCGGTGGTGGTGGCGATCCTGCCGAGCTATTTCGCGAACAAGGACAACCCCGCCTACCGCAGCCTCGGCGCGTCGGGCGGCGTGTCGGCCGTGCTGTTCGCTTTCATCCTGCTCAGCCCGTGGTCGCGGATCTACGTCTGGTTCCTGCCGATGCCGGCGATTCTCTACGCGGTGGCCTACGTCGCGTATTCGATCTACATGGAACGCCAGGGGCGCGACAACATCAACCACAGCGCGCATCTCTGGGGCGGCGCCTACGGCGTTGCCTTCACCCTGCTCGCCGAACCGCGCGTGTTCTCGGCGTTTCTGCAACAGCTTGCCAGCCCTCGCTTCTGAGCAGCAGCACCTGCGTTTTGAATCCCCCACCCAGACAGGAGTTTTCGCATGAGCACGAAGAATATCGCCGTCATCGTCGGCAGCCTGCGCAGGGAATCGTTCAGCCGCAAGGTTGCGCATAACCTGATTGCGCTGGCACCGGATTCGCTGCGCTTCTCCATCATCGAGATCGGCGACCTGCCGCTGTACAACCAGGATATCGAAACCGACACGCCGCCGGCGGCGTGGCAGAGATTCCGTGACGAGGTGCGGCCGGCGCACGGGTTGCTGTTTGTCACTCCCGAATACAACCGCTCGGTGCCCGGCGCGCTGAAGAATGCGATCGACGTGGGTTCGCGTCCGTACGGCAAAAGCGTCTGGAACGGAAAACCTGGTGCGATCGTGAGTTGCTCGCCGGGTGCGATCGGCGGCTTCGGCGCGAATCATCATTTGCGCCAGCCGATGGTCTTCCTCAACGTGCCTATGCTGCCGCGCGAGGCCTACCTTGGCGGCATCGACAAACTGCTCGGCACGGACGATAAATTCGTGCCGGAGACGGCAGAGTTCATGAGCAAGTACATGCACACATTTGCGGCCTGGGTCGACAAGATTGCCGGCAGCTGAGTGAAGTTTCGTGAACGCAGCCGCTCAGACTTGATTTAGCCCCGCAAGCGTATATTTTTCGTGTATCCCACACAGGGCGGAGTACGCCATGAACGCGGTCATCAAATCCACAGCCATCGCCTTGCTTGCCGCAGCCGGTCTCGGCTTGGGCGGCTGCGTTTATTACCCGGTGCGTACCGGCGTTGTCTACGACGGAGCCAACGGCAATGCCGTCGTCGACTACGATGACAGCCGCGTCGACTATTACGCACCTGCGCCCGCTTACTATGGTTACTACGATCCGTACTGGTACGGCCCCGGTTGGTATGGCTCAGGTTGGTATGGCTATGGGCCGTCCATCAGCCTCGGCTTCTACGGCGGTTACTGGGGTGGCCACCACTATCGCGGTCCCTGGCGTAGCGGCCACAGCGGTTATTGGGGCGGCCGTGGCGGCAGTGCGCATGTGACGGCGCCGATGGGACACGGCACTCGCCACTGATTTGTCTTCCATGTAAAGATAAATGGACAAAAAAGAACCCCGGCAAAGGCCGGGGTTCTTTTTTGGGAGTTATAGGGGATCAGCGATAATCCCACTGTGCGTACTGGCGCGCCGAGATGCGGTTGCCGTTCTGCGCGACGAAATCGAAATCGTTGGCGAGCGGCACAAACGCCTCCGCTTCTTCGCGGCTGATCGTGCCATCGTGATCGCGATCGAGCGCGGCGAAGTCCGGCTTGGGTCCATAATGCTCGGGGGCGGGCATGCCGGTGCGCACGACAACTTCGCGGCCCTGGGCATCGGCGAGGTGGCGTACCGTGTCCTGGGCGAAACTCGGCGTCGCAGCGGCGAACAGGATGGAGGCGGCGATCGCAGCACATGAGACGGCTTTCATGAACATTCTCCAGTTGGGAATCGGCAAACAAGTTCGACCTGAATGAGCACACCGAGTTCTGATTTGCATGACTGCCGGATAACCGGCGCATGCTGAAATTGAGCGTGCAGCAGGCACGCAACCTGCATCTGGCTGCACAGGGATTGCTCGTACCACCGCGCGCACGTGCGCGACGCGCTTCCGTGCGTGCGGCAATCGAGCGCATGCGCCTGCTGCAGATCGACACGATCCACGTCGTTGCGCGCAGTCCCTACCTGGTCCTGTTTTCGCGCCTCGGCGACTACGAGCCGCGCTGGCTCGACGAGACCCTGGCGCGCGCCGACATCTTCGAGTGCTGGGCGCACGAGGCCTGTTTTGCTCCGATCGGCGATCTGGGCCTGCACCGACATCCCTCGCCGATCCGCACCGGGCATTGGGCGCACAAGAGCGCCGCGCGCATGCAGCGTGAACATCGCGCCGAGATCGCAACGCTGATCGAACACATCCGCGCAAACGGTGCGGTGAAGTCATCCGACTTCGAGCGCCAGATCAAGGGCGTCGGCGGCTGGTGGAATCGCTCGAACGAGAAGCGCTGGCTCGAGGCCGGATTCGTCCTCGGCGATCTGATGATTGCGCGGCGCGAGAATTTCCAGCGCGTCTACGACCTCTCCGAGCGCGTGCTGGCCACTACGCGCCAGGATGGCGCGAGTAAAGCGAAACCCATCGATGCCGGCATGCGTCTCGACGAAGCAGATATCCGCCGCGAGTTCCTGCTCGGCGGCGTGCGCGCGCTTGGCATCACCCAGGCGCGCTGGATCGACGACTATTTCCGGCTTGGCAGGAAATTCAAGGACGCCGCCCTCGATGCACATGTCGAATCGGGCGAGCTGATCCGCGTCGAAGTACGCGGCTGGGACAATCCCGCCTACGTGCATCGCGATCACGCGGCGCTGCTCGCGCGTGCCGCGCGCGGGACGTTGCGCGCGACGCATACCACGCTGCTGTCGCCGTTCGATCCGGTGGTCTGGCATCGCGAACGTGCTAGCGCGATGTTCGACTTTGACTACACGATCGAATGCTACGTGCCGGGCCACAAGCGTCGCTACGGTTATTTCGTGCTGCCGATCCTGCATCGCGGGCGCCTGATCGGCCGGCTCGACGCGAAGGCGCATCGCGCCAGCGGCGAGTTCGAGATCAAGGCGATCTTTCTCGAAGCCGATGTCGAGCCCGACGCGGTGTTGCTTGCCGACGTGGCAACGGCGATCCAGCGCGCTGCCGACTGGCACGTGACGCCGAAGGTCATCGTCCGCACAAGCGAGCCCAAGGCGTTCGCCGCGAAGTTGCGTTCGGCACTGCGCGCTCCGCTCGGCGGAAGGGCTTGAGAATCGCGCCGTCGGAAACGGCGACTGCCGGGGCAAACAGTGTGAACGAATTCGCAGACGGGTCGCGGAGCCTGCGTATACTCGATTTGCGGGGGAGGAGATGCGAACCATATCGGAATCGCAGGCTTCGGGTAATGAGTTGGCGCGCCCGGATCGGCCTGCGACTGCCATGCCGACTCATTTGTCACAGGCGATGCCTGCTGCTCCGCGGCATGCGGCCGATGCCGCGGCGTCGTACAACCTCGATTCGATCGAGACGCTGGTCTACGCGGCCACCCACGACGTCCTGACCGGATTGCCCAATCGCGGCGTGTTGCTCGACCGGCTTGCGCGCGAACTCGCGCGCGAGGACGGCGTTGACCGGCAAGTTGCCGTGCTCTTCGTCGATCTCGACAACTTCAAGCTGATCAACGATTCGCTTGGTCACGAGAGCGGCGACGAGGTGCTGCGCGAGATGTCGCGGCGGATCCGCACCTGCGCGTGCGATGGAGATACCGTGAGCCGTTTCGGAGGCGACGAGCTGGTTGTCCTGCACCCCTGTGCCGGCGACGGTTCCGAGAACCTGCTCGGCGAGCGGATACTTGCCGAGATGATCCGGCCGATTCATGTGGCCGGCAGGGAAGTTGTGGTTTCGGTGAGCGTCGGCGTGGCCATTTGCTCCTGCGGCGCCGAGCCTGCCGAGCATCTGTTGCGTGAGGCGGATACCGCGCTGTATGCCGCCAAGAGTCGTGGCCGTGCGCGCATTGCGCGCTTCAGCGAAGAGTTGCGCGAACCGCAGTTGTACGTGGACTACCAGCCACAGGTCGACCTGGGTACCGGCAGGCTCGTCGGCGTCGAGGCTCTGGCGCGCTGGCGTCACCCGGAGCGCGGACTGGTTTCGCCGACGGAATTCATCCCGGCGGCCGAGGACTGCGGGTTGATCGGTGAGCTTGAGCGGCAGGTGCTGCGCACCGCTTGCAGCCAGCTCGCGCGTTGGCATCAGGCGTCGCCGGCAAGTCGTTTCACGCTGACGGTGAACGTGTCTCCACGGCAGATCGAGGCGCCGGGATTCGTCGACGAACTCAGGGCGATCCTCGACGAAACCGGAGTCCACCCCGAGTCGCTGTGCCTGGAACTCGCCGAGTCCGCACTGGTGAATCCGGACGTCGACATGGTGGTAGCGCTCAAACGCATTCGCGCGATGGGCGTGTATCTCGCCATCGACGATTTCGGTACCCAGCATTCGTCGCTGGCGCGCTTGCGCGGCCTGCCGATCGAAGTGCTCAAGATCGACCGTTCGTTCATCGATGGATTGAGTACGGAGCCCGAGGACACCGCCATCGTGTCCTCGATCCTGAGCCTCGCCTTCGCCATGGGCAAGCACGTGATCGCCGACGGCGTCGAACGACCGGAGCAGGCGGCGGCATTGCACGGCATGGGCTGCGCCGTGGCGCAGGGTTACCTGTTTGGCGCGCCGGTTGCGCCGGAAGCGATCGTGCCTCTGCTCAGCCGTCCATTGTGGCAGCCGCAGGCATTGCGCAGAGTGCCGGCGGCCGGAGTTCTCGGTGGCGAACTGCGGCGACGCGGACACCGTTCCTTCATCGATGAATTCCTCGATCACATCGGCGCACCGATGGGCGCGAAGACACGCGCGGTCAAGCGGACGTCGTGATCGCGCTCCTCATAGGCCTCGGCAACCTTTTGATCGGCGCGGCCTATTCGGGGCTGGGCCTGCTGTCGCTGTGGGAGGCGATCAGCCAGTATCGTTGGCGCGGACTGTCGCGCTTCGGCCCCGGGTTTTCGCTGATGGCGGCGAGCTGCGGGCCGCATCATCTGGTGCATGGCTGGCATGTGCTGCGTGAGGGCGGCGTTTCGATGCCGATGCTGGAAGTGACCCTGATCGGTCTTCCGGCTGGCATTGTATTTTGCTGGCTGCGCGTCGAAGCGATGTTCGGCGGGCGCGGCGACCGCACTATCGTAATGCCGCTGCGCACGCTGGCACTGCTTGCCACGGTGTTCTTCGTCGCGGTCGGCTGGCTCGCCAACGCCGCGCTCGATGCGCCGCTGTCGACGGATCAGGCGATGTGCACGCCCAAGGGAATCCGCTATGCGGCGGCGGGCCTGTTCCCGCTCACCGGTTTCGTTTCCGCCGGAATGTTCAGCAATGTCTTCGTCACGGTCACGTATTCCCTGGTCGGCTGGTACCTGTTCGAGACCCAAGTGCGTCGCTACGCGGCGGGACAGCAGTGGTCGCTTTCGGGGCTGGCGCTGACCGCCGTGTTTCCGACCTGTGCGGCCATGCACCTGATCCACGCGCTCAGCTTCGGCAGTCACGACGCGATGCTGCCGTTCGACCTGCTCGGCGTGTTCGCATCGATCTACTTCCTCTGGGTCGTCCGGTGCGTCTACCAGGACGCCGTGGTCGACTGGAATCGCCGCCCGCAGGCCGGCGTGGCGGGCGTGCCCGAGCGCGCTTCGCCGTGGAGCGCCAAGGATCCTTGACGTTCCACGCACCGGTCCTGTGCCGTGTTGCGAGTCGCATCGCACTATTTTACGCGAATGGATAGTAGGATCGAGACTGCCAGCAATGCTTGCCTTGCACGACGGTATAGAAATATCGAGCGGCGGCTGGCCGCAACTGTCGACCTTGAAACCTGGTGTCGAGAAGCAGTGTTGTTGAAAGACTTTTTTCAACACATATTGTTGGAAGCGACAAAGCGGCCTGCCGTTCGGTATGCCGAAAATGCCAGACCGTTGGTTTTCGCCATGAGGCTCTACTCCAACATCGACGGTGAACCTGCCTGGATCGCGGTCGGCACGCAACCCATCGGCGTCGTCGCCATCGGCATTGTCCCCATTGGCATCGTCGCGATCGCCTGCGGGGCGGGGCGCGGTGCCATCGTCGTGAGTTGCGGGCTCGGCCTTGGCCTCGTCAGCTTCACCTGCGGCGTGAGCGCGGCACTCTACTCGATCAGCGTGGGCCTGAACCTAGCGCTCGCCGGTCGCGGCATGACGCTGACCGCGTTCGGCGACGGCGACCCGAAGTACACCCTCGCCCGCAAGCTCGTGATCCCGCCGCTCATCCTCGCCGCGTTCCTTTACTACGGCGCGCCGCTCATCTCCGCCGCACGCATGGCGGCAGCCGATCGTGAGGTCGCGGTGCAGTGGAGCGGCGCGGCGACGGCGAGCGAGGGGATCTACGTCGCGCCCGGAACCGCGTGCGCCGTGCGCGCGACCTTTGCAGGCGATGGCAGGGCCGTGTTGCAGGCACACCTCGTCGTCACCTGCGGGCACCTCACGTTGTTCGAGAGCGGGCCGATCCGCAGCGGCACCGTGGTTGTTCTCGGCAGCGACGATCTCCACTGCGAGGTGACTCAGACGCCGGCGAACGCCGGCTTCAGCTACGGCGCGCGCTGCCACGCCTCCGAGTACCAGGGCTCGGCGTCGAGCGGAACGGCGGTCTTCGGACCGCGCCCCTCCTTGCAGCTCGACACGAGCGCAGGCCGTGCGGTCCTTGACCTCGGCGGCGCGCGGCCGATGCACGTCGAGCTTGCAGTGGACACACGTTCGGCCCCGGCCGACGGTGCCGGCCTGTTTGCGCGCTGACGTCCTGCGCAGCAGCGGTATCGCTACACCTCTGTCGTCGCCCCGCGCCAGTAGGCGAGAGTGTCTTCGTCAAAGTTGCACTCTGGATCGCGCGCGAGCCGTAGCAAGCACGCCTTGAACGCCTCTGCCTCGGTGCGGAGTCCGAGCAAACACATGCTTCGCAGCATGCGCGTGATTCGCTGATCGTTGTGCGTCGGCGCCGTTGCCCAGTTTTCTTTGCGCTCGTCCCATTTCGGGCCCTTGTCGACTCTGCCTGCGTGCTCATGCAGGCCGTAGAATCGCAGCATGCGCAGATACGCGCTCCAAAGTCGATCACGCAGCACGTCGCTCGACTGGAACGCGGCTACTGTCCGGTCGTCGAGCAGCGGCGCATCCCGGTTCGATCCGCTGGGTTCGGGAAGGGGGAAGACGAATTGCACATAATCGGGCGTGTGCTCGAGCCACTCGTCGTCACGCGCGAGGATGTCGGACAGTCGCCGACCCCGGTTGTCGGGCTGGTTGTGGAAATAGAACGCGAAGAGCGGAGCGCTTGCTTCGCTGGAATCGTGCAACACGACGAGCCCCCGATTCATGGTTGTATTTCTGCAGACGTAAAACGGAGCGCCCACCCGACAGGTCCAGTCGAAAAATACTTTCTGTCGAGGTCAATTGCTTGCCGTCGGCCGCGCCCGCTCTGTCGCCGTCCCAGAAGTCCAGACTGAACTTCACGACCCGACTCTCAACCTCCCTCTTCTCGGTCAGTGCTCCGCGCTGGAGGGGAACGAGTTGCGCTTGCCGGAGTCAGGCGATGGGAAGCGAGTCGCCACCAGCGGCCGCCGTCGGGGCGCACCAGCAAGTACATCCCGCGTTCGGCAGCGACTGATGCGGCTTCACATGGGGTTCGGCGTTCTGGACCACCGGAGGGTGGTAGCTCAGTTGTGACGGTGGCTGTTGCCGTCCAAGTGATCGCCAAAATTGCGGCAACTCAGGTGGTGCTGGTTGAGGCGAATAATATGTGGACAACAAAAAACCGCGCGAGAGCGCGGTTTGAAGGATGTTGCGTGATATCCAGTGATATCAATTTGGTGGAGTGGAGGAGGATCGAACTCCCGACCTTCGCATTGCGAACGCGACGCTCTCCCAGCTGAGCTACCACCCCGGATTCGGGTCGGCGGCGGACGGAACCGCACCGAGCCGCCTATGATACAGCCTAGTTGGGACTTCGCCAAGCCTCCGGGTCGAATGGAATTGGAGCGCCTGCGCGGTCAATTCTCGACCAGCACTGCCCGCAGTGCGGCGTAATCTTTCGCGAGCGGGTCAGCGAGCGCAGGCCGCGCGAGCAGGGCGGCTAGCTCGGGTGGCACCGGAACGGTGGCGCCGATCAGCGGCTCGACAATGCTGTCGAACTTGGCGGGATGCGCCGTTGCGGCGACGGCCCAGTTGCCTTCGACGCCTTGCGCGCGCAGCGTTTCGAGCAGATGCACGCCCGTCGCGGTATGCGGGCAGAACAGCTCACCGTAGCGGCTGTGGCGTTCGCGGATCGTCGCGCGAATTGTCGCGTCATCCACCGATGACGAAACGAATTCGCGGCGCAGCGCGGCGGCATCCGGATACAGCCACGACAGGCGCTCGAAGTTGCTCGGTGCGCCGACGTCCATCGCGTTGGCGATCGTCGCCACGCTCGGCTGCGCGGCATAGTCGGCGCCGGCGAAGAAATCGGGCAGCACGCGGTTGGCGTTGGTCGCAAGGGCGATGCGCCCGATCGGCAGGCCGCAGGCGCGCGCGAGTATGCAGGCAACCGCGTTGCCGAGATTGCCGGTCGGCACGACGAAGTTGAGTGGCGTGCCGTTTGCGCGGAAGTGCTTGAGCGCGGAATGCGCGTAGTAGGCCATCTGCGGCAGCAGGCGGCCGAGGCTGATGCTGTTGGCCGTGCCGAGCGGCGCGATCGAGCGCAACGCGCTGTCGCCGAGCGCCTGTTTGGCCATGTGCTGGCAGTCGTCGAATACGCCGTCGACACGCAAGGCGCGCACGTTGCCGCCGAACGCGCCGAGCTGATGCGCCTGGCGCGGCGAGACGCGACCGTCGGGATAGAGGATTGCGACTTTGAAACCGGGCAGTCCGGCGAATGCCGCGCCGACGGCCGCGCCGGTGTCGCCCGAAGTGGCGACGACGATGGTCAGCGGTTTGTCCGTCTCGCGCGGAAGGCGCTGCATGCAGGCGGCAAGGAAGCGCGCGCCGAAATCCTTGAACGCCGCGGTGGGGCCGTGGAACAGTTCGAGTACATGGTCGCCCGCCGTGGCCAGCGCGCGCAGCGGCGCGTCGAAGGTGAAGGCCTGCGTGCAGATCGCGGGCAGTTCCGCAGCGAGCGCGTCGTCAGCAAAGAACGGCGCGAGCAGGCGTGCAGCGACGGTGGGTAGGCCGTTGTCGCCGTCGAAATCGGATGGCACGAATTTCGGCAGCGATTGCTGCACGTACAAGCCGCCATCGGGCGCGAGGCCGGCGGCGAGCGCGGCGGAAAGTCCGAGCGCGGGAGAATTTCCTCGTGTGCTGATGTATTTCATGCGATGACGTGTGCTGCGGGCCCGTTGACGGGTGAGATGAAGGATTCGCTGGCGATGCCGGCCTCGGCGAAGGCGGCCTGCATCGCGGGCGCGGCGGCCTCGGCTTCGGCGCGCGATTCGAACCAGGCGAACACGGAAGGGCCGGCGCCGGAAATGCTCCCGCCCATTGCGTGATTATCTAGCGCGGCCTGCTTGACGCGGGTGAAGCCTTCGATCAGCGGTGCGCGCCGTGGTTCGACGAGCACGTCGTTCAATCCGGCGCGCACGAGGTTTGCGTCGCCGCGCTGGCAGCCGGCAAGGACCAGGGCGAGGTTGGCGCTCTGCGCGACGAAATCGCTGATCGCATACGCACCCTTGAGTGCCTCGCGCGCGCGCCGTGTTTCGAGCACCGCGTCGGGATGGACAAGCACGCTGTGCCAGGTCTCCAGCACGGGAATCTTGACCAGATGATCGAGCGTGGCGAGGACGACGCCGCCGAGCAGCATTGGCCCGACGTTGTCGCCGTGTCGGCCGCCGCTGGCGACGGCTTCACCGGCCAGCGCATGCGGATACAACTGCTCGGCGCTGAGTGGCGTATCGAGCAGGGCGTTCGCGGCGACGAGTGCGGCGACGCACGACGCGGCCGAGCCGCCCATGCCCGAGCCGAATGGAATGCCCTTGTCGAGTTCGATCTCGAAGCCGAACGGCAGCTTCAGCGCCTCGCGCAACGCGATCAGCGCAGCGCCCGCGGTGTTCTTCTCCGCATCGAACGGCAGTGCGACAGGCGCGTTGCGGATTGCCGCAACCTGTACTTTGCCGCTTTGTATACGCCGCACCGTGGCGCGGTCGCCGGCGCCGGCGAAACTCTGGCCGAGGATGTCGAAGCCGATGCCGAGGTTGCCGATCGAGGCGGGCGAGAAGGCCGTCGCTTCCATCCTCATACGCGCGCACCGAGCGAGGCGGCGACGCGCAGCAGGTCGGCGAACACGCCGGCGGCGGTGACGTCGGGACCCGCGCCGGGCCCCTGGATCACCATCGGATTGCTGTTGTAGCGCTTGGTCGAGAACTGCACGACGTTGTCGGTCAGCTGCAGGTTGGCGAAGGTGTGCGAGCGCGGTAGTTCGACAAGGCCGACGCTGGCAGTGCCGTTCTTGTCGAGCTGAGCGACGTAGCGCAACACGCGGTCCTTGGCTTTGGCCGCGGCGAGGCGCGCGGCGATCGGCGCATCGAGTTCGCTCAGACGCGACATGAATTCCTCGCGCCCGGCGCCGAGCAGTGTGTTTGGCACGAGATTCTCGACCGCGACGTTGTCGAGCGACAGCTCGCGTCCCGCCTCGCGCGCGAGGATGACGAGCTTGCGCGCCACATCCGTGCCGGAAAGATCGTCGCGCGGATCAGGCTCGGTGTAGCCGAGCTTGTGTGCTTCGCGGATCAGCTCGGAGAACTGCACACTGCCATCGTACTTGTTGAACAGCCAAGCCAGCGTACCGGAGAAGATGCCGGCGACCGCGGTCAGCTCGTCACCCGTGTCGATCAGGTCGCGCAGGGTCTGCATCACCGGCAGGCCGGCGCCGACGGTCGCTTCGTAGCGGAAGCGCGCACCGCTCTGCGCCGCCGCGGCTTTTATTGCACGGTAGCGATCGAGCGGGCCTGCGCCGGCCTGCTTGTTCGGCGTGATCACATGAATGCCCGCGGCGAGCCATTGCGGATATTTCACCGCGACCTCGTTGCTGCCGGAGCAATCGACGATGACCGTGTGTGGCAGGTGCGCGGCGATCAGGTGCTTCATGAAGCCGTCGATGTCGTTGCCGACGAAATCGCCGTCGCGGTCGCGCCAG
>NZ_DASVOK010000094.1:0-10301 GCF_036383415.1 Rudaea sp. | reverse complement strand
GCCACCGCTGCGCGAACGCGAGTTGCGCGAGCGCGACGGCGGCGGACCCTTCACCGGCACGCTGCCGTCGTCTTCGTCCTCGACGCTGCTCGTGGGCAGGTCGGGCCGATGGCGCGGCGGCGGCAGCACGAGCAGGGCCGGGTCGATCGCCGCAGTCGGAATCTTCTGGCCGATGTAGGTTTCGATGTCGGGCAGGCTCTGCGCGTACATGTCGCAGGCGAAGCTGATCGCATCACCCTCGGCACCGAGACGCGCGGTGCGGCCGATGCGGTGCACGTAGTCCTCGGCGTCCTGCGGCAGGTCGTAGTTGTAGACGTGGCTGACGTCGGGGATATGCAGCCCGCGCGCGGCGACGTCAGTGGCGATGAGGATCTCGATCTCGCCGCGCTGGAACTTGCCCAGCAAGCTCTGGCGCTTCTTCTGCGGCACGTCGCCCGAGAGCATGCCGACGAGGAAACCTTGTCGCTCGAGACGGCGCGCGACCTTTTCCGCGGCCACCTTCATGTTGACGAAGATCATGCTGCGCTTGGCTTCGGACTTCGACAGCAGGCCGATCAGCAGCGGAATCTTCTCCTCGCTCGCCGGGAAGTACATGAGTTGGCGTACGCGGTCGGCGGTGACGTTCTCGGTCTCGACCGTGAGCTGCTCGGCCTCGTTCATGTTCTCGTAGGCGAGTTCGAGCACGCGGTGGCTCAGCGTCGCCGAGAACAGCAGGCACTGGCGCAGCTCGCGTTCGGGCAAGCGGCGCATAAGGAAACGCACGTCCTTGATGAAGCCGAGGTCGAACATGCGGTCGGCCTCGTCGAGCACGAACACTTCGACCGCCTTGAACGAGAATACGTGTTGCTTGAAGTAGTCGATCAGGCGGCCCGGCGTGGCGATGATGATGTCGACGCCGGCGCGCAGCATGTCGCGCTGCTTGTCGTAGTCGACGCCGCCGTAGATCAGCGCGGACTTCAGGCCCGTGCCGCGACCGATATGCTGGAAATCCTTCTCGATCTGGATCGCGAGTTCGCGCGTCGGCGCGACGATCACGGCGCGCGGATCGGTCGGCCCGCGCTCGGGCAGGGCCGGCTTGGTCAGCAGGCGCTGCATCGTAGCGACAAGGAAGGCGGCGGTCTTGCCGGTGCCGGTCTGCGCCTGTCCGGCGATGTCGCGGCCTTGCAGTGCATACGGCAGGGTCAGCGCCTGGATCGGCGTGCAGCGGGTGAAGCCCGCGGCGTGCAGGCCGGCGATCACGCTCGGATGCAGATCGAAGCTGTCGAAGAAGGTATCGGTAAGGGTCTGGGCAGGCATGGATTCGTATCGATGGTCACGCGAAAGCGCGCACGGACGGCTGCGACGGGTGCTTGAAATGTGGCGGAATCGTCCCCAACTCCTGCCAACCTCGCGCTTTGCGTAGCGCCGCTTGAAATGCTTCCGCGCTTCGGCTGAAATGGGGGCAAGCCCTCGAGATTCCAGTCGATGCCGCGATCGCGCAGCGAGCAATTGTAGCGCAAGCCGGGCCCCCGCGCCGCATCAGCGCGTCTTTTCCCCGTTTTCTGCCGGAGCCACCCGTGAGCAATCAAGCCATCACCCATGTCAACGACGACCAGTTCGACGCCGAAGTGCTGAAGTCCAGCGAGCCTGTGCTCGTCGATTTCTGGGCCGAGTGGTGCGGCCCGTGCAAGATGATCGCGCCGATCCTCGACGAGCTGGCCGACAGCTACGCGGGCAAGATCAAGATCAAGAAGATCAACATCGACCACAACCAGAAGACCCCGCGCAACTACAACGTGCGCGGCATCCCGACCCTGATGATCTTCAAGGACGGCAAGGTCCAGGCCACGCAGATCGGCGCGGTCGGCAAGAAGCAGCTCGAGCAGCTGATCGACAAGGCGATCTGAGGCCGTCGGCGTCGCCTGCGCGGCCGGGGAGGGTCGCGCTGGCCCGGCGCACGCTGGACGCCTGTATTTCGAAGTGCTAAGGTATACTTTAGCGAGGGGCCGGAGCGGCCCCGCTCATGCAGCAAATCCCCACGACTGAATAGCCGGCCCGCACGATGCGGCGAACGGCACCGAACCCGAGAATTTTTCAGGAATCGAGTCGCGTTTTCTCGATCCCGGCCGTGCGCGTAGCGCGTGCGAGCGCGGCAAACGCGTCCATCACCCTCTGTCTTTCCAACGGCACCACAAAGGTCTGCCCGTGTCCGAAACCGAATCCAAAGAACCCACAGGCGAAAGCCGCAATTCCCCATCCGAAAGCAGCCCCGCACTTGCCCCTGCCGCGCAAGCGGGCGGCAACGAAGGCGAGGCGCCGAAGCAGCAGCAAGGTGGCCGTGACGACCGCCGCGGCCGCGGCCGCAACCGCCACCGCAACCAGCAGCGCGGCAATGGCAACAATCCCAATCGCGGCGGCGGCAACAACGACGCCGACGAGGAATTCGTCGAGATCCAGGGCCCGAAGACCGGCGTCACGATCGATCTCAACGAATTGAAGCGCAAGCCCGCGCACCTGCTGCTCAAGATGGCCGAGGAACTCGGCATCCAGGAAGGCGCCGCGCGCGCGCGCAAGCAGGACATCGTCTTCCTCATCCTCAAGGCGCATGCGCGCGCCGGCGGCAGCATCTACTCCGAGGGCGTGCTCGAAATCCTCCAGGACGGCTTCGGCTTCCTGCGCACGCCGGACGAGAGCTATCTCGCCGGCCCCGACGACATCTATATTTCGCCCTCGCAGATCCGCCGCTTCAACCTGCGCACCGGCGACCACCTCGCCGGCACCGCGCGCCCGCCGAAGGAAGGCGAGCGTTACTTCGCCCTGCTCAAGGTCGACACGATCAACGACGAGCCACCGGAAGCGTCGAAGAACAAGGTCCTGTTCGAAAACCTGACGCCGCTGTTCCCGCGCAAGATGTACCACCTCGAGCGCGGCAACGGTTCGAGCGAAGACATCACCGGCCGCATCCTCGACCTGATCTCGCCGGTCGGCTTCGGCCAGCGCGGCATGATCGTCAGCCAGCCCAAGGCCGGCAAGACGATGATGCTGCAGAACGTCGCCCAGGCGATCGTGCACAACTATCCAAAGACGCACCTGATCATCCTGCTAATCGACGAGCGTCCGGAAGAAGTCACCGAAATGCAGCGCACCGTGCGCGCCGAAGTCGTCTCCTCGACCTTCGACGAGCCGGCGATCCGCCACGTGCAGGTCGCCGAGATGGTGATCGAGCGCGCCAAGCGCCTGGTCGAGCACAAGAAGGACGTAGTCATCCTGCTCGACTCGATCACGCGCCTCGCGCGCGCCTACAACACCGTCGTGCCGTCGAGCGGCAAGGTGCTCACCGGCGGCGTCGACGCCAACGCGCTGCAACGCCCGAAGCGCTTCTTCGGCGCCGCGCGCAACGTGGAAGAGGGCGGTTCGCTGACGATCGTCGCCACCGCGCTGGTCGAGACCGGCTCGAAGATGGACGAGGTGATCTACGAGGAATTCAAGGGCACCGGCAACATGGAAGTGCACCTCGACCGCCGCATCAGCGAGAAGCGCGTCTACCCGGCGATCAACATCAACCGCTCCGGCACGCGCCGCGAAGATCTGCTGATCGAGCCCGATGTGCTGCAGAAGATCTGGATCCTGCGCAAGCTGCTGCATCCGATGGACGAGCTCGCGGCGATGGAGTTCATGCTCGACAAGATGAAGAACACCAAGTCGAACGACGAGTTCTTCAATTCGATGAAGCGCTGAGCGCCGAAAAACGCGGCCAAGGATGGCCGCTTTTTGATTCCCGCGATCAAGGACGAGCGCAAAAACGAAGCCGGCCGCATGGCCGGTTTTTTTTCATATAAAGTTCATCGCATCCCGCTTAGGCTTGCGGCCTTGCGACTGCCCTGTTCCCGAATGCATGCCATCGTTTTCCTGCTGATCTACGCGCTGTCGTCCGCGCCGGTCGCCGCGCAAACGCCGCCTGCAACGGATGCCCCACCCACGGCGACGCCGGCTGCGTCGGCGCCGACGCTCGACACCGTACTCGTCACCGGCGAGCAGCCCGGTCCGGGGCTGTGGAAAGTGACGCGACGCGACAGCGATCACGTGCTGTGGATCCTCGGCACGCAGGCGCCGCTGCCGAAGACGATCAGCTGGCGTTCCAACGAAGTGGAAAAGATCATCGCCTCCTCGCAGGAGGTGCTGACCGACGCCCAGGCCGAACTCAAGGTCGGTATCTTCCGCGCGGTGTTCCTTTTGCCCGCCGCGCTCGGCGCGAAGAAGAATGCCGAAGGCAGGACGCTCAAGGACATCCTGCCGGCCGATCTGTATGCGCGCTGGCTGCCGTTGAAACAGCGCTACCTCGGTCGCGACGACGGCGTCGAACGCCTGCGCCCGATCCTCGCCGCGAACGAGCTGTACGGCAAGGCGATCGGCAAATCGGGCATGACCAACAAGAACGCACTGTGGCCGGTGATCGAGAAGATCGCGAAGCGGCATAAGGTGCCGGTCAAGGAAATCGACGTGCCGATTCCGGTCGACAATGCGCGCCAGGCGATCGATGACTTCAAGAGCACGGCTGGTCAGCTCGACATCGACTGCCTGGCGACGACGATCGCACGGCTCGAAACCGATCTCGATTCGATGCGCGCGCGTGCAAATGCGTGGGCGGTCGGCGATCTGGAAAAACTGAAAAGCCTGCCATATCCGGACCAGCGCGCGGTCTGCCTCAACGCCCTCGCCGCGAATGCCAACCTGCGCGAGAAGCTCGACGCCGCGAAAAAGCGCATCCGCGGCGCGTGGCTCGATGCCGCCGAGGCTGCGCTGTGGAACAACGCGAGCACGCTCGCCGTGCTGCCGGTCGCCGAAATGGTCAGTCCGGACGGCCGCCTCGCGATGATGCGGGAAAAGGGCTACCTGGTCGAAGAGCCGCAGTGATTCGGGTGCGGACGCAGCCTATGCAAGCTGCTGCCCCGGCACCGTTGCTTCAAGCAGCCAATCGACGACCGCACGCAGCGCATCGCGATGGCTGGCGCCTGCGGCGAGTGCATCGTCGTAAGCCTGCAACTGCGCGTGCGCGCTGGTGCCGCGCGCGAGGATTGTGCGCAGCGCGTGCAGCGATCCGTGCGGATCGAGCCTGCGCGCATCGGGTTCGACCAGCTCCAGCGCTTGCTCGACGAGTTCGGCAACCGGCACGGTGCGCTCGCGCGTCTCGTCGATGAACTCGGCCTCGATACCGTAGCGTTCCGCGCGCCAGCGGTTCTCCTCGATCAGTCGGCGCGTCGCCGAACTGCGCTGCGCGCCGAGTTCGGGCAGGCGCAGATGCGCGCTGACCAGGCAGCGAAACAGGGTCGCCAGCGCGATCGTGTCGGCCGCGCGCGTGCAGCTGTCGGCGATGCGCAGTTCGAGCGTGGGATGTTTCGGCGAAGGCCGGATCGTCCACCACAGCTCACCGCCGTCGCGGATGCTGCCGGCGCGTTTCAGGATCGTGATGAAGCGTCGGTAGTCGGCTTCGTCGGCGAAGAAATCGGGCGTGCCCGTGCGCGGCCACTCGGTGTAGGCCGACTGGCGGTAGGAAAACATGCCGGTGCGGCGCAGACTCCAGAACGGCGACGCAGTCGACAAGGCGAGGAACAGCGGCAGCCACGGCAGCATGCGGTTCATCAGCTGCACGCGGTCGACTTCGTCATGCACGCCGACATGCACATGCAGACCACAGAAAAACCCGCGCAGGCCGACGATCTGGTACTCGTCGGCGAAGCGCCGGTAGCGCGGATTGTCGGTCTGCGCCTGCTGCTGCCAGCGCGCGATCGGATGCGAGCCCGAGGCGATGATGCCCAGATGCATCGCCTGCGCGATCTCGGCGATCTGGTGGCGCAACGTGGTTATCGTGTCGAGCGCGTGCGCGGCGTCCTCGAAGATCGGCGAGACGAGTTCGACCTGGGCCTGCTGCAGCTCGAACGCAACCGCTTCGCCGAGCCTGCGCTGGCAGGCCTTGACGAAGGTCTTCGGCACGCGTCCCGGCGAGCGGCCGTTGCGCAGGTCGACGAGGAAGAATTCCTCCTCGACGCCGAACGTCGGCGCATCGGCACGCGCCGTGGATGCGCGCGCCGACGATTTCTTTGCGCTCACGTGCGCAAGGCTCTCAAGGCGAGATCGGGGCGTGCCGCGCGCGCGACTGCGGCGAACGGGCCGGGCGGTTCGCACAGGCGCAGCAGCGCTTCGTCGAGTGCTTCGAGGCGCGTGACGATTTCGCCGTGGCCCTCGGCCAGCGCGTTGCGGATCGCATCGAGCAAAACCGGATCGGCCTCGATGCGCTGCGCCTGATCCGCATGCCGATGTCGCCGCAGCCAGGCGAGGAATGCGTAGAGGTCGATGCGCGTCTGACCTTCGCGCAAGAAGAGGAAATCGGCGAGCAGGCCGAACAGGCTGACCAGGGAGCCGGCGGGAAGCGCGTCCGCCTCGATGGGCGTAGGCGTGGTTTGCTGTGGCATTTTCCGTCTCCTTTTGATCCGCTTGCGGGCGGGGGCTTGAACGGCGTTGACTGTGGCTTGCCCGATTGTGGCAAGCACGCCGTGAAGAAAACGGAAAAAACGTGATGGAATTGTGTGTTGTGCGTAAGGAATGTCTGAATGAGCGCAGTAGCCTATTTAGACCTTCTCTGGCGTGCTCCGCTTCCCGCCACCTTCCGCCAGCGCTTGCCGTGTGCGGCTTCGAACTCGGTGTCGGAAAGTGGAATCACCGATTCGCCATTGCGCAGGCGCCATTCCGAGCCGAGCGGCAGCGCGGTCGCGTTGCCGTGTTCGTCGACACTGACCGGCTGCGTGTGGACCAGGATCGAGCGCAGGCCGTGCTCGTCCTCGACCTCGAAAGCTCGTGTCTCGATATGTGTCTTCGCGCTCATTGCCGTCTCTCGGCTCAACTCGGCGCAATGCGGAATTCGAGTGTTGCGCCGACAGCGCGCTGCCAGTCGGCATAAAGCCGTTCACGTTCGCCTTCACCGAGTTCGGGCGCGAAGCTGTGGCCGATCGCCCAGTGGCGTGCGATCTCCTCGCGACTCTGCCAGAAGCCGGCCGCAAGGCCGGCGAGATAGGCGGCGCCGAGCGCAGTCGTCTCGAGCTGACGCGGACGCTGCACCGGCACGCCGAGCACGTCGGCCTGGAACTGGGCGAGGAAATCGTTCGCGATCGCGCCGCCGTCGACGCGCAGCGTGGACAGCTTCAGGCCCGCGTCTGCCTGCATCGCAGCGAGCACGTCGCGCGTCTGGTAGGCCATCGATTCGAGCGCGGCGCGCACGAGATGTTCCTTGCGCGTGCCGCGGGTGAGACCGAAGAACGCACCGCGTACATCGCTGCGCCAGTACGGCGCACCGAGGCCGACGAAGGCCGGCACGAGGTAGACGCCTTCGTTCGACTTCGCGCGCCGCGCATAGGCTTCGGAATCCGATGCGGCGTCGATCAGGCGCAGGCCGTCGCGCAGCCACTGGATCACCGAGCCGGCAACGAAGATCGAGCCTTCGAGTGCGTACTCGGTCTTGCCGCCTAGGTTCCAGGCGATCGTCGTCAACAGGCCGTTGTTCGACGCCACCGGCTTCGTGCCGGTGTTCATCAGCATGAAGCAGCCGGTGCCGTAAGTGTTCTTCGCCATGCCGGCCTCGAAGCAGGCCTGGCCGAACAGCGCGGCCTGCTGATCGCCGGCGACGCCGGCGATCGGGATCGAGCGGCCGCGCGCGAAATGCGTGGTGTGACCGTAGACCTCGCTCGACGCGCGCACCTCGGGCAGCATCGCGCGCGGCACGTTGAACAGCGCGAGCAGGTCGTCGTCCCAGCCTTGCTCGTGGATGTTGTATAAAAGTGTACGCGAGGCGTTGCTCGCATCGGTGACGTGGGCCTTGCCGTCGGTCAGGTTCCAGATCAGCCAGGTGTCGATCGTGCCGAACAGCAGCTCGCCGCGCTTGGCGCGCTCGCGCGCGGGATCGACGCGGTCGAGGATCCACTTGACCTTGGTCGCGGAGAAATACGCGTCGATCAGCAGGCCGGTGCGCGCACGCACGAGCGCGTCGTGGCCGGCGGCGATCAGCTCGTCGCAGATCGCGCGCGTCTGCCGCGACTGCCAGACGATCGCGTCGTGCACCGGTTTGCCGCTCGCGCGCTCCCAGACCACGATGGTCTCGCGCTGGTTGGTGATGCCGATCGTGGCGATGTCGATGGTCTCGCCGAGCTTGCTCCCGCTCGCGATCGCCTCGGCGACCGTCGCCTCGACGCTGGCAAGGATCTCGATCGGATCGTGCTCGACCCAGCCCGGTTGCGGAAACTTCTGCGCGAACTCGCGCTGCGCGCTCGTGGCGATGTTGCCGGAGTGATCGAACAGCAACGCGCGCGAACTCGTCGTGCCTTGGTCGATGGCGAGGACGTACTGGCTCATGCTTTTCTCCCTTTCTGTATTTTTATACTTTTCAAGCGTAGAACGCCTGCCAGAAACCGGCCGCGAGCAGCATGCCCGCGACCGGCGCAATGACTGGCACCCATGCATAGGCCCAGTCAGAATCGGCCTTGCCCGGAATCGGCAGCAGCGCGTGCGCAATGCGCGGACCGAGGTCGCGCGCGGGATTGATCGCATAGCCGGTCGGGCCGCCGAGCGAGAGTCCGATTGCGACGACGAGGCCGGCGACCGCGAACGGCGCGAGCCCCTCGGTCATCTTGTTCGCGCCGATGATGAGCACGCCGAACATGAGCACGAAGCTGCCGATCACCTCGCACAGGATCGCGGCCGGAAAATTGCGGATCGCCGGCGCCGTACAGAACACCGCGCGCTTGGCGAGCGGATCGAGATCGCCCTGCCAGTGCGGCAGATAGGCGAGATACGCCAGCGTCGAGCCAAGCGCGGCGCCCGAGACTTGCGCGGCGACGTAGCCCGGAACTTGTGCCCACGGAAACTTGCCGAGCGCGGCCAGCGCGATCGTCAACGCGGAATTCATGTGCGCACCGCTGCCACTCGGTGCCGCTGCATAGATGCCGAACAGCACGGCCAGCCCCCAGGCGACGGTGATCACGATCCAGCCACCGTGCTGCGATTTCGATTGTGGCAACAGTACGCCGGCGACCACGCCGCTGCCGAGCAGCATCAGCGTTGCGGTGCCGAGAAATTCGCCGAGATACGGACTCATCGATTGCTCTCCACTCCGAGATATTGTTCCAGTCGCTGTCGCCCTTTTACATCGAAACGCAAACCGAGCTTGCTGCGTCGCCACAAAACATCGTCGGCGCTGCGCGCCCATTCCTCGCGCACGAGATAGTCGACCTCGGCCTGGTAAAGATCGGCGCTGAAGCGTTTGCCGAGGTCCGCGAGCCTGCTCGCCGCGCCGACGACGCGCTCGATGCGTGTGCCGTAGGCGCGTGCACAGCGCAGCGCGAGATCGGCGGGCAGCCACGGGTAACGGCGCATGGTCGCGAGCAGGAAATGATCGAACGCTGCGTCGCCCGAGCGCTGTGCGTCGGCGAATTCGCCGCCCGGAAGATGCACGCGTTCGTCCGCCGTCCATGCGCCGTGTGTGTTGCCGAGCGCGGGCGCGAGGCGGTCGAGCGCATCTTCGGCAAGGCGGCGGTGCGTGGTGATCTTGCCGCCGAACACGTTGAGCAGCGGTGCACCGGCATCGTCGTCGAAATCGAGCAGCCAGTCGCGCGTCACTTCCGAGGCATTGACGCCTGCTTCTTCGAGCAGCGGACGCACGCCGCTGTAACTCCAGACCACGTCGGCCGGGGCGATTGCGCGCGTGAAGTAGCGGTTTGCGGCGGCGCAGAGATAGGCGATCTCGTCTGCGTCGATGCGCACCGCTTCGGGCTGGCCGGTGAATTCGATGTCGGTCGTGCCGATCAGCGTGTAGTCGCGCTCGAACGGAATCGCGAACACGATGCGCCGGTCGGCCTGCTGGAACGTGTAGGCGTAGTGGTGTTCGTAAAGTCGTGGCACGACGATATGACTGCCTTTGATCAAACGCAGCGTGTGCGCATGCGGCACGTGTGCGATCTTGTCGAGGAAACTCGCGGCCCACGGCCCGGCCGCGTTGACGAGCGCACGCGCTTCGACGTCGCGTAACCTGCCGTCGGCGTTGCGCACTTGCGCCTGCCACGTTTGCGTGCCGCGTCGCGCGCGCATGCAGCGCGTGCGCGTGAGGATCTCCGCGCCGCGCGCCTGCGCATCGAGCGCGTTGAGCACGACCAGGCGCGCATCGTCGCACCAGGCGTCTGAGTAGATGAAGCCGGTCTCGAACTGCGTCTTGAGCGGGCCGCCGGCGACGTGCTCGCGCAGGTCCGCGCGGCGCGAGCGCAGCAGTGTGTGCGCGCGGC
>NZ_DASVOK010000093.1:0-17890 GCF_036383415.1 Rudaea sp. | reverse complement strand
AATCCGCCACGACCTTTGTGCGGAGCCACCGTGACCCGACCAGCCATCGCCTTCGTCGCCAGCCGTACCGAAGAGGCCCAGGCCGCGCTTGCACGGATCAGCGCGCAGTACGCCCAGGTGCCGCTGGCCGAGGCCGACGTCATCGTCGCGCTCGGCGGCGACGGCTTCATGCTGCGCACGCTGCATCGGCATCTGGCGCTGAAGAAACCCGTATACGGCATGAAGCTGGGCACGGTCGGGTTCCTCATGAACCAGTTCCGTACCGACGGCCTGATCGAGCGCCTCGCACGCGCGCAATCGACCGTGCTCAAGCCGCTGGTGATGGAGGCGGTCAGCGAGTCGGGCGGCACGGCCACCTCGCTCGCGTTCAACGAGGTCTCGCTGCTGCGCCAGACCAAGCAGGCCGCACATATCCGCGTCTCGCTCAACGGCACGGTCAAGATCGACGAGTTGATGTGCGACGGCATCCTCGTCTCGACCACGGCCGGCTCGACCGCGTACAACCTCTCCGCGCACGGGCCGATCTTGCCGCTCGGCGCCGACGTGCTCGCGCTGACCCCGATCAGTCCGTTCCGCCCGCGACGCTGGCGCGGTGCGATCCTGCGCGCGGGCACCGAGGTCAAGCTCGAAGTGCTCGATCCTTACAAGCGCCCGGTCAGCGCGACCGCCGATTCGAACGAAGTGCGCGACGTGGTCGAGGTGACGGTGCGCGAATCGCGCGACACGACCGTCTCGCTCATGTTCGATCCCGAGCACAACCTCGAGGATCGCATTCTCAACGAGCAGTTCGCTTACTGACGCGCTGTGCCGCCCGCGTCGCGGCAGGGCGCCAGCACGGCGCGGATTTCCGCATCGATCGATTCCATCAGCGCGTAGCGGCGCCGGTATTGCGCGCGCTTGTGGCTGGGAATGTCGGCCAGGTCTCTCGACGCCGTGGCAATGCCGAGGTCGAACACGTTTGCGTCGACGGCGATCGCGCCGTGGTCGAGCCAGATCGCGTCATAGCTGAGGCGGATGCGCCCCTTGCCGCGCTTGTAGCGCAAGGCATGGCCCGCATCGGCTACGGCGATCAGGCGCGTCGCCTCGAGAGCGTGCGCGATCGCGCGCGCAGCGAGCATGAGCAGGGAAAAGGGCCGCAGTCCATGCATCGCCTTGGTCGCGCGGCGGAACGCGTCCTGTCCGTCTTCGGACTGGCATCCCTGGATGCCGCCGATCATCAGCGCCGATTCGCCGTGTGGAAGACCGGGCGCGAATTCGCCTGCGTTGCCGAGGACGAAGGTGACGGCGCAGATCAGCGCATCCTGCTCGAACAGGCCGATCGAGACTTCGCCTTCCTGCCAGCAATGCGGCAAATGCAGCAGGCGCAGTTCGTAGTGCGTGGCGGCACCGGCGATCTCGGCCAGGCGCAGGCCGGTTCCGGAATAAATCGCCGCATTGAGCAGAGGCGGGACGTGGCGCAGGAATGCATCGAAGTGGCCACAGGCGACGCCAAGACGGCGCGCGCTGTCGAGCCCGCTCAGCACATAGCGATGCTGCAGTTTCGCCGCGAGCAGGGGCTGGCGCTGGATCATGGGCCGCAGTCCGGGTGCTTCGAGCAGTCGCAACCACGCGTCGTGCAGCCGGTACTGGCTCAGCGCACGCAACAGGAACCGCGCACGCTTGAGCAGGGGCTTGCGCTTGCCGGCGTAGGTGCGGCGCGCATATTCGAACAGCGACGCGCGGCCCTGCGCGCGATGCGGCTCGCTCAGTCGCTGCGTCTGCCATGCCGACAGGGCAGGCATTCGGAATTCGGTGGTCATTGCTGGTATGCGCGCACGGAGGCCGACTCCCCGGGCGGCCGGGGCCGGCTCATGCGCTTCATGGTTTCTGGATTCCGCCCGGTGCGCAGCTTACGCGGTATTTACAAAAAAATCCACTTGTGCAGGAATATGAACAGCCGGATTGGAGTGCCGTCCACGCAAGCCATGTGCGCGGACGGTGGATGATCGCGCTGGGGTAAGATCGAAAGATGCCTGATCAAGACATTGCCGACCGCCTGATCGTCGCGATCACCTCGCGCGCGCTGTTCGACATGGCCGAAAGCCATGCGCTGTTCGAGCAGGCCGGGCTCGACGCGTTCCACTCGTTCCAGCGCGAGCGCGAGAACGATCCGCTCGCGCCGGGCATCGCGTTCCCGCTCGTGCAGAAGCTGCTCAGGCTCAATGCGCCGAAGCCGGCCGAGCCGCGCGTCGAGGTGATCCTGCTGTCGCGCAATTCGACCGATACCGGCTTGCGCATTTTCAACTCGATCGAGCACTACGGTCTCGACATCGCACGCGCCGCGTTCACCTCGGGTGCACCGGTCTGGCCCTACGTACGCTCGTTCGGCGCGCAGTTGTTCCTGTCGGCCAATCCGGAAAGCGTGAAAAGTTCGCTCGACGCGGGTGTCGCTGCGGCGACGATCCTGCCGTCGAAGGCGGCGAGCGCCTCGTCGAGCCAGCTGCGCATCGCCTTCGATGGCGACGCGGTCATCTTCGGCGACGAAGGCGAGCGCGTGTCGCAGGAGCAGGGCATCGAAGCGTTCCACCGGCACGAGGTCGAGCGCGTCGACCAGCCGCTCTCGGGTGGCCCGTTCCGCGGCTTCCTTGCCGCGCTGCATCGCTTGCAGGAGGCGTTTCCCGAGGAGGATTCGCCGATCCGCACCGCGCTCGTCACCGCACGTTCCGCGCCCGCGCACAAGCGCGTGATCCTCACGCTGCGCCACTGGGGCGTGCGTCTCGACGAAGCGCTGTTCCTCGGCGGTCGCGACAAGGGGCCATTCCTCGAAACCTTCGGCGCCGACATCTTCTTCGATGACTCGGCGCACAACGTCGAATCCGCGCGTCGCCATGTCGCCACAGGCCACGTGCCGCACGGCGTGTCGAACGAAAAGCGCTGAGGGAGCTGGGCGGCATTTTTCGCGGTACGACGGGCTGTCGTACGTGCCAAACCTGTGTCTTCGTGCCGGTCCGGAAATGCCCTGCCGTGTGCTATCGGCTCTGCGAGGAAATCCATTCGTATTTTCCTGAATCTTGGGGAAAATTTACAATTTTTGTGGCATGATCCACACTTTATTTTCTGTGTCGTGATTCACACTTTGTTCTGCTCTGGAGGGCAGCATTGATGGCCGTGGACATCAGCAAGCTTACGCAGCACCAACTCGATGACTTGATCCAGCGCGCGGAGTCGCGCCAGCAGGAACTGGCAAGGGAAAAGCTCGCCAAGCTACGTGACAAGATCCTGGCTCTGGTCCAGGCCGAGGGCTTTACCCTCGAAGAAGTCTTCAGCGGAAAAGTGGGCCGCAAGTCGCGCCGTCCGGCGACTCCCAAATATCGCAATCCGGCCGATCATTCGCAGAAGTGGTCCGGACGCGGCAAGCGCCCGCATTGGTTCAGCGCGGCGCTGAAAGCCGGCAAGAAGGAGCAGGATTTGTTGATCTAGGATGGGTCCGCAGTGCGCAGCATCGATGTGTCGATGATGCTGCGCGACGAGCTGGCGGGTAAAAATCCCGCCGGGTCGGCGAGTCGCAAACGGTGCGACGAAATGTGCTAATCTTGATTTTAGTTCGTTAATCAAGATTGCAATGAAGCACCCTCCATCCCATGGCGGAGCCCGCCCCGGCGCCGGGCGCAAACCCGGCTCGAATCGCTACGGCGAGCCAACGGTTCCGCTACGCGTTCCGCAAAGCCGCGTCGCTGCGGTTCGCGTCTATCTCGATGAATGCGCGGCCGGAAAGCGGGCACGCCTTGCCCGCGCAGCCAATGACGATGCCGCCACGTCGTTCCTGACCCTGCCGCTGATTGGCCGCGTCGCCGCCGGTGAGCCGATCGGGGCCGATGCCCAGGTCGAGCGCGAGATCGCGATCGACCGCCACCTGTTCCGCCCGCGTCCGGACTTCCTCCTGCGCGTCGCGGGCATGAGCATGCGCGATGCCGGCATCCTCGATCGCGACCTGATCGCAGTGCACCGAACCGGCGAGGCGCATGACGGCCAGATCGTCGTCGCGCGCATCGACGGCGAAATCACGGTCAAGGAGTTTCGCCGCACGCGCTCCAGCATCACGCTGCTGCCGGCCAATCCCGGCTTCGCTCCGATTGAAATTGATCCGGATACGGACGATTTCGCGATCGAAGGTCTCTATGTCGGCGTGATCCGCCTGCCGTAAACACCGCGCATGGCCGTCTTCGCCGTCATCACGAATCCCTCGATCGACGCGGTGCTGCGCGATCCGCGCATCTGGCGCGGGTCGGCGAACGAGCACGAGGTCGCGTTCGTGCCTTCGGGGCATGCCGGGCTCGACGCGGCCCTGCCGCATCGCGGCTGGACCCAGGGTGCGATGACCGAGATCCTGTTCGACGTGGATGGCATCGGCGAGTTCGATCTCGTCTTGCCGGCGCTGGCGCGGCTGACGCAGGCACAGCGTCACGTCGTCCTCGTCGCGCCGCCTTATCTGCCTTATGCGCCGGCGCTGGCCGCGCGTGGCATCGAGCTTGGCCATCTGCATTGTGTCGAGACGGCTTCCGAGATCGAGGCGCTATGGGCCGCCGAGCAATGCCTGCGCTCGGGCGTCTGCGCGGCGGTGCTGTGCTGGCCGCGCCAAGCGAGCGACCGCACGCTGCGCCGGCTGCAGGTCGCGGCCGAGTTCGGCAATGCCTTGGGTTTCGCGTTTCGCGCAGCGCGCGCGGCGGCGAATCCATCCCCCGCGGCGACGCGGATCCAGGTCCGCGCGGAGGAGGGAACGCGCCTGCGCATCCTCAAATGTCGCGGTGCCAATCCGCCCGCGCTCTCGATTCCGCTGCGACCGGCCGTCGCACACATACACATGAGGTAACCACGACGATGCTTTGGGCTGCCTTGCTATTGCCACGACTCGGACTCGATGTGCTCATGCGCAACTCGCCCGACGCGAACTCGAATCTGCAAAACCTCGCATTGATCTCGCGCGATCAGGCGCGGCCGACCATCGTCGACGCGATGCCGGCCGTGCGTGCCAGCGGCGTGCGCCGCGGACAGACGCTGGCTGCAGCGCAGGCTTTGTGTCCGCAATTGAAAACGGCGGCACACGATCCCGCACAGGAACAGAAACTGCGCGAGCTGCTCGCCGGCTGGGCTTACGGCTACAGCTCGCATGTGAGCTTACGTGAGGACAATGCGCTTCTCGTCGAGATCGGCGGCAGTCTCAAGCTGTTCGGCCCGTGGCCGCGCATGGAGCAGCGCTGGCGCGCCGAGTTGAACGCGCTCGGCATCAGCCATCGTCTCGCGGTCGCGCCGACCGCACTCGGCGCACTCGCGCTCGCACGCGCGCAGGACGGCGTGTTCGTCGGCAATCCCGCGACGCTGCGCCAGGCGCTTGATGCCTTGCCGATCGCGCATGCGCGCATCGATGCGCTGGCCGTCGAGGCGCTGCGCGGCATGGGCCTCTCGCGTCTGCGCGAAGTCTGCGCGTTGCCACGCGCCGGATTGATCCGCCGCTTCGGCGCCGCGCTCGCCGATCATCTCGATCGCCTCTGCGGCGCCGCGCCCGATCCGCTGCCGCTGCATCGCCCGCCCGATCGTTTCCATGCGCGCATGGAATTCGACCACGAGATCGAATCGAGCGAAGCGTTGCGTTTTCCGCTGCGCCGCCTGATCGGCGACTTGTGCGCGTTCCTCACCAGCCGCGACGGCGGCGTGCAGCAGTTCGAGCTCGTGTTCGAGCATGACCCGTTGCAATTCAAACAACTTCCGCCGACGCGAATCGCGATCGGCCTGCAGTCGCCGCAGCGTGACGCGCGCACGCTGCTCGATCTCTGCGTGTTGCGTCTGCAGGCCGGCACGATCCCCGCGCCCGTACGTGCGCTCGCCGTTGTGGCGGCGCAGTTGCCGCCGTTCGTGCCACTCGCGCGCGACCTGTTCGACGAGCCGCGCGGTGCGCAGCTGGATTGGCCACAGCTGGCGGATCGTCTGCGCAGCCGGCTCGGCAGCGAAACCGTATACGCGCTCGAGACCGCCGACGATCCGCGTCCCGAGCGTGCCTGGCGCAAGCGTGTGGCGGCATCGAATCCCGCGCCATTGCGCAAGCTCGGGCCGCGACCCAGCTGGCTGCTGCGCCGACCGCAACCGTTGCGCGGCGAGCCCCGGCGCATCCTTGCCGGCCCCGAGCGCATCGAAGCGGGCTGGTGGGACGGGAGCGACCTGCGCCGCGACTACTACGTGATCGAAACACGTGAAGGCCAACGCGCCTGGGCGTTCCGCGGCATACAGGGCGAAGAGTCGTGGCTGCTGCACGGATGGTTCGCGTGAGGGCTTGCGCGCATGAATGCCGTACCCGGCTACGCCGAACTGCATTGCCTGTCGAATTTCTCGTTCCAGCGCGGCGCCTCGACCGCACTTGAGCTGTTCGAACGCGCGAAGAAACTCGGTTATCGCGCGCTCGCAATCACCGACGAATGCAGCCTCGCCGGCATCGTGCGCGCGTGGGAGGCGTCGAAGGAAACCGGCGTCGCGCTGATCGTCGGCAGCGAGATTCGCCTCGACGACGGCCTCAAGCTCGTGCTGCTCGCGCCGGATCTTGCCGCCTACCAGTCGCTGTGCGCGTTGATCACGCAAGGGCGGCGGCGCGATGCGAAGAAGGGCGAATACATGCTGCACCGTGCGGACGTGGCGGCGCATTCGCACGGCCTGCTTGCCCTATGGATTCCCGATGCCGATCCGTTGCCCGAAGATGCAAAGTGGATAATGCGGCATTTCCCGAATCGCGCTTGGCTCACGGTCGAACTGCATCGTGGACCGGACGATGCCGAATGCCTGCGTGTGCTGCTTGCCTTCGCCGCCCGCAACGCGCTGCCGGCCGTTGCCGCGGGCGACGTGCACATGCATGTGCGTCGCCGCCGCGCGCTGCAGGACACGCTGACCGCGATCCGCCACCGCACGACGCTGCGCGCGGGCAGTGGCCATCTGTTTGCGAACGGCGAGCGCCACTTGCGCAAACGCGAGACGCTTGCCGAACTTTACCCGCGCGAATTGCTCGAAGAGACGCTACGCATCGCGGCGTGTTGCAGCTTCGATCTGAAGCGCGACGTGAAATACAAATACCCGCACGAGATCGTGCCTTCGGGGTATACGCCGACGAGCTGGCTGCGGCATCTGGTCGAGCAGGGTGCTCGTTCGCACTGGCCGGAAGGCGAAGCTCCCAAGATACGCAAGCTGATCGAGGAAGAGCTCGCGCTGATTGAAAGAAAGGAATACGAAGCTTTCTTTCTCACCGTGTATGACGTTGTCGATTTCGCGCGCCATCGCAGCGAGCCACCGATTCTCTGTCAGGGTCGCGGTTCGGCGGCGAATTCGGTCGTGTGCTTTTGCCTCGGCATCACCGCGGTCGATCCCGTCACCGGCCATCTCGTATTCGGCCGCTTTCTTTCGGACGAGCGCGATGAACCGCCCGACATCGATGTCGACTTCGAGCACGAGCGGCGCGAGGAGGTGATCCAGTACGTTTACAACAAGTACGGGCGCGAGCGCGCGGCGCTAGCGGCCACCGTGATCAGTTATCGCACCAAGAGCGCATTGCGCGATGTCGCTCGCGTTCTGGGATTCTCCGTCGATCAGGTCGATCAGTTGAGCCGCTCGATCTCGGTGCACGATGGTGAGGAAACGCTGGCCGCGCGCCTGGTCGAAGCCGGTTTTGATCCCGAAGCGCCGACGGTACGGCGTGTAGTCGCGCTTGCGCGCGAGTTGCACGGTTTCCCGCGCCATCTCTCGCAGCACGTCGGCGGCTTCGTCATCTGCGATGCGCCGCTGCACACGCTCGTTCCGGTCGAGAACGCAGCGATGGCTGAGCGCACGATCATCCAATGGGACAAGGATGATCTCGACGCGATGGGCTTGCTCAAGGTCGACTGCCTCGCGCTTGGCATGTTGACCTGCCTGCGCAAATGTTTCGATCTGATCGAGCCGCTACGCGGCCGGCGCTGGGAATTGGAGGCGCTACCGAAAGAGGATCCGGCCACTTACGCGATGATTCAAGAGGCCGACACGATCGGCGTGTTCCAGATCGAGTCGCGCGCGCAGATGGCGATGCTGCCGCGACTGAAGCCCAAGGTGTTTTATGACCTCGTCATCCAGGTCGCGATCGTGCGACCGGGGCCGATCCAGGGCGATATGGTGCATCCGTATCTGCAGCGGCGAAAAAATCCGGAGTTGGTCGAATATCCATCGCAGCAACTCAAGGAAGAGCTCAAACGCACACTGGGCGTCCCGTTGTTTCAGGAACAGGTAATGCGTATCGCCATCGTCGCGGCAGGCTTCACACCTGGCCAAGCCGATGAGCTGCGACGCTCAATGGCCGCATGGAAGCGCCGCGGTGGTCTTGATCATCTGCGCGACCAACTGATCGGCGGCATGCTCGAACGCAATTACCCGCTCGACTTCGCCGAACGCATCTTCGAGCAGATGAAGGGTTTTGGCGACTACGGTTTTCCCGAATCGCATGCGACCAGCTTTGCCTTGCTGGCTTACGCATCGAGCTGGCTCAAGCGCCACGAGCCCGCCGCGTTCGCCTGCGCGTTGCTCAACTCGCAGCCGATGGGATTCTATTCGGCGAGCCAGATCGTGCAGGATCTGAGTCGCCGTGGCGCAAAGGTACTGCCGGTCGACGTGCGCTACAGCAACTGGGATTGCTCGCTAGAAGATTACGGCACGCGTCGGCTGAAGGAGACGGAAAATCCACAGCCCGGACTGCGCCTGGGGCTGCGCCAGATTCGCGGTTGCGACGAAGGCAGCGCGCGACGCATCGAGGCGGCACGCGCACAAAAAGCATTCGCTTCAGTCGTCGATCTGTGCACGCGCGCGCAGCTCGACCGGCGCGCGCAAAGCTTGCTCGCGCAAGCCGGTGCACTGCGCGGTCTCGCCGGTCATCGCCACCGCGCGCACTGGGCGGTCGCCGGTGTCGAGGCGAACCTGCCGTTGTTCGGCCGGGCGAGTCCCGAAGAAGCGCAAGTCGAACTGTCGCTGCCCAGCACCGGCGAAAATGTGCTCGTCGATTATGCAAGCACAGGGCTGACTCTCGGCCCACACCCGGTCGCTCTCGTGCGCGCGCAGCTTGACGCGCAGCGCTGTTACCGGTCGAGCCGTTTGCGCAAGTTCAAGGGAACCCGGCCGGTGCGCGCCGCCGGCCTCGTCATCGGCCGCCAGCGCCCGCAAACTGCGAGCGGTCTCACCTTCGTCACGCTCGAGGACGAGGACGGGCCGGTCAACGTCATCGTCCGCCCTGAACTGGCCGAGCGCCAGCGCCGAGCCTTTCTCGAATCGCGCCTGCTCGCCGTCGACGGCCTGCTCGAGTCGGTCGACAAGGTGCAGCATCTGATTGCCGAAAACCTGCTGGACCTGAGTTTACTGCTTGCCCAGCTCGATGTGCGCTCGAGGGACTTCAGATAACGCCGCGTCGTGGGCCATGCCGGATTGCGTCGGCGCCTTCACAAATTGGCACGGTGCTCCAGGGGGCAGCACACGATTGGGCTTCGCCGGGATTCGTCAATATCGGACAAACGCCCCGCAGTCAAAACCCGGATCGTCGCCCGCGCCAGAAAACACCCGCACCGAGCAAACTGCCGAGCAGCAGCAGCGCCCAGCGATCGAGCGCCGGTGCCGCAACCGGTGGCGAGCTCACCGTGACGATCAGGGCAGACGACGTTGCGCCTACGAAGTTGCCGTCCCCGCTGTAGGTCGCCACGATCGAGTGCGATCCCGCGCCACCAAGTGTCACCGTGCAGCTCGCCGTCGAACTTGTCGTGCCTGGCACCAGAGTCACAGGCGAACACGGCAGCGGTGTGCCATTGTCGGTGAAACTCACCGAGCCGGTCGGTGGATCGCCCGCTACGGTTGCCGTGAGCGTCACCGGCTGGCCGATCACTATCGGGTTCGGTGCGGCAGCGAGAGAGACCGTCGTGGTCTTCTTGCCCACGGTTATCGTCTGCTGCACTTGCTGCGCCGCGGCGTAGTTCGTATTGCCGGCCTGATTCGCATCGACGATGCAGGTGCCGGTTCCGGTAAAGCTCACGACGTTGCCCGCGATGGTGCACGCGCCTGCGGTCGAGTTCGCATCAATCGAGAACACTACGGGCTTGCCCGAGGCACCACCTGTGGCGCTGACGGTGTAACTGCCCGTCACGGTCGGGCTCGCTGGTGGCGTCGAGGTGAACGTGATCGTCTGACCGGCCTGATTGACGGTTTGCGTCTGCGTGTTCGACACTGGCTGCGGAGCCGATGCCGGAAAATTGCTGTCGCCGCCATATTGTGCGGTAATGGTGTGCGAACCGCCGGAAAGAGCACTGATCGTGAACATCGCCACGCCGCCGGACAAGGTGCCGGTCCCGATCGAGCTGCCGCCATCGAGGAAAGTCACCGTGCCTGTCGGCGTGGCGGTGGCCGGAGGAACCGCTGCCACGGTGGCGGTAAATGTCACCACTTGGCCATAAGTGCTGGTCGACGAGGAACTGGCCAGTGCAGTTGTCGCAGTGTTCAGTGCGAATGCTGCCGTGCAATTCTCCGCTGCACTCATCGTCACCGTGGCGGTCGTGGTGCTGCCCGCCGTCGCGCAGGCGCCACCCCACGTCAAGTTTTGGCCGGGAGGCACCATGGCGGTGAGGACAACACTTTGTCCTGTGACATAGCTGGCCGAGCAATTCGCTCCGCCAGTGCTGGTGCAATTTGAGATGCTGCCGCTCTGTGGCGCAGGCAAAGTGCCTGCCGACACGGTCCCGCCACCCGTTACCACGACAGTCAATACCTGCGGAACCAGGACTTCCACTGCGCCGCTATCGCAGTGCGCGCCCTGTGGTCGCGTCACACCGCGCTGGTCCACGCCATTGACTGGCGCTGCCGTGCAGACTGAATCAATGCCCGCGTCGATGGCTGCGCTGCCGACACCCGGCACCATTGTTTGCGTCGGGCCGCCATTGTTCGCCAACGGGCCAAGGTTCGACGGGGCGTTGGTTTTCGAGGTCGCGCTGGTGAAAGGGCAACTGGACGTACCCGAAATATTGCCGCCGTTGTCGATGAAAACGGAATTCGTGACGAGTGCGCAACTGCCGGCGAGGATGGTGTTGGCCAGGGTGAGTTGAGTGCGGACCAGGATGTCGTTGCCATTGGCAGACGAATTTCCGGAAATAGTGCAATTGGTGATCGTCATGAGGCCAAAATCGACATGGATGCCGCCGCCGCCTTTGTTCGTGCCGGGAGTGCCAGGCGCCGAGTTGCCCGACACGGTGCAATTGGTCAGCGTCGCGGCGCCGTCGTTATAGATGCCGCCGCCACTACCGGTGCCGCCGGCAGGAATGGAGTTGCCCGACACGGTGCTGTTGGTCAGCGTCATCGTCCCGACGTTTGCGATGCCTGCGCCAAATGTCGGCGAAGTGTTGCCCGATATCGTGCTGTTGGTGATCGTCAACACGCCATGGGCGTTGAGGATTCCACCACCTTGGCCACCTGTGCCGGAAGCGTTGCCCGATACGGTGCAGTGGTCCAGGGTCAGTGTGCCGCTGTTGCCAATGCCACCGGCAATTGGAGAAGTGCCATTCTGCACGGTCAGATACGTCATATGGACGTTTGCGCCTGGGCCGATCTGGAATACGGTGACCGCGTGTCCACCATCGACCGCGACGTTGTGCCCCGTGGCGTCTATCGTCAGGTTCTTGGCGATGTTCAATGTACTGCCGACGACAATCGTCAGATCGGCGGCGAAGTCGATCGTATCGCCGCTTGCTGCCGCAGCGATTTGCCCGCGCAGCGAGCCGGGTCCGCTATCCGCGTTGTTGTTGACCGTTAGCGTGGCCGCCTGAACTGCGAAAGCGAACAACGAGAGCAGCAGGCATAGCCACGGGCAAAGCCGACGTGCGGAGCAGCGCATATTGTTCCCCTGGGAGTCCTAAAGCAGACGTTGCAGAAGCGACGGTGCAGACCTCACAACAAGCTTACGCCGGCAGCGCATTCATGGCTACGCCGGGCATTTCGTCCACGCACAAAAAAACCGCGTCAAAGCGCGGTTTTTGAAGTTTTCCGGATTCCGTTGCACGGCTCCGGATCATGTAATGGTGCCCAGGAAAGGACTCGAACCTTCACGGTTTTACCCGCTAGTACCTGAAACTAGTGCGTCTACCAATTCCGCCACCTGGGCAAGGTGCGCTCGCCGGATTGCCCTGCGAGGGCCGCGCAAGATACATCCGGGCGGTGCGGGTGTCAATGTCGGCCTATAATGGTCACCTCGAAAAAGCCTGCTGCGCTTGGTGTTGTACGTCGGATTCGAAGAACAAACAATAAAGAGAAACCCTTGAAGAAAAAACCTCCCGCCGCGGCCAAACGCGGCAAAACGAGTACGAAATTGCCGGGCTGGTTGCCCGACGTGGCTAATGCCGGTCCGTCCGCTGCCCGCGGCGCGAAAGCTGCGGCGAAGCGTCCCGGCTTTTTGCCGGAAATTCCCGGCGCGCCTTCGGCTCGTCCGGTGAACGCGCCGCAGCGAGGCGGCCCCGCGCCTGCCGCGCGCGGTGCGAAGCCGGGCAAGCCCGCGCCGACGAAATTCGACGGGCCGAAAACCTCGAAGCAAAAGGGCGCATCCGATCCGAACGCCGAGCGCGAAGCACAACGCTACGAATTTCCGATACCGAGCCGCGAGGCGATCGTCACCTTCCTCAACGACAGCGGTCAGTTGCTGACCGTGGAGAATCTCGCGCGCGGCCTCGGCCTGTCGCATGCGCGCGATGTCGATGCGCTGACCAAACGCCTCGCCGCGATGCTGCGCGACGGTCAGTTGCTGCAGAACCGTCGCGGCGCGTATGGCGTCGCGAGCAAGCTCGACCTGATTCCGGGGGCGATCATCGCCAACGCCGAGGGCTTCGGCTTCCTGCGTCCCGATGCGGGCGGCGACGACGTCTATCTGTCGCCGGCCGAGATGCGCAAGGTGCTGCACGGCGACCGCGCGCTGATCAGCATCGTCGGCGTCGACCGGCGCGGGCGCAAGCAGGGCGCGATCTGCGAAGTGCTCGAACGGCGCGCATCGCGGCTGGTCGGTCGCATCGTCGTCGAGAACGGCATCGTCGTCGTCGCGCCGGACGACCGGCGCATGCATCAGGACATTCTGATTCCACCCGGCAAGGATCGCGGCGCGCGTTCGGGCCAGATCGTCGTCGCCGAGATCACCCAGCCGCCGACCGCGCAGCGCGGGCCGATCGGCGAGGTGGTCAGCGTGCTCGGCGAGCGCCTGACGCCGTCGATCATCGTCGAGATGGCGATCGCCGGGCACGGTTTGCCGCAGGAGTTCCCAGAGCAGACCCTGCGCGAAGCGGCGCAGGTCGAGCCGGAAGTCACGCGCGAGGAGATCAAGGGCCGTGTCGATCTGCGCAAACTGCCGCTGGTCACGATCGACGGCGAGGATGCGCGCGATTTCGACGACGCGGTATTCGCCGAGAAGGCGCCGGGCGGATTCCGCCTCGTCGTCGCGATCGCCGACGTGTCGCATTACGTGCGCCCCGGCACGGCGCTCGACGACGAGGCGGTGAAGCGTTCGACCTCGGTGTATTTCCCCGGCTTCGTCGTGCCGATGCTGCCGGAGACATTGTCGAACGGCATCTGTTCGCTCAATCCGAAGGTCGAGCGGCTGTGCATGGTCTGCGACATGCACGTGGCGTATTCGGGCGAAGTGTCGAAAACGAAGTTCTATCCAGCAGTGATGCATTCGCACGCGCGCCTCACCTACACGCGCGTGTGGCAGGCGCTCGGCGAGAAGAATGCCGATGCACGCCAGGAACTCGCCGACGTGTTGCCGCAGCTCGAAACGCTGCACCAGCTCTACGAAATACTCGCCAAGGCACGGCAGCGCCGCGGCGCGATCGATTTCGAAAGCACCGAAGTGAAGTTCCGCCTCGCCGCTTCGGGTGAAGTCGTGCAGATGGGTTCCGAGCCGCGCAACGATGCGCACAAGCTGATCGAGGAGTGCATGATCGCCGCGAACGTCGAGGCGGCGAAGTTCCTCGACAAGGCGAAGATTCCCGCGCTGTTCCGCGTGCATGCGCCGCCGCCCGAATCGAAGTACGAGGATCTGCAGGAGTTCCTGCTCGAATTCGGCCTGCGCATGCCGTCGCATGCCGAGGTGAAGCCGAAGGACTTCTCCCATCTGCTCAAGGAAATCAGGAAACGCCCCGATGCGGGTCTGATCCAGTCGGTGCTGCTGCGCTCGCAATCGCTCGCGGTGTACAGCCCGCAAGACTCGGGCCATTTCGGCCTCGCCCTCGAGCATTACGCGCATTTCACTTCGCCGATCCGACGCTATCCCGACCTGCTCGTGCATCGCGCGATCCGTTATGCGCTGATCAAGGGCAAGCCGTCGGACTACACCTACAGCGCGAATGACATGGCGCATCTCGCCACGCACTGCTCGCACAACGAGCGCCGTGCCGACGAGGCCGAGCGTGACGTCGACGAGCGCTACAAGTGCGCGTGGATGGAGAAGCACGTCGGCAGCGAATTCGACGGCATCGTCTCCGGCGTGACTTCGTTCGGCCTGTTCGTCGAACTGACCGAGTCGCAGGTGTCGGGCCTCGTCCACATCACCCAGTTGCCGAACGACTACTATCATTTCGATCCGGTGCGTCATTTGCTCAGCGGCGAGCGGCGCGGACTGCAGTTCCGCTTGGGCGACGCCGTGCGCATCCAGGTGCTGCGCGCGAGCATGGAAGATCGCAAGATCGATTTCCGGCTGGTCGCGGCGCTGAGCGCCGCGCCAACTGACGCCGTTGGAGCCGACGCTGCGCGCGGCTCAACGCCGTCGGCGCCAAGTGCCAGGGAGAAGTCGAAAACAGCGAAAGGAAAGGGGCGCAGATGAGCGGTGAACTTTTGTTTGGCATCCATTCGATCGATGCCGCGCTGAGCAACGATCCGAAAAATATTCTCGAACTCTACTTCGAGTCCGATAGCCAGAACGCGCGCATCAAGGAACTGTCCGAGAAGGCGCGCGAGCTCGGGCTGAAGCCGCACGCGCGCCCGCGCGAGGCACTCGATCGCATGACTGGCGGCGCACGCCACCAGGGTGCGGTCGCGCGCTATCGCGCGCCGCCGCCGCGCACCGAGAAGGAGTTGTACGAGCTCGTCGAGCAGGCGGGCAAGGACACATTGATCCTCGTGCTCGACGGCGTGACCGATCCGCACAACCTCGGTGCCTGCCTGCGCAGCGCGGAGGCAGCCGGTGTCACCGCGGTCGTCGTGCCGAAGGACAAGGCCGCAGGCATCACGCCGACCGTGCGCCGTGCGTCGAGCGGCGCGGCCGATCGCGTCGCGTTCTTCGCCGTGACCAATCTGGCGCGCACGCTGAAGGCGCTGAAGGAGAGCGGCGTGTGGCTGGTCGGTCTCGCCGGCGAGTCGACGCAGGATTTCTACAAGCTCGACCTCAAGGGGCCGCTCGGCATCGTCATGGGCAGCGAAGGCGAGGGCATGCGTCGGCTGACCGGCGAGGCCTGCGATTTCCTCGCCAGGATTCCGATGCGTGGCGGCGTGGAAAGCCTCAACGTTTCGGTCGCCACGGGCGTGGCCCTGTTCGAAGCGCTGCGCCAGCGCGCATAAGGAGCAGCAACATGCAGTGGCACGATTGGGTCGGAATGATCGGCGTCGTCATCACCTTGACCGCATTTCTGCTGCTGCAGGCCGGCCGGCTGCACGGCACCGGCTTCATATATCAGGCAATGAATGCGATCGGTGCCGCGGCCGTGGTCCTGTCGCTCTTCTACAACTTCAACCTGTCGGCCTTCATCGTCGAGGCTGCGTGGGTGGCAATCAGCATCTACGGCATGGTGCGTGGCTGGCGCCTGCGGCAGATGGAGTGACCGGCGATGCCTCGATATGTAGCCTTCCTGCGCGGCGTCAGCCCGATGAACGCAAAGATGCCGGAGCTGAAGCGCTGTTTCGAGCAAGCGGGTTTCGGCAAGGTCAAGACCGTGCTTTCCAGCGGCAACGTCGTGTTCGATGCGCGCGCTGGATCCGAGCTTGCGCTCGCGCGTCGGATCGAGGCAGCGATGGCGAAGCATCTCGATCGCAGCTTCTACACGATCGTGCGCGGCGTCGATGTACTGCGCGAATTGATCGACTCCGATCCGTACAAGGCATTCCGTCTGCCGGCGGATGCGAAACGCGTCGTCACCTTCCTGCGCGAGCCGTGCAAACCGATGCCGGCGCTGCCGGCAGAGGTCGACGGCGCGCGCATTCTCGCCGTCGATGGCGGCGAGATCTTCACGGCCTATGTTCCGCAGCCGGGCAATCCGGTGTTCATGCGCCTGATCGAGAAGACGTTCGGCGCCGAAATCACGACGCGCACCTGGGATACAGTGAAGAAATGCGCCGCTGCCTGAGCGGCGCATTTCCGCAAACGATCAGGCCTCGTCCGTGCCTTCGTTGACGCCCTCGAACAGGAACGTCGACAGGTAGCGCTCGCCCGTGTCGGGCAGCATGGCGAGAATCACATCGCCCTGTTTCGCCTGCTTGGCGACCTCGAGCGCAGCGGCGAAGGTGCCGCCGGAGGAGATGCCGCAGAAGATGCCTTCCTTCTTCGCCAGTTCGCGCGCTGTGTCGCGTGCGACGACCTCGTCGACGGGAAGAATCTGGTGGGCGACGTTCTTGTTGAGCACGGCCGGAACGAAATCCGGCGTCCAGCCCTGGATCTTGTGCGGCTTCCATTCCTTGCCCGAGACGAGCGCGGCGCCGGCCGGCTCGGTCAGCACGATCTTCGTGTCAGGGCGGGCGAGGCGGATCACTTCACCCGCGCCGGTCGCGGTGCCGCCCGTGCCCCAGCCGGTGACGAACCAGTCAAGACGCTTGCCGGCGAAATCCTGGATGATCTCCGCACCGGTCGTGTTGCGATGGAACGACGGGTTCGCCTCGTTCTCGAACTGGCGGGCGAGGAACGCGCCGTTCTTTTCAGCGTACTCGCGCGCGGCCTGCACCATGCCCGAGCCGCGTGCGGCGGCGGGCGTGAGGATCACCTTCGCGCCGAACGCGCGCATCAGCTTGCGCCGCTCGACCGAGAACGTCTCGGTCATGAAGGCGACGAACGGGTAGCCCTTGGCCGCGCACACCATCGCCAGCGCGACACCGGTGTTGCCGCTGGTCGCCTCGACCACGGTCTGGCCGGGCTTGAGCGTGCCCTTGGCCTCGGCGTCGAGGATGATCGCGAGCGCGAGGCGGTCCTTGACCGAACCACCGGGATTGAACGCTTCGACCTTGACGTACATTTCCACGCCCGGCGGTGCGAGGCGATTGATGCGCACGATGGGCGTGCGGCCGATGGTGTCGAGAATGCTGTTGTAGATCATGGTGTGACCCCCTTTTCTGGACAGGCGGCGAGTATAAGACGATATAAGCCGAGGCAATGGTGCCCGCACCGCGGCGGAAAAGAAATAACCTTATTCCAGGCGGCACCCGCAGGCTTCCAGTGAAGTGCACAGAGGACTTGTTGGCGTCGCGGTTCGCTACAATGCGCGCTCCGTCCCGAGCCGGCAAGTCCACGCGCAGCATGCAATTTCCGTCGCAGCAAGCATCGAGAGTTCCGACACCTCGCGCGGACGTTTGTCGTGGCAATTGCTGATGGATAGCGCGCGGCGTTTCGGTCTGGATGCCTGGCGCGCGCTGGCCATCCTGTTGGTCCTCGTCGGGCATGCGAGTTTCTGGTTCCTGCCGCTGACGCGCGAACTGGACGTCTGGTACAGCCTCGCGTTCCTCGGCGTCGAGCTGTTCTTCGTGCTCAGCGGATTCCTGATCGGCGGCATCCTGATCGACAAATTCCGCAGCGGCTCGTTCCACTTGCGCCAGTTCTGGATACGGCGCTGGCTGCGCACGCTGCCGAACTATTTCCTGTTCC
>NZ_DASVOK010000092.1:0-22612 GCF_036383415.1 Rudaea sp. | reverse complement strand
GAGGAACGGCAGGCCCGTCGTCACGGTCGCACCGCACGACCATTCGCCGACGCAGCGTTCGCCGGCCCAGTCGCGCAGGCCGAGCGCGGTCTTCGCGTAACCCGGTTCGGTCGTATCGCCGAGGAACAACAGGTAGGGTTGCGGCAGGGCCTCGACTGTTGCTTTGCGCAAGATGGCATTCATGCAGAGACTCAGAATTTCAGGTCGAAGCCGATGCCGATCGTGCGCGGCGCGAGCGGCACGGCGTTCACCTTCAGGGCCTCGCCCGTCACCGCGTTCGCCAACAGGTTGAGAGTGGTGTAGACGCGCTTGTCGGTCACGTTCTTGGCGAAGAAGCGCAGCGTCCAGCGGTCGTTCGACACGTCGGCGTTGAGGTCTAGCGCCGTATAGCCTTGTTGCGGCAGCGCGCGCGGATCGTGCACGAAGGCGTTTTCCGTCGCGCCGACGAAACGCAACCCGCCGCCGACGCGCCCGTTCCAGCCGCCAGAGAGCGGGAAACTGTAGTCGACGATGGCCGAGCTGGTCCATTTCGGCACATTCGGCAACCGGTCGCCATCGAGGCCATGCAAGCTCGCCGCATCTTCGGTCAGCACTGCATCGGTGTAAGCGCCATTGAGGCCGAAGCGCAGACCCGGTACCGGCATGTACAGCGCCGAGAATTCGACGCCGCGACTGCGCGCCGAACCGGCGTTGGCGAGAAAGCCGAGGCTGCCCACCTGCTCGGTGATCTGCATCTTCTGCCACTCGATGTCGTATAGCGCCGCATCGAGCGAGAGACGATGATCGTCGAGCGTGCTCTTGAAGCCGAGTTCGTAGTTGGTGAGCTTGGACGAGTTGACGTAGGTCGGTATGTCCACGCCTGGCAGCGCGGGCACGATGTTCGGACCGCCCGGCGCATAGCCGCTGGCAACGCGCAGGTACAGCATCGAGTCGGCGCTCAGATGCAAGCGCGGGCTCACCGAATACGTGAACACGTTTTCCGACGAATTCTCCGCTTCATAGTTCACGCCGCCGAGCGCGCCGCCGACGGTCGGTGTGAAGGTCTGCGAGTTGCGCGCCCAGCGCACGCCGGCGGTGACGTCGAATGCACTCGTGAACTTGTAGGTCAGATCGCCGAAGCCCGCGTATTCCTTGTACGTCGACGGCATCGTGACCACTTCGAGGGGATTGAGGCCCGGGATCGGAGTGAGGTCGAACATCTGCGCGCTCGCGACCTGATCCTGGTGGGTGTTCTCGCGTGTCCAGAACGCGCCGAGCAGCCATTCGAGATGATCGTCCGGCTTGGAGACGAGGCGGAATTCCTGCGTCGTCTTGTGCAGCTGGATGCGGTAGTCGACGGCCGAAATGCCAGGACTGGGCAGACCGAACAGTGGGAAGACCACGCCGTAGACATCGCTCGCGTCGACGACGGTGCGATGTTCGGTCTGCGCGTAGCTCGTCGAGGAGACGAAGTCGGCGAAGCCGACGTCCCAGTTCACCGTGCCGTTGAAATAGCGGTCGGTTGCCTTGTACGACTCGGGTACGTAATTGTCGTCCTTGAGATCGCCGTAGATCGCTTTGAGCGTGGCCGGATCGAGCGCGGTGTACTGACTCGAGTCGGCGTTGCTCCTGGCGTCGAATACCGAGAATTTGACGGAAACGTCGTCGCTCGCCTTCCACAGCAGCATGGCGTGCGCGGCGCGCTGCCAGAACGCGTCCTGACCTTTCTCCCCGGTGCGCACGTTGTCGGTGAAGCCTGGCGAATTCTGCTGCGCGACGCTGACGGAAAGCGCGAGCCGATCGGTGATGAGCGGCAGGCTGACCGAGGCATGGCCGCCGACGCCGAGACCGTCGCCGCTCGATTGGGCGAAGGTGTCGGCGCCAACGCGGAACGAAGTCGCGTCGAGATCGGGCTGCTTGCTGACGTAGCGCACGACGCCGCCAAACGCATTGGCGCCGTACAGCGTGCCCTGCGGGCCGCGCAGCACTTCCATGCTTTGAAAATCGTAGGGCAGCAGATCGAGCATTTCGCTGGAACCGCGGCCGTAAAGACCGCTGGTGCCGAACGGCGTTTCGTCGATGTAGGTCGCCACCGCCGCGCCGGTGCCCGCCGGCGGCGCAATGCCACGCAAGGCGAGCGAGGCCTGGCCCGGCGCACCACCCGTGTTGATGAGGGTCAGGCCCGGCACGTAGCCGACGAGGTCGGCGAGCTGAGTCGTGTGTTGACTATCGAGTTGGCTTTCGTCGATCACGCTGATCGACATCGGTACGGTCTTCACGTCCTCGCTGCGCTTTTCCGCGGTGACGACGATCGTGCCGAGCTGGTCGCTCGTCGCGGTTTCCGCGTCCTCGGCGTGGGCGGCCGATGCGGTGACGAGCGCGAAGGCGATGGCAAGCGGCAACGGCGTGCGCTTGCAGAGACGATGTTCGGAGATCCGGGTCATGCTTTCTTCTCCTCGGTTTTTTTCTCGGAAGGGGGCGGCGTGCGTTTCGGTTCCTTCCAAGTCGCGCCGAGCAGGCGGCGGAAATTGCCGCCGAGCACGGCCTGGATGTTCGCTTCGCCATAGCCACGCCGGAGCAGCGCCTCGGTGAGGTCGTAGACTTTTTGCGGATGGTCGAAGCCGTCGGTGTCGATGCGGCTGCGGAACGAATAGCTCGCCTTGTACGCGGCCTTGAGCTTTTCGTATTGATCCTTGGGCATGTGGTCGTAGCCCGTCAGGTCGGAGTCGGAACCGATGCCGACATGCTCGATGCCGACGAGTTTCACGACATGATCGATGTGGTCGACGATGTCCTCGATCGTGGTCGGCTCCTTGTCCTTGACGAAGTTGCGCACGCCGGTGATGCCCATGACGCCGCCCTTCGCCGCGAGCTTTTTGATCGCCTCGTCGGTCTTCAGGCGCGGATGGTTGTTGAGCGCGCGGCAGTTCGAATGCGTGATCGCGATCGGCCGCGGCGAGAGCTCGATCGCGTCGAGCGTCGTGCGGTCGCCCGAGTGCGAGACGTCGATCAGCATGCCGGCGTCGTTCATCGCCTCGATGATCTTGACGCCGTAGTCGCTGACGCCGCCGTCGACGCGCTCGGTCGAGCCGCTGCCGATCAGGTTCTGCGTGTTGTAGGTCAGTTGCGCGCAACGCAGGCCGAGATCGTAGAAATCCTTGACGTCGGCGGGCGTGCGGAACTGGTCGGCGTTCTGCAGGCCCATGACGACCGCGATCTTGCGCTTGGCCTTGGCGCGGTCGATGTCGTCGACTCGGCCGACGAGCGAGAACACCTCGCTGTTGCGCCCGGCGAAGCCGCTCCAGGCGGCGATGAACTGCAGCGCCTCGTCATAGCTGCCGACGCCGACCGAGTTGTGGAACGCGGTGATGCCGCAATTGCGGAACATCTCCGCATCGGCTTCGCCGAGCGGCAGCGAGAACGCCTCCGGATTGAAGTCGAGTTTGAGCGGCGCGAGCATGTCGATGACGAGCGCGCGCTGCACGATGTTGGTGGCTTTCTTCGAGTATTTGCGCTTCGCCTGCGCGGGCGCGACCGGGGCCGCGCGCAGCAAGGACGGCGACAGCGACAAGGCCGCGGCGGCGGCGATCGCCTTGAGCATGCGGCGGCGCTCGGCATGGAATGTTGCACGGAGCATGATTGTCCCCAAATGGCGTGCTGGGGCGAGTATGATCCTGATTAGAGAATTGTCAATAATATTTTCTAATTAGGACAAATTGCGGTCGAAATGGAGATTCGCTCCTCGCAAATCGACTGGCCGAACGCTCGCTACGCCTGGGTTTCCTAGGCATCAGCCGCCAAATATCGAGTCCCGAAGGTTGACCCACACAGGCGGAGCGATATGCTTCCGATGTGCGAATATCCGCCGGAATGTCCTGATTGGAAAATTCGTGAAAGAAAAGGAATCGATGGACGGGAATGCGCGCCACCACACCCTCGGCGGTCTGCTGCGCGGCCTGCGCGCACGCAACGGCTGGACGCTGAAGGAGATGAGCGAGCGCACGCAGATTCCGGTGTCGACGCTGTCCAAGGTCGAGCACAACCGGCTGACGCTGACCTACGACAAGCTGCTGCAGCTGAGCCAGCGCCTGAACATCCGCATGTCGGAGTTGTTCGCCGATCCGGCCGAGACCAGCGAGGCCGCGGTGACGGCGCGACGCAGCGTCGGCCGCATGGACGAGGCCGTGCGCGTCAACACGAAGAACTACGACTACTACTATCTATGCCCGGAGCTGCGCCGCAAGCGCATGGTTCCGGTGTTCACGCGCATCCGCGCGAAGAGCGTGGAGGAGTTCGGCGAACTCGTGCGTCACTCCGGCGAGGAGTTCATCTACGTGCTCGAAGGCGCGGTGCAGGTCAATACCGAATTCTACGATCCCGTCGTGCTGCACGAGGGCGAGTCGATCTACATCGACAGCAACATGGGCCACGCCTACGTCGCGGCCGAAGGTTGCGACGAAGCGCTCGTGCTCGCGGTCTGCTCAAGCGCCGATGAGGGCCTGCTCGAATCCCTCTACTCGCTGCACGGCGACGGCGAAGCGGTGCACGCGCCGATCGCTGATTCACGCCAGCGCGTCGCAAAGCCGAGCGCCAGGCGGTCGGCTCGCGGCACGCGTTGAGTGCGGCGCAGTCCGGTCAGGACTGCTTGCGCGGGAATTCCTTGTCGAGCCAGTCGTCGAGCAGGCGCTTGTCGTAACGCAGCGGGTCTGTCGAGGTGGCCAAGGTCGCGCGCTGCAGGTAGGCCAGGTCGGTGAGCTTGCTCTCGCCCTCGCGGATCGTCGCGCCGCTCGCATCGACGACGCGGTAGCGCAGCGTCGCGCGCGGCGGATAGAGATCCTTCATGAAGCGGATATCCTGCGCGTTCGGGCCACGCCATGGCTCGAAATCGCCGGCGAGCTTGATGTCCTCGAAGGTCACCTCGAGCTTCTGTCCCGGTGGCAGGACGAGATCGGCGCGCTTGCGCAGGTACTCGGACAGCGTCTTTTGCCAGTCCGCCGGCTTCAGCCAGCCGCGCTGGAAGGAGTTGTTCTTGACCTCGGTCAACTGGTCGTTCGGCGCCCAGCTGACTTGAACGCGTTCGGGCAGCGCCTTCTTCGGCCCCGGCGCGGCACAGGCAGCAAGCGTAAGGCAGGCCGCGGCGACAGCGATCAGCGGGCGGAACATCGAGTGGCGGTACGTCTTCATGGCAAACCTCGTCGAGTGAACCAGGCCCGGATACTCTGCGGCCTGCGGGAACGATAGACAAGACGGGCAGGCGCCGGGTTTCGTCGCGGGGCGTGGGTGGCGGCACGCGGTGGTTGCCGGGCATTCAGCCTCGGACTGCGCAGCGCTGCCGCCGGATCAATCGAAGTTTGCGCCGGACATCAACGCGCGAGTTCCGGCGCATGCGCGTAGAAGCGCACCTCATGGTCGCGCCACGCGGCCGGATGGCCGGCGAAACCATGCACGAGCGTCGTGCTGCGATAGTTGCGGCCGCCGGCCTGGGTGATGTCCGGGCCTTCGCTGGCGAGTGCGGCGGGGCTTTTCATCCCGGGGCGCACGATCGCGATATGGCCGGGCTTGTCGTCGCGACGGTTCTTGTAGGCGGCGACGACGAACAGGCCGCGATTCGCTTGCGCCTGCGCCTCGGCGGCATCGCGCAACGGCCTCCAGCCGTGGCTCGCGCCTTCGCCCGCGAGCCAGTCGAACTGGGCGTTCGCGAGCAATATCTGTTTGTGCTCGGGCGGCCGCAGGATGTAGATGCCGAGCCGCTTCGCGGCCGCGGCGACAAACGCGCTGCAATGCGTGTGCTTGCCGATGCCGGATTCGGGCTTGCCATCCGGCTCGCCCAACTCCCAATGCACATGCACGCCCGCGGGCCAGTGGTGCTCGACGTCGAGTGCGTCGATGCTGGCGAAATTCTGACGCGCCTGCGGCGCAATGTCATCCGCGCGCACCTGCGACGAACTCGCGATCAGCAGCGAGAACGTCAAGCACAGCATGGCCCGTTTCATCGTCGTCTTCATCGCGAAGGGTGCAGGATCAGCGTGCACGCCGTCCGTGCCGAACGGCTGCGGCGCATATGCCGAGCAGCAGCAGGGTGAGTCCCCACTGCCCGAGCGTCGGCGCCGATGCCGCGGGTGCGGGTGCGAGGGCGACGCTGAACGCCGCATTCACCGTGCAGTTGGCGGTAATCGCATTGGTGGTGTAGGCATTGCCGCTCAGCGTGCCGCCGCAGGTGCCGCCGACGCCGGCGATCTGATAGCCCGAAGTGGGCGTGACGGTGAACGTGGCGGTCGCGCCCGAGTTGACGGTCTGCGGCGTGCTCGGCGAAATCGTGCCGCCCGCGCCGGCGCTGGGCGTGACGGTGAACGTCGTCGTCGGCGTGGCGCTGAACGCCGCGATCACCGTGCAGTTCGCGGTAACCGCATTGGTGATGTAGGTATTGCCGCTCAGCGCGCCGCCGCAGGTGCCGCTGACGCTGGCGAGCTGGTAACCCGAAGTCGGCGTGACGGTGAACGTGGCGGTGGCGCCCGAGTTGACCGTCTGCGGCGTACTCGGCGAAATTGCGCCGCCCGTGCCGGCACTGGGCGTGACGGTATAGGTCGTCGGCGCGGTGCCGCCCGTGCTGAAGCTGCCCGCAAGCGCTGCGGCGGTGGCCACCGTGTCGCCGCCCGTGTAGATCAAGGAATTGCAGAAGGTTTTGCCGCTGGGAGGATCTGTCGCCGTCGCCGAGCAAGAGGAGTCGTATTGGACGGTGATGTTGCGGTAGCCGTTGGCGGCCATACTGATAAAAGCCACATACGCCGGCTGCCCTGCCGTAACCGGCGAGGTAGTAACGTTGAGCGTGAAACCGGTGATGGTGCCGCTGGCGTCAGTGCTGACCGAGAAGAGAGTTGGTATCGAATTGGCCGGCGTATGGGTGATCACACCGTCATTGACGTTCCAGGTCTGCAGGGATCCGATCGCATCCGACTGAGTCGACTGATTCGCCGGCAGCGGGCCGACTGTGAACGATCCGGTCGTCTTCATCGCGGTCGTGTAGGGATTGGATCCCACCGTGATCTGGCCGGAATCGTAATTCCCCGAAGCGAACGTGTACGTCGCCGCCCATGTGCTCGGCGCGAAGAACATGCCCCATGCCGCACATATCGCCAAAAGCTTCCGCATTTCCATTCTCCGCTGGATGACAATTGTTTCCCGCTCAAGCGACGCCGCTACGGATGCTTCGCATGCGCGTTGTCCGCAGTCGGAGTGGTACCGGCCGTGCACTCTGCGACAGTGCATGCGGAAAAGTCCTTGCCGGTACATCCTTTTTTTGTCGTTTTTAATTCGCGACGTGCTATCCATCGCGGATTCGCAACTTGGCAGGCGGTCGCTCCCGTGGTCGCAGACAAGACTTCTCCTTCGAGCTGTACCTTCGGTCCGTTCCGGTTCGATGCCGTCGAGCGTCGCCTGCTTCGCGACGGGGACGAAATCGACCTGCCGCCGAAGGCGTTCGACGCCTTGGCCTTGCTCGTCTCGCGCGCCGGGCAACTCGTCGGCAAGGACGAATTCGTTGCCGCGTTGTGGCCGCGCAGCGTGGTCTCCGATGCGAGCCTGAGCAAGATCGTCTGGCAGGTGCGGCGCGCGCTCGACGACGATGGCGAACGCTACATCCAGACCGTACCCAAGCAGGGCTACCGTTTTGTCGCGACGGTGGCAGCGGGCTACGCCGCGGCCGGCCCGGCGCGTGCCGATGCACTGGCGTCGCTGATTGCGGATACGTCGGCACCGGTTGTGGGATCAACACCGCCCCGCTGGCGCGTCGCCTTCGCGCTCGTCGCGATACTCGCCTTTGGGCTGCTGTGTGCGTACGCCGTATGGCCGCGACGCGAGGCGGCACCGGCGGTGGCGAGCGCGTCAGCGGCGGGCGTCGCCGACGGCGGCCTGGTCGTGATGCCATTCCGTCTCGACGCCGATGCGGCAGCGGATCGCGCGTTCGCCGACAGCCTCGCCGACGATCTGATCGCCGTGCTCGCGCGCCTCGATGGCTTGCGCGTGATCGCACCGGCTTCGGCCGGCCCCACGGCCGTCGGTGATGAGGATCTGGGCGCGCTGGCGCAGCGGCTCGGCGTGCGCTACGCGCTCATCGGCGGATTGCGCCGCGACGGCGAAGCCTTGCATGCGCAGCTGCGCCTGACAGAGATCGCCTCCGGCGCCGTGTTATGGAGCCACAGTTTCGATCGCGCCGCTAGCGAGGTGTTCGCGTTGCGCCGCGAGATCGTCGAAGCGGTATCGCAGGCGCTGGCGCTGACCCTGTCACCCTCGCTGCAAGCCGAACTGCGGCGCAGCGAAGACCCTGCACTGTACCGGCGCTACCTTGAAGCACGCCACTGGCTGCGCTATGACGTGATCGACTGGCATCGCGCGGTGGCGGCGTTTCAGGCGCTGGTCGCCGACGCGCCCGGCTACGCGCGCGCGCATGCGGGCTTGGCGATGGCGCTGACCCAGCCGTCCTATCTCGATGCCGAGAGCGCTCGCACGATGCGTATCGCCGCGCTGGCCGAGGCGCAGACCGCGCTCAAGCTCGATGCGGGCTTGGCCGAGCCCTATGCGGTGATTGCCGACGACAAGTGCCGCAATGCCGAGTGGGAGCCGTGCATCGCGCTGACCCCGCGTGCGATCGAGCTGGCGCCCGCGGACACGACGCTGCGTCTGTGGCACGTGCGCCGGCTCACCACGGTCGGCTATCTCACGCGCGCACTCGACGAGGTGCGCACGGCCTACCGTTTCGATCCGCTCTCGGTTGAAGTCAATTTCATGCTCGGCCATGCGCTCGACACGCTGGGCCGGCACGAGGAAGCGGCGACCTACTTCGCCGCCGTGCCGTTCAAGCGCCAGGCCGGCGTCTGGTTCAACGCCGTCTGGCGCGGTGATGTCGCCGCGGCGCGTGCGGCCACGCCCGAGGACGCGCGCTGGCAGGCGTCGTACATCGCCGTGCTCGATGCCGTGCAGGACGCGACAAAATGGCCGGCCGCGCGCGCGGCGATCGCGCGTTCGGAAATGGACGGCCAGCACGCCAACTGGACGCGCGTGCTCGATCCCGAGCCTGACATCGCCGGCGACATCGCCATGCTCGAAGCGATCTGGCGACATGGCCAGTCGAGCATGAGCTCGATGCTGTGGAACGAGGAACTCGCCAACCACCGCCGCGATGCGGCCTTCGCCGACTATGTCGCGCGCAATCGCTTCGTCGACTATTGGCGCGTGCATGGTTGGCCGGATCGGTGCCGCGCCGAAGAAGCCGCCGTGCGCTGCCGTTGAGCGGCTCGCGCTCGCATTGCGGCCTTGCGCGTGTTTCAATTGCACATGAAGCAGGGGTGCCCGCGGCTGTTGCGGGCTGAGAGAAACCCTTGGTACCTGATCCGGGTTGTGCCGGCGTAGGGAGCTTGAAGTGGGTGTTGCGGACGCTGCGCAGGCAAGGCCACGCGCTCGCGCCGCGCGAATTCTTCACGAAAAGCCCGGCGCCGCCTCCCTTTTTGTTGAGGAGTTGAAACCATGAACGCACTCGCCGCCGATCTCGTCCGTGACACGACCGCGCTGTCGGAAACCGTCACGCGCCCGATTCCGGGTTCGCGCAAGATTTACACGCAGGGCAGTCGCGCCGATCTGAAAGTGCCGATGCGCGAGGTACAGTTGTCCGACACGCCACTCGTGTTTGGCGCGGAGAAGAACGCGCCGCTCGCGGTCTACGATACCTCCGGACCGTACACCGACCCGTCAGCGCGCATCGATCTCGTTGCCGGTCTCGCACCGTTGCGCGCGAACTGGATCGCGGAGCGCGGCGATGCTGAGACGTTGAAAGGCCTGTCGAGTGAGTTCGGCCGCCGTCGCGCCGCCGATCCGAAGCTCGCCGGCGTGCGCTTCCCGCATACGCGCGCACCGCTGCGCGCGAAGGCCGGCGCGAACGTCTCGCAGATGCACTATGCACGCCGCGGCATCGTCACGCCGGAGATGGAATACATCGCGATCCGCGAGAACCAACGCCCCGATGCGCTGCGCGATGCGGAACTGCTCCGACAGCACGCGGGCCAGAGCTTCGGCGCATCGATTCCGAGGCTGATCACTCCCGAATTTGTGCGCAGCGAAGTCGCACGCGGCCGCGCGATCATTCCGAACAACATCAACCATCCGGAAAGCGAGCCGATGATCATCGGCCGCAACTTCCTCACCAAGATCAACGCCAACATCGGCAACTCGGCGGTGACCAGCTCGATCGCCGAGGAAGTCGAGAAGATGGTCTGGGCGATCCGCTGGGGCGGCGACACGGTGATGGACCTGTCCACCGGCAAGCACATCCACGAAACGCGCGAGTGGATCATCCGCAACTCGCCGGTGCCGATCGGCACCGTGCCGATCTATCAGGCGCTCGAGAAGGTCGACGGCAAGGCCGAGGAGCTGACCTGGGAGATCTTCCGCGACACCCTGATCGAGCAGGCCGAGCAGGGCGTCGACTATTTCACGATCCACGCGGGCGTGCGTCTGCCGTTTATTCCGCTCACCGCAAAACGAGTCACTGGTATCGTCTCGCGCGGCGGCTCGATCATGGCGAAGTGGTGCCTCGCGCATCACAAGGAATCGTTCCTCTACGAGCACTTCGAGGACATCTGCGAGATCATGAAGGCTTACGATGTGGCCTTCAGCCTCGGCGATGGCTTGCGTCCTGGCAGCATTGCCGATGCGAATGATGCCGCGCAATTCGCCGAACTCGACACGCTCGGCGAACTGACCCAGATCGCGTGGAAGCACGACGTGCAGACCATGATCGAAGGCCCCGGCCATGTGCCGATGCACCTGATCAAGGAGAACATGGAGCGCCAGCTCGAGAAGTGCCACGAGGCGCCGTTCTACACTCTCGGGCCGCTGACCACCGACATCGCGCCGGGCTACGACCACATCACGAGCGCGATCGGCGCGGCGATGATCGGCTGGTACGGCACGGCGATGCTCTGCTACGTCACGCCGAAGGAACACCTCGGCCTGCCGAACAAGCAGGACGTACGCGACGGCATCGTCACCTACAAAATCGCCGCGCACGCGGCTGACCTCGCCAAGGGCCATCCGGGCGCACAGGTGCGCGACAACGCGCTGTCGAAGGCGCGCTTCGAATTCCGCTGGCAGGACCAGTTCAACCTCGGCCTCGATCCGGAGAAGGCGCAGGAATTCCACGACGAGACCTTGCCGAAGGAAGCCGCCAAGCACGCGCATTTCTGTTCGATGTGCGGTCCACATTTCTGCTCGATGAAGATCACCCAGGACGTGCGCGACTACGCCAAGGATCACGGCGTCGCGAATGATACAGATGCGCTCGCCAAGGGCATGGAGGAGAAGGCGCGCGAGTTTCGCGAGAAGGGTGGCGAGGTGTATCTGCAGGCCGGCGGCGAGCAAGCCTCGTGAGATTGCAGTTCCCTTTCATCCAGTTGCCGCTGCGCTTCGACGCGGCGGCGCTCGCTGCCGAGGTCGCCGCTATCGAGGAAGCCGAGTGGCGGCCGCATCCGCAGGGCTTTCCGGGCAACTCGGCATTGCCGCTGGTCGCAGTCGGCGGCGATGCGGACAACGATGGCCTGGTCGGAGCGATGCGGCCGACTCCACTGCTCGCGCGCCTGCCGTATCTGCAGCAGGTACTGAACTCGCTCGGCGTCGTGCTCGGGCGCACGCGCCTGATGCGCCTGTCCGGGCAGGCCGAAGTCACCGCGCATATCGACCAGGCCTACTACTGGGCCGAACGCATGCGCGTGCACGTGCCGATCGTGACCCAGCCCGGCGTGCGCTTCCATTGCGGTGACGCCGAGATCAACATGGCCGCGGGCGAGTGTTGGATCTTCGACACCTGGCGCCTGCACCGCGTGCTCAACCAGGGCGACGAGATGCGCATCCATCTCGTCGCCGACACGGTCGGCGGTGACGGCTTCTGGGAGCACATGGCGCGCTCGCGCCCGCATCACGCGAACGTACCGGGCTGGCAGGCCGAACTCGTCGCGCCGCAGGCGCAGGCTTCGCGCGAGTTGCAGTTCGAATCGGTGAACTCGCCGGCGGTGATGTCGCCGTGGGAACTGCATTCGCACCTGTCGTTCCTGTTCGGCCAGCTGCGCCCGCAACAGCCGGCGATTGCCGAGGCGCAGCAGGCAACGATGCACTTCATGCGCCGCTGGCAGGCGCTGTGGTCGCGCCACGGCGATGCGTCCGCGGGTCGAGCCGAGTTCCGTCATGTGCTCGACGAATTCGTCGACCGGATGCGCTCGTTGCGCGGCCAGTTGTTCCTGACCAACGACCTCGATTTCCACAAAGTATTGATGGTCATGGTGGTCGGCTCGGCCCTGATCGACGAGGCCACGCCCGTCATCTTCGGCGAGCCGCGCGATGCGCCACGCAGCGCGAAGTCTCCGCGCGATGCCGAATTCGACCGGCCCGTGTTCGTCGTCTCACCGCCACGCTCGGGTTCGACCTTCCTGTTCGAAACGCTGACGCGCGCGAAGGACGTCTACACGATCGGCGATGAAAGCCACGGCCTGATCGAAGGCATCGGCGTGCTGCATCCACGCGCGCGTGGCTTCGCTTCCAATCGTCTCGATGTCGACGCCGCGGGCAGCGATGTGGTCAAGGAACTGCGCGCCCGCTTTTGTGCCGCGTTGCGCGATCGCGATGGCTCGCCGCCAACACAATGGCCGCTGCGCCTGCTCGAGAAGACGCCGAAGAATTCGCTGCGCATTCCGTTCCTCGCCAAGGTCTTTCCCGAAGCGCAATTCATCTATCTGCATCGCGACGTGCGCCAGGTACTCGCGAGCATGATCGAGGCATGGAACTCGGGGCGCTTTCGCACCTATCCCAATCTGCCGGACTGGAACGGCCTGCCGTGGTCGCTCCTGCTCACGCCCGGCTGGCGCGAGCTCAATGGCAAGCCGCTGCACGAGATCGTCGCCTCGCAGTGGCAGGCGGTGACGCAGGCCCTGCTCGACGACCTCGCCGCATTGCCGCGCGAGCGTGTGCACGTCGCGCGCTACGATGCGCTGACCGCCGATCCGGCAGCGGAAATCTCGCGCCTGTGCACGGCCGTCGATTTTGCCTGGGACCGGCCGCTCGAAGCCGAATTGCCGCTGTCGCGCTACACCGTGTCGAAACCCGATCCGGAGAAATGGCGCAAGCACGAGGCGGCGATCGAAGCGGTGCTGCCGGGCTTGGGCGAGACGATCGCGCGCAGCGCCGCGTTCGCCGCGCGCTGAACGGCTGCCTCTCGACTGCATCGGCAAGCATGCAAGCGCCACGTGCTTTGCGGCACAATGCAGTCCCGCGAGACCAGTAAGGAGGCTCCATGAACGCGACTCCGACTCCGCGCGCCGGCGGACGGCGCTACTGGCTGCGTGGCGTGGCTGTCATCTTCGCCCTGTACGTGATCGTCGTGCTCGCGCTGATGTGGTGGTGGAGTTACGAGCCCGCCCAGTTCGACGTGGTCAAGTTCGCTCAGGAACGCTCCGCGCAGCACAACCAGCCTGTGGCTGCCGGCAGCGTCGTCACCGCGACCCTGATCGGCAGCGCCGAAACGCTGCTCGACAAGCGCGGCGGTTATCTCTCCAACGACAAGTTCCCGCCCGGCGTGTTGATGGACAACGTGCCAAACTGGGAATTCGGCGTGCTCACCGCGACGCGTGACCTCGCGCGCGAGATGCGCAACAAGTTCGCGCGCTCGCAGTCGCAGTCGGAGGAGGACGGCGATCTCAAGGAGGCCGACCCGCTGTTCTCCTCGCCGAACGACCGCTGGCTGCTGCCGAGCTCGGAAAGCCAGTACCGCAAGGCGATCGGTCACGTCGAGAATTATTTCGTGAAGCTCGGCAAGAACGATCCGAACGGCGCGCAGTTCTACGCGCGCGCAGACAGCCTCGCCGACTATCTCGATCTTGTCTCCACTCGTCTCGGTTCGCTGTCTCAGCGCCTGTCGGCGAGCGTCGGCCAGTTGCAGTTGCAGGGCGAGACGCCGGCCGGCACGGCGTTGATGCAGAACGCCCAGGGCCAGCAGGTGGTGAAGACGCCGTGGGACAAGATCGACGACATCTTCTACGAATCGCGCGGCTACACCTGGGCGCTGCTCGAGCAGCTCAAGGCGATCGAGGCCGACTTCGGTCCGGTGCTCGAGCGCAAGGGCGCGATGGTGAGCCTCAAGCAGGTCATCCGCGAACTCGAGGAATCGCAGAAGCCGGTGTGGAGCCCCGTGATCCTCAACGGCAGCCCGTTCGGCTTCTTCGCCAACCATTCGCTGGTGATGGCCAACTACGTGTCGCGCGCGAATGCGGCGATCATTGATCTAAAGAATCTGTTGAACAGGGGCTGATGGCAGACCGCCATCCGATTGAAAATCCGTGAAGAAGCTTTTTGCCGACTGGCGCTTTTACTGGTTCCTGATCCTGCTGCCCGCCGCGCTGTTCCTGCCGGCGATGCCGATCGACGAGACGCGCTATCTCACCATCGCCTGGGAGATGCGCTCGACCGGCGACTGGCTGCAGCTGCATTTGAACGGCGGTCCGTACGCGGACAAGGGGCCGCTGCTGTTCTGGCTGATCAACCTGTCCTGGCTTGTCGGCGGCATGCACGTCTGGATCGTGCGTCTGGGCGTGCTCGCTGCGTCGCTTGCGTCGTTATTCCTGTTCGAGCGCCTCGTGCTGCGTCTGAGTGCGGACGCGGTGTTGGCCAGGCGCGCAACGGTGCTCTTTTCCGGCGTCATGTTCTTCGCCGTATTCGCGAGCGCGATCATGTTCGACGTCGTGCTGACGGTGTTCGTGCTGATTGCCCTGCATGGTCTCGCCGATTTCGATGAACGGCGCTGGGGCCGCGGCATCGCGGTGCTCTCACTCGGCCTGGGCCTGGGCTTGTTGACGAAAGGCCCCGTCGTGTTGCTCGATGTCGTCTTCGTTGCGTTGTTTGCGCCGTGGTGGAGCGACACCGCGTGCGCGCAAAAGGGACGCTGGTACGGCGCGCTGCTGGCCGGCATCCTCGGCGGCGTGCTCGTTGCGCTGGTCTGGGCAATTGCCTCGTTTGGTCTGGTCGGCTTCTGGAACGCAATCGTGCTGAAGCAGACCGCCGGCCGCATCGCGAATTCGTTTGCGCACGCGCGGCCGTTCTGGTGGTACTTCATGGTGCTGCCGGTGATGATCCTGCCGTGGATATTGAGTCTGCGCGCTCCGTGGAGCGCATGGCGGCCGCGCATCGCGGCGGACAAGGCCGTGCGTTTCGGCGTCGTCTGGTTTGCGCCGGCGTTTCTCGTTTTCTGTTTTTTCATCAGCGGTAAGCAGCCGCATTATCTGCTGCCGCTGCTGCCGGGGCTGACGATCTATGCGGCGCGCGTACTCGGTGATGGCAACGCGCAGGTGCGCGGCCGCGCGTTCGGCGTACTGCTGCTTGCCGTCGGCATCCTGCTCGCTGCGGCGCCGTGGCTGGTAGAGCACGCAGGCAGCTTTTCGCCGACCGAGCAGCATGTCATTGCCGGCATTTGGCCATTGTGGGGGGCACTCGTCGCGCTGATCGGCGCTTTCCTGCTTGCGCATCCGCGTGTACATACGCAATTGCCTGCACTTGCGCTGGCGAGTGCAGGCGCGGCGTCGCTGGGCATGCTGGCGATCGCGCAGACGGTCGGGCCGACCGTCGACGTGACCGCCGTTGCGCAGCGCATCCGCGCAGCGCAGGAAGCGGGCAAGCCGATCGTGCACGTGGGCAACCATCATGGCTTGTTCGGCTTTCCCGGACGTCTGACCCAACCGTTCGAAAAAGTGGAATTGGGTAATTTGTATACTTGGTGCGCCGCGCATCCGGACGGCGAGGTGATCACCATCTACAGCAAGTACGGCGTGCCGGCGAAGCCCGAGGCGGAAGTGCCGTGGCGGCTCGGCCGCATCCTGATCTGGCGCGCGGCCGATCTGTGCAGCGCACCGCATATCCAGCCGCAGGGCAAACCCGAGGCGGACGATACGCCCGACGACTGACGCCCGCGGCGCCGGTGAGCCGGGCATCGGCGGCGGCCTGGCAAGGTCGCCGCATGGGCGATCAGAACTTCGGCTTCTCCGGCGACGCTTCGTAGCGCTTCACGCCTTCGAGGATTTCCTTCTTCGCCGCCTCGGCGCCTTCCCAGCCGTCGATCTTGACCCACTTGCCCTTCTCGAGGTCCTTGTAGTGCTCGAAGAAGTGGCCGATGCGCTCGAGCCAGTTTCCCGACACCTGGCCGATGTCGGTGATGTGCGCGTAACCGGCGAAAACCTTGGTCACCGGCACGACGACGAGCTTCTCGTCGGCGCCGGCTTCGTCGGTCATCTTGAGCATGCCGACCGGAGTGCAGCGGATCACCGAGCCCGGCACGAGCGGCAGCGGCAGGATCACGAGCGCGTCGAGCGGATCGCCGTCGCCGCCGAGCGTGTTTGGCACGTAGCCGTAGTTGCACGGGTAGCGCATCGGCGTGGACAGCACGCGGTCGACGAAGATCGCGCCCGAGGCCTTGTCCACTTCGTACTTCACCGGGTCCGCGTCCTTCGGAATTTCGATGATGACGTTGATTTCGTTCGGCACGTCCTTGCCGCTGGATACGAGGTCGAGGCCCATGTGCGCTCCTTGATGATGCTTGTCGAGGCCGCGCAGGATACGCGAAATGATGCAGTGCCGCATCCGGACTTTCGGGCAGGCCGGCCAACCGTTCAGCGCTTGAACAGGAAGCGCCCGTACCCGCCCGCGACCAGCGCGGCGATGTCGATCAACAGACCCGGTACCCAGGCACCGCGCGGGTAGGCGAGATACGAGCCGATCCACTCCGGCTTGAACTTGTCCTTGTATCTTCGTACACCTTGGTAATTGTATAAATTGTTGCCATAGCGGAACGCGAGCGAGGCGAGGCGTTCGTTGATGCGCGCGTACGGGTTGTCGCCGACGCGCGAAAGCGGCGCCATGCCGAGGCTGAACGACGGATAGCCCTGCGCCTGCGCCCAGAGCATGACCTTGGCGAAGAGGAAATCCATCGTGCTGCGCGGCGCGTCGCTGACGTGGCGCATCAGGTCGACGCTGGCGGTGCCGTTTGACCCGTAGCCGGGGACGAAGTTGGCGAAGGCGATCAGCTTGCCCGCGCGGCGCACGAGTGCAAGTGCGCTCCAGTCGAGATAGTCGCCGTCGAAGCGGCCGAGCGAAAAACCTTTTTCGACCGAGCCCTTTTCGGCGAGCCAGGCGTCGGACACTTCGCGCACTTCCGCGATCAGGCCGGAGTCGTGCGGCGGAGCGACCATGTCGAACGTGAGCTGTTCCTTGGTTGAGCGGTTGACCGCTTGGCGCAGGTCCTCCCAGCGTTTGCCGGCGAGTGAGAATTCGTCGAGCTTGACGATCGCGAGCTCGCCGAGCTTGAACAGGTCGAAGCCGGCGTCGTGGAAATGCGAGAGATCCGGTTCGAGCACTTCGTAGAAGATGGGCACGCGGTCCTGCGCGTCGGCGTGGCGACGGAATTCGAGAATGGCCTGGTCGATCGCGCTCTCCGGCCCGCACGGCGAGCCGAGCGCGACGAGGCGGTTGCGCACGCTGCCGTAGGCGACGACGGCCTTGTGGTCGGCGGCCCAGAACAGATGCTTGTCGCGCATGAAGGTGAGATGCGCAAACTCGCCGCCGCCGTGCGCGCGGTAGATCGCGCGCGCCTGCTCGAGGTCGCCACGATTCGGCAGCGAGAGTTCCGGCCGGCGCACGGCGAAGAACTGCCAGATGAAATAGACAACGAGGCCGAAGCCCGCTGCGACGAGGCCGCGGCCGATGCGCGAGGTGTGTTCGCCGAAACCGATGTAGAACAGGTCGAACGAATCGTCGCCGAGCACCTGCGCGGCGCCGATCGCGAAGAACACGAGCACGCAGGCGGCGAGGCCGGCGTACCAGCCGGCCGAGGTCATCGCGCCCAATGTCATCGCGCGCCGCGTGAACGCGCGCTTGCGCGTACGCAGCAGCAGTGCGACCGCGAGCAGGAACAGGGCTTCGCCGAAATGCAGGCCCTTGGTCACCGCGAGGCCCGCGCTGATCAGCAGCAGCCACATGGTCAGGCGATAGGCCACGCGCAGGCGGCCGTCGATACCTCGCGCGAGCCCGAGCAACAACACGCCGGTGAGGATCGAGAACCAGCTCGCGCCCTCGACGAACAGGATCGGCAGATGCTCGCGCACGACGTTGACGTGTTCGATCACCGAGGGCATCGCCGCGGAGGCGAGCAGCAGCGCGCCGGCGAGGAAGGTCAGGATCGCGACGATGCGCGTACCGAAGTCGGCGAGCAGCACCGCGGGCAGGCCGAGCAGGCCGAACAGCGGATGGCTGGAGAGGCGCGTGCGCAACCGCGCGAGCGCCTGCGAATTCTGCGTGAACATCTCCGAGCCGACGTAGAGCCCGGCGAGCAGAGGCAAGAGGTAGTAGGCGAGGCGGAACAGCAGCAGGCCGGAAACGATCACGGGTGGGTCGTAACCGGCCTCCTTCAGCGCGATCAGGATCAAACCGTCGAACACGCCGAGCCCGCCCGGCACCTGGCTCGCGAGGCCGAGCACCGATGCACCAGCGAATGCGCCGAGCAGCAGCCCGCCCTTCACATGCGCGCCGGAAATCCACAGGCAGGCCCAGAGCACGGCGGCGGCGAGCACCCAGTCGAGCAGTGACACCGCGAGCAATTCGAGCCTCAGGCGCAGCGGCGGCAGGCCGAGATCGTGCGGCAGCCAACGCATCAGCGAGCGGCGTGTCGTCAGGAAGAAATACAGCGGCAGGTACAGCGCGGCGGCGGCAAGCACGAGGTAGGCGATCGTGCGCTCGGTCGTGCCCGCGGTCAGCGGCAGCGAGCGCGTCGCCAGCGTGAACACGACGAGCAGCGACAGGCCGAGCGGCAGCGACAGCGCCTGCATGCCGATCAGTGCCGCCGCGCGCGGCAGGTGCACCTTGTGCGAAGTCAGCCCCATCAGGCGGATGCCGGCGCCCATCGCGCCGGACAGGTTGAGCGTGTTCGCCAGCGCGTTGGCGACGAAGGACAGGCGCAGATAGTCGCGCCAGTGCAAGCCGAGTCCGAGCCAGTGCCCGATCAGTCCGTCGACGAGTCCGGTGAAGGCGACCGCGAACAGCGCGAGCAGGGCGATGGCCAGCGCCGGCAGCGTCGGCACGTCGAGCAGGGTGCGCTGGATCTCGGGCAGATCGAATTGCGTGCCGACTTCGCGCCACAGCAACCAGCCCGTCACCACGAGGAACGCCAGCGGCACCAGCCAGCGCAGGCGTGCGAGTATGCCTTGCGGTGCGGAATGGTGGGCGGTGTTGCCGGGGTCGGTCATCGGCTGCGACGGTAGTGCGGGATGCGCATTATCGCAGGCAATCGCCCGGGCGAGTCAGCCCACCGGTCTGCATCGGGATTTGTCTGCGCCGCAGGCAAAAGCCGCGTGCCAGTTCGCCGGCGTGGCGAAAATCTTTCGGTGCGATTCGCCGCGTTCTTAGCCCAGCCGCTGCGCGATCGCTTCGACGAACGGCCGTGCCGCACCCTTCGCCTGGGCGAAGAACAGCGAGGGTTCGGTCAGCTCGAGTTCGAGCACGCAGGGCTTGCCCGCGCCATCGAGGATCAGGTCGACGCGCGCGTAAAGCAGCGGTTTCTCGAACGGTATCTCGGCGAGCGCGTCTGCAGCCACGCGCAATTCGTCGGCCGTCGGCGTGCGCGGCGTGATGTGCTCGGCGGCGAACAGTGCCCGCGTCGGCCCTTCACCACGCTTGAGCAGCGGTCCCTTGCGGATCGCGTGGCTGAAAACGCCGTCGAAAAAGATCAATGCGGTCTCGCCGTGCTCGTCGACGCGATCGAGATACGGCTGCAGCAGCACGCTGCGCCCCGCATCGAGCAGGCGCTGCGCATGCGCGAGTGCGGTGGCGTGTTCCTCGCGCCCGTAACGCTGCGCATCGCGCGAGCCCGCGCCGACGCTCGGCTTGACCACGAACTCGCCCATCGCGTGCTTGTGCAGGAAGCGGTCGAGCAGGGTGGCCGCGTCTTCGCCAGGCTCGATGAAGTGGCTGGCGACGCTCGCCACGCCGGCGCGCGCGAGGTCGCCGAGGTAGTGCTTGTCGGTGTTCCAGCGGATCACGTCGAGCGGATTGACGAGGCGCGTCGCGCGGCTCACACGGTCGGCCCAGTCGAGGAATTCGTGCAGGCGCGTCGTGTAGTCCCAGGTCGAGCGCAGCACGGCGAGGTCGTAGCGCGACCAGTCGATGCGCGCGTCGTCCCAACTCACGATATCGAAGGGCAGGCCGTATTCGTGCAGCGCATAGGCGAGCGGCGACAGGTCTTCGTCGAGATCGCGCGCAGCGGCGGCGGTGACGAGGGCGAGGCGGGGATGGGTCATATCGGTCGTTCGAGCATGTTCGGGTGTGCGAGTGTGAAGCGGATCATGCAGGGCCTCAAGCGGATCGCGCGTGGCGGCAAATGCCGCGTCTTGTTCGCGATGCCTGTCGCTTCCGCCATCCGTGTATGCAAATGCCGCCGGATGAGTCCGCGAAAAAAAACCCCGCATTGCTGCGGGGCTTTTTTGACTTTGAAGCGAACGAGGATTCCTTAGAAATCCATCCCGCCGCCCATGCCGCCCATGCCACCGCCCGGCGCACCGTGGTTGTGGCCTTCGTCCTTCTTCGGCGCTTCGGCGACCATGGCTTCCGTCGTGATGACGAGGCCGGCGATCGACGCGGCGTTCTGCAGCGCGGTGCGGGTGACCTTGGTCGGATCGAGGATGCCGAACTCGACCATGTCGCCGTACTCGCCGTTCGCGGCGTTGTAGCCGTAGTTGCCCTTGCCGGCGGCGACCTTGTTGAGGATCACGCTGGCTTCTTCACCGGCGTTGGTGACGATCTCGCGCAGCGGCGCTTCCATCGCGCGCTTGGCGATAATGATGCCGTGGTTCTGGTCTTCGTTGTCGCCCTTGAGCTTCTTGATCGCGTCGAGCGCACGCACCAGAGCGACGCCGCCACCCGGCACCACGCCTTCTTCCACCGCCGCACGCGTGGCGTGCAGGGCGTCTTCGACGCGCGCCTTCTTTTCCTTCATTTCGACTTCGGTCGCGGCGCCGACCTTGATCACCGCCACGCCGCCGGCCAGCTTGGCCACGCGCTCCTGCAGCTTCTCGCGGTCGTAATCGGAAGAGGTCTCTTCGATCTGCGCCTTGATCTGCGCGATGCGCGATTCGATCGCCTTGGCATCGCCGGCGCCATCGATGATCGTCGTGTTCTCCTTCGAGGAGACGATCTTCTTCGCGCGGCCGAGATCCTTGAGCGTCGCCTTCTCGAGCGAGAGGCCGACCTCTTCGCTGATGACCTGGCCGCCGGTGAGGATGGCCATGTCTTCCAGCATCGCCTTGCGACGATCGCCGAAGCCCGGCGCCTTCACGGCCGCGACCTTGACGATGCCGCGGATGGTGTTGACGACGAGAGTCGCCAGCGCTTCGCCTTCGACTTCTTCCGCCACGATCAGCAGCGGCTTGCCGGCCTTGGCCACGCCTTCGAGCACGGGCAGCAGTTCGCGCACGTTCGAGATCTTCTTGTCGTGCAGGAGGATGTACGGATCTTCGAGTTCAACCTGCTGCGACTGCTGGTTGTTGATGAAGTACGGCGAGAGGTAGCCGCGGTCGAACTGCATGCCTTCGACGACGTCGAGCTCGTTCTCGAGGCCCGAGCCTTCCTCGACCGTGATCACGCCTTCCTTGCCGACCTTGTTCATCGCTTCGGCGATGATGTCGCCGATGTTGGTGTCGCCGTTCGCCGAGATCGTGCCGACCTGGGCGATCGACTTGTTGTCGGCCGACGGCTTGGACAGGTTCTTCAGCTCGGCGACGGCGCCGATGACAGCCTTGTCGATGCCGCGCTTGAGGTCCATGGGGTTCATGCCCGCGGCGACGGCCTTGAGGCCTTCGCGGATCAGCGCCTGCGCGAGCACGGTCGCGGTCGTGGTGCCGTCACCGGCGACGTCGGAGGTCTTGGAAGCGACTTCCTTGACCATCTGCGCGCCCATGTTCTCGAACTTGTCGGCCAGTTCGATCTCCTTGGCGACGGACACGCCGTCCTTGGTGATCGTCGGCGCGCCGAAGCTCTTGTCGAGCACGACGTTGCGGCCCTTCGGGCCGAGGGTGGCCTTGACCGCGTTGGCCAGGGTGTTCACGCCGCGCAGGATCTTGGCGCGCGCGTCTTCACCGAAACGAATCTCTTTAGCTGCCATTGTCTAATTCCTCAAAAAAATCTGGATTTGTCTGCCGGGGATCAGCGGTCGCCGATCAACCCTCGATGATCGCAACGAGGTCTTCCTCGCGCATGACGAGCAGTTCCTCGCCATCGACCTTGACCTCGGTGCCCGAATACTTGCCGAACAGCACCTTGTCGCCGGCCTTGACCGCGAGCGGGCGCACGTTGCCGTTCTCGAGAATCTTGCCCGCGCCGACCGCGATGACCTCGCCCTTGATCGGCTTTTCGGTCGCGGTGTCGGGAATGACGATGCCGCCGGCCGACTTGGTTTCGGCCTCCAGGCGCTTGATGATCACGCGATCATGCAATGGACGAAGCTTCATAAGCGTATCCTCAACTGATTGAAAAAACTGAAAATTTGTCCGGATTGTTAGCACTCCGG
>NZ_DASVOK010000091.1:0-7347 GCF_036383415.1 Rudaea sp. | reverse complement strand
CGCTGCGCGCGATGCTCGCGGACGAGGTGCGCCTCGATCTCGTCGCCAAGGCGCGCTTGAGCGGGCGTGCGCAAGTCGGCACCTACTATGTGCAGTACGAGCGGATCGCGGACTGGCGTTTCGCCCTCGGCAGCGTCGACGGCCGGCTCGCGGCGCTGGCCTTCGATCCGCACGATCCCGCGGCAGCGCCGATCTATTTCGTGCTGTTGAACTGGGACGGCGACCGTCTCGTCGGTATCCGCGATTTCCGCTACGCGCGCTATGCGGTCGAAGGCGCCGAGTTCGCGACGCTGGCCTGAAGCGGCATTCCTCGAAGCCCCGCAGCCATTCACGGATTCCGCTGCGATGCCGCGCAGGTTCCACGCGTCCCGCTGGGCTGCGCTGCGCCTCGATGAGCCGAATTTCCTCCCGTTCCGCTAACTAAGCCGAGCCGAACGATCGGTTTGGCCATTTTTCGGAAATCGAGACAAGAGGAAATCCCCGATGAAGTTCAAGACATCCCTGCTCGCAGCCGTGGCGCTGGCCGCTGCGAGCGTCGCGGCAACCGCCGCGGAAACCACTGCCATGTCGCCGCAGGCGCAGCGCGGCCGTTACCTCGTCCGCACCAGCGGCTGCAACGATTGCCACACACCCGGCTACGCCCCGCAGGCCGGCCAGGTCGACGAGAAGCTGTGGCTCACCGGCGACGCGCTCGGCTGGAAGGGCCCATGGGGCACGACTTATGCGACCAACCTGCGCCTGCTGTTGAACGGCATGAGCGAGCAGCAGTGGCTTAACCACGCGCGCACGATGCAGCCGCGTCCGCCGATGCCGTGGTTCAACGTGCGCGCGATGAACGACGAGGATCTGAAGGCGATCTACGCGTTCGTGAAGACGCTCGGGCCGGCGGGCACCGCTGCGCCTGCCTATGTTGCTCCGGGTCAGCCCACGTCCGGGCCCGTCGTGCAGTTCCTTCCGTAGCGCCGCCAGGCCAGAAGGCTTGGATTCGCGCTTGGAAGATTCTTCGAGCAGGGCCGCCTAAGGACAGGCCAAGCCGCCGACGCCGCTCAATCGCACAATCGACATCGAACCGCTCGTATAGCCCGGGACGAGCGGCACCCAAGATGCGGTGCCGGTGTTGCAGTCGCTGAAGCTCAGCGTGAACGTGCCCCACTTGTATTTGTTGCGCGCGACCGTCGCGGGATCGAAGGCCGGCGGGAACAGACCGCCGGTCGAGGTGTAGACGTCCAGCGTCGCCGTGCCGCCGCTGTAGCTGCCCTGGCCGAACAGCCAGAGCGTGTGGCCGGCGTTGTCGAACACGTACCAGATCGCAACGATGGTGCCGTTGCCGAGCACCTGCACGTCGAAGCCCTGGCCGGACTGGCTCTTGTTGTACCAGAGGCCGGTGATGCCCGGCGTGATGCCGAACGCGACCGCGTTGACGCGGACCGTGCCGTACATGCCCACGCCGGGTGCGCCGTGTGCCTCGCAGTAGTAGCCGAACGTGCCCGCGGTCGGGAAGCTGATCGTTACGCTCCAGTTGTTGCCGGCGACGTTGCCGTTGCCGCCCTTGCCGTCGCCGTCGCAGCCGTTCGCGCAGCGGAACAGGCCTGGCGTGTCGGAGACGACGTTGTGTGACCCCGACACTTCGGTGAACGTGACCGTGTCGCCCGCGTTGATCGTCAAGGTCGACGGCGAGAACGCATCGTTGCTGCCGCCGACGCTGACCTGGTGATCGCTGGCGGTGGCGGACACGCTGAAAATTCCAGCGATCACGAAGAAGAGGGCGGCGAGCGAGCGGGAGCGAAGTTTCGTCATGACAGAAAGCCCAGGTTCTTCGTCGCGAAGTTGCCGACGTAAGGAAAGATCGTCGCGATGTCGCAGTCCTGCACGCCGAGCCAGCTCGCGAGCGTCGCCGAATACTGGTCGCTGGAGACCGCGGGCATCATCTGGCCGCGACTGAGGCAGTCGGGCCCGTTGAGCGTCTGGTCGGGGAACAAGCGTCCGCTCGCCGCGTTCACGCCATAGAGTTTCTGTCCGTTCACCGCACCGCCCATCACGAACTGGTTGCCGGCCCAGGCGTGATCGGTGCCGTCGCCGTTCGAATTGAGCGTACGCGCGAACTCGGACAACGTGAACGTTGTGATCGACTGCGGAATCCTGAGATCGTTGACGGTGCAATCGTAGAACGCGCCGAGCGCCTGAGACACGGTGGTCAACAGCTTGGGTTGGTCGTTGAGCTGGTTCGCATGCGTGTCGAAGCTGCCGTAGCCGATGAAGAAGATCTGCCGCTTCGCATTGAGCACGCTGCGCATCGAGATGACCTTGGCAACTTCGGCGAGCGCCGCGGCGATCGGGTTGTTCGCCGGAAACACGGTTGTCAGCGCGGGCGCCTGCGCAAGCGCGGCGGTCATCGTGTTGTAGTAGTCAAGCGCATTGCCGACCTTGCCCGTGTACGCGCGCGACAACGGGTCGGCATAGGTTTCCGCGAGCATCTCGGTCAGCGCGGTGATCCGCGCCGGGCCCGTGCTGCCGGTGTAGCCGGCGAGACTGGTCGGGCCGCTGGCCGAGATCGAGTAGGGCTGCACCGACATGCCGGCCTGAAACCGGTTCTGGCCGCTCAGCGAAATCGACATCGGAATCGTCGCCCCGGCATTGAGTACATGCAGGCGGTCGGCGACGAGGCCGCCCCAGCCGGTCGTGCCGTTCTGCTTGGGCTGGCCGTACTGCCACTGCGCCTGCTGGTCGGCGTGCGAGAACAATTGCGGCGGCAGCGGATAGCCCGGTTTCAGGTACTGCGTCTTGACCGTCGGCTGCAGCGCCGTGCCGACATTGACGACGAACGCGCCGTTGCCACTGTTGAACAGGCGTTGCAGTTCCGGCAGGTTCGGGTGCAGACCGTAGGTTTCGCCGGCGCCGGCGTTGAGCACGTTGATCGGCAGCAGCGTGTTCTGTGCGATCGCCATGCCGGTCGGCGCAGCGCCGCTGCGCGAGGCGCTGTAGGTCGCGTAGCGCGTCGCGTCGCTCGGGATCAGCGTGTTCCACGAGTCGTTGCCGCCGAGCAGGAACAGGCAGATCAACGCCTTGTAGTCGCTCACCGCACCGTAGCCGCCGCAACTCGACTGCGCGAGCGCCGAGTTGACGAGGCCGAACTGGGTCATCAGCGCGCCGCTCGTCGCCGCGGCAAGGCTCGAGCAGACGGCATCGCGCAGGAACAGTCGACGCGAGGGATTGAATGAGTAGCTCATGGCGCGCTCACTTCTGGATCGCGAATTCGGGGGAGATCAGGGTCAGCTGCAGCGCTGCCTGCGCGCGCGTGACGGCGCTCGTCGCGGGGATCGCGTTGATCATCTTCACCAGGCTGGCCTTCATCGCGGCGCTCATGCGGCCGTAGAGCAGGTCGTGGTTGATCTGGTCCGCCATCGCGTTCGCGTCGTTGGCGATCGCGGTCAGCGAGGACAGGTCGATCGCGATCGTCTCGGGCTTGTTGCCGCTGTTGCCGACATAGGCGTTGCTGCGTGCGGTGAGGTCATTGGCGGTCGATGCGACCGTCGACTCGTTGAGGATCTGGAACTCCGGCGCGACCAGGCCGCCGTCGGCGATCTCGCCCGGCGGTGCGTAGAACGGCGAATAGAAATTGAACACCGACGAGGCGCCGAGCGGCCGCTCGGCGTAGCTGCTCTGCGGACTGTTGAAGGTGTACAGGCCGACTGTCGCTGCGGCGTGATAGTAGCGCCACAACGCGGTCAGCTTGAGCAGTGGTTCGCGCGCCTTGCCGAACGTGTAGGTCGCGGCATACTGCATGGGCACCCTTCCGCCCAGCGCCTCGCTGTCGGTCAGGATCGCCGCGACTACCTGGCTCAGATCACCGCCGCTGCCGCTGAACACCGCGCTGATACGGCTTACATAGGCCGGCGTCGGATTGCTCGTGACCAGACGCTGGATCAGCTGTTTGGAGATGAACGGCGCGGTGTTCGGATGATTGACCAGAATCGCCAGACCCTGCTGCAAGTCGGCGGCGCAGGAGTTGTTTGCGGGGACGCCGAGCGCGTCGGAATTCGCGCCGTAGTTGCCGGTGTAGCTGATCAGTGTCTTCGCGCCGAAGTCGTGATAGCTGTCGTAGCAGACCAGCGGCTGATACTCGGCCACCGACCAGGCTTGGTAGTTCAGCGGGTTGGAGTTGAAGCCGGTCGAGTAGCTCCAGCCGGTGAAGATGCGCGCATAGGCCGAGACGGCGGCCTGCGGATAGGTCGGGATAGTCTGGCCGCTGCCGTCGAGCTTCTGCGAGCCGTCCGGGTTGAGCAGGACCAGGCCGATCGTGAACAGCTGCATCACCTCGCGCGCGTAGTTCTCGTCGGGCGAGGTGCCCTTGCTGCCGTCGCCCTTCTGGTTGCGCAGATAGGTGAGCATCTTCGACATCGCCGGGCTCAGCGTCACGTCCTGGAGCAGGTTGGAGAACGTCGGCGCGTGCGCGACGCCGTTGGCGTCGGTCCAGCCGCCGACGTCGCGTGCGAGCATGTCGTAGTACTCGGCCAGCGCGATCGGGTCCTGGTTCAGGCCGGCGAACTGGTCGGAGACGACCATGATCTGCGACAGCGCCCAAGCGACGCGCTGACGCAACTGGTCCGGAGCGGTGACCGCGTTGTTGAACCAGGCTTCCATGCGGTCGTTCTGCCCCGGATTCTGCACCGCCTTGTCCAACGATTCGACGTAGGGCCGCATCGGCGTGGCCGGCATCGCCAGTTGTTTCGCAATCCAGGCGCGGTAGCCGAGCTGGCGCAGTTCGGCGATCACGGCCGGCGTCGGGCCGAACGTGGCCATGGTCAGGAAACGGGTGGCCTGCGCGTCGTCGACAGGCATGTCCTGGATCAGCGGCGGAGCGAGGCGGATCGGATCGCGTGTCTGCCTGGGCAGCGGAAACCTCGGCGGCGTGTTCGCGGCTTGCGCAATGGCGGTGCAGAGCAGCAGGCAGGAGGCGCCGGTGATTCCGCGCCGGAACAAAAAACTGCGAGGCGAAGACGGCTGCATGGACAACTCCCGCAACAGAAGGCTGCACCGGATTCCCCGGACCGAGCATAACGCAAGCAACGCTGCCGCAAGATGACGGTTGACACGGTCCGCAGATCGCCCGGCGGCCAACTCAATCGTTGCCGAGCGCCTGCGTGATCGTCTTGTCGTCGAGCTGCGCGAAGGCGATCGGTTCGACCGGAATGGACACGGGCTCGCCGATCTGTAACTGCCACCAGCCTACGTCGTGCCAGGCACCGAACTTGTAGCCGGCGTGGCGGAACAGCGCGCAAGGACGAAAGCCGCAGGCTTCGTGCAGCGCGATGCTCGCCGCGTTCGGCAACGTGATGATGCCGTACGCGTTGACATAGTTCTGCGCTTTGAGTACCGCGTGCAGCGCGGCGTAGAGACGCCTGCCGATACCTCGCGCATGAAACCGCTGGCGCACATAGGCGGTGACTTCCACCGACCAGCGATACGCCGCGCGCTCGCGATGCGGACCGGCGTAGGCATAGCCCGCGACGTGATCGTCGACGACGGCGACGAGCCAGGGATGCGTCGGCAACAGTTTGGCGATGCGTGCGGCCATCGCCTCGACACTCGGCACCTCGGTCTCGAACGAAACGGCCGCGTGTTCGACGTGCGGCGCGTAGATGTCGCGGATCGCAGCGGCATCGGCCTCGCTGGCCACGCGCAGCGTCACGGCCGCGTTCATGGCGCGCGGTAGACCTTGCCGTCCTTCATCACGAAGGCCACGCGCTTTACCGCGTCGATCGCTTGCGTCGGATCGCCCGCCACGGCGATAAGGTCGGCGCGCAATCCCGTCGCGATGCGGCCGAACTCGTCCTGCCTACGCAGGATCGCCGCATCGATGCTGGTCGCGGCGAGCAGGGCCTGTGCAGGCGTCATGCCGAGCTTGACCATCCACTCGAGCTCGCGCCAGTTCGTGCCATGGGCGAACACGCCGACATCGCTGCCGCAACCGATCTTCACGCCGACCTTCAGCGCGGTGCGGAACGCGTTGGCCGATTCCTGCATGCGCTTCGACGGCGGCGTCTTGCCGGCTTCGTAATGCTCAAAGTACTGCGCGATCGCCTCGACCGCGGTCAGCGTCGGCAGGTAGGCAATGCCGCGCTGCTTCATCAGCTTGAACGTGTCCTCGCTCGCTTCGTCTCCGTGCTCGATCGTGTCGACGCCGGCGAGCACGGCCATGCGCACGCCGGCATCGCTGGTCGCGTGCACCGCGACCGGGCGGCCGGACAGGTGCGCGGCGTCGACCATCGCCTTGAGTTCCGCCTCGGTGAACGCGGGTCGGACTTCGCCGCCCGGGCCGATGCGGTAGTCGGCGTAGATCTTGATCCAGTCGGCACCGTGACCGGCCTGTTCGCGCACCGCGGCGATGCCGGCGTCGCCGCCGCTGACTTCCTGTGCACCGCTCGGCAGATCGATGTCGGGGCGGAAGCCGCGCGGACCCGGACCGTACGATGCGGTCGCGACGATCGCGCGCGTGGCGACGAAGTAGCGCGGACCGGGAATCAATCCCTCGTCGATCGCGCGTCGCAGCGAGATGTCGTCGTAGCCCGCGCCCTCGGTGCCGAGATCGCGCAGCGTGGTGAAGCCGGCGAGCAGCGTGTCGCGCGCATGCTGCGCGGCGAGCAGGGTGCGATATGCGGGCGGCTCCTTGAGCACCTGATCGTTCCAGCTCACCTCGTTGTACGGATGCAGGAACAGATGTGCATGCAGGTCGATCAGACCCGGCAGCAGCGTCGTGTCGGGCAGGTCGACGATCTTCGCGTCGGGCGGCGCCTTGATCGTCGCTGATGGCCCAGCGGCGACGATGCGCTCGCCGTCGACGAGCACGACCCAGTCGGGATGCGTCGCTTCGTTGGCGTTGCCGGTCCACACGCGGGCGGGGCGCAGCAGCGTCGCCGCCTGCGCCGAACAGGCAAGCACAAGCAGACCGAACACAAGAAGTATACTTTTTTGCATCGAGATCAACTGATGGATCGGCGGAAATCGAGATCGTAGCGCGAGCCGTGCACGAGCACGTGCACGCGCAGGTTGGTGATGCTGATCGGCCCGCTCGGGCCGGCTTCGGCGACATTGGAATGGCCGACATCGGAGGGATCGACGACGGTGATGCCGCCGTGGCCGACGATGTCGACTACGTTGTCGGGACCGATGAACGCTGCCGTGTCGGGATCGATGCCGATGCCGAGCGCGAATGGATTGAGCGCAAGCGCGGCGAGCAGACGGCCGAGGCGGTCTGCGCCGGCACCGCCCTGGTCGATGACGAGGCGGTTCGACAAGCCGAGGCCCGGCGCGAGCGTGACGCTGCCCATGCGCGGCGTCGGTCCATGT
>NZ_DASVOK010000090.1:0-16328 GCF_036383415.1 Rudaea sp. | reverse complement strand
CGACGCCGCCTACAACCTCGGCCGCTGGCTGCTCGGCAACGAGCACGATGCGGCCGACGCCGTGCACGACGCCTTCCTGCGCGCCGCGCGCGCGGCCGACACTTATGCCGGTGGCAGCGCGCGCGCCTGGTGGCTGGCGATCGTGCGCAACTGCTGCCTTGCGCGACTCGAAACGCGCAACAAGGACCGACGCAATATTTCGATCGACGCAGCGAATGATGACGATGGCCCCGCACGCAACAGCGTCGAACAACTGCTGCCGCGCAGCGAAGCCAACGAAGTCGAGGAGCGTCTCGATCAAGCGCAACGACACGCGCTCATCGCGCGCGCGCTACACGATCTGCCGCAGGAATTCCGCGAAACGCTGATCCTGCGCGAGATCGAGGAACTCTCATACCGTGAAATCGCCGACGTGCTGCAGACGCCGATCGGCACCGTGATGTCGCGCCTCGCGCGCGGCCGCGCACTGCTACAGAAAGCCCTGGCCGGCACCGCCGCCAGCGAGGTGACGCATGGACTGTAAGACTGCACGAGACACCCTTCCACTCTATTTCGACGGCGAACTCGATCGCGCCGCGAGCCGCGAATTCGAAGCGCACCTCGATGCCTGCGCCGACTGCCGCGGCGCGCTGATCGAACTCGACGCGCTGCGCTCGACCCTGCGCCGTGACGCACCGCGCCACGTCGCCCCGCAACTTTTGCGCAAGCGCATCGAGAAACTTGCCGCCACGGAAACGAGTGCTGCGCCAACGACACCAGCGCGCCGCGCGAGCGGATCGCCGTCACGCTGGCTTGCGTACGCCGCCTCGACCGTACTCGCCTTCGCCGCAGGCGGCATTGCCGTCTCATTGTGGGATTCTCCGGGCCGCAACGCCGAACCTGCACAGGCATCCGCAACCGCACAGCTCGCTCGCGACCTGTTCGCGAGCCACTGGCGCGCGCTTGCCGCCGCGTCGCCGGTCGACGTCGTCTCGACCGACCGGCACACGGTCAAACCGTGGTTCGAAGGCAAGATCGATATCGCGCCCGTCGTGCACGACTTCGCCGAACAGGGCTTCGCTCTCGTCGGCGGCCGCATCGACTACGCCGGCAACGCGCGCCTGCCCGTGCTCGTCTACCGTCACGGCCAGCATCTGATCGACGTGTTCGTGCTGCCCGACTCCACAACGCTGCCCGGCGACAATGCCAACCTGCAATCCGGTTACCGGCTCGACGCGGTCAAGCTTGGCGGTCAGAACGCGGCAATCGTGTCGGACATGGACCAGGTCGAACTCACCCGCTTCGCGCAACTGCTCAACGCGATCAAATAGCCGGAGCCCGCAGGCTCACACTGCGCGCACCTTGATCGTCGTGCCGTTGACGCCGACCACCTCGACTTCGGTGCCGGCCGGAAGATCCGGCCCTTCGGCCAGCCACGGCGAATCGCCGATGCGCACCTTGCCGCGGCCGCCGACGATCGCCGTATCGAGCGTGTAACGCTGGCCGATGAACTGCTCGGCGCGACGGTTGAGCAGCGGCTGGTCGCTGCGCTCGTCGATCACCTTGCGCACGAAGCGCCAATAGACGAAGCAGCTCGCCAGTGCGAGCATGGCGAACAGCACGGCTTGCGCAAGGAAGGAAATCCCCGGGATCAAGAAGGTCACGACACCGAGTGCCGCCGCTGCGAAGCCGATCCAGACCAAAAAATAGCCCGGTGCGAGCAGCTCGGCGCCGACCAGGACGAGGGCGAGAATCCACCAACCGTAGTGCATGACGTGCTCCGTAAGCCTGTGTTCGCGGTCAAGCCTGAGAGTTCGGCAGAGCCTTCGGCGGTGCGGCCGAAGGCTTCGCGGCAGGCGCGCCCTGCTGTTCCTGCAAACTCGACTTCGCCAGCTCGGCGATGCCGGCGAGCGAGCCGAGCACGCCGGTCGCCTCCATCGGCAGCAACATGATCTTCTGGTTCGGCGCGCCGACCATCGCCTTGAGCGCATCGACGTACTTGGTCGCGACGAAGTAGTTGATCGCGTTGATGTCGCCGGCACGGATCGCCTGCGACACCATCTCGGTCGCCTTCGCTTCTGCCTGCGCAGAACGCTCGCGCGCCTCAGCCTCGCGGAACGCGGCTTCGCGCTTGCCCTCGGCGGCGAGGATCACGGCCTGCTTTTCGCCTTCTGCCTTGAGGATCGCGGCCTGACGAAAACCTTCGGCTTCGAGGATGTTCGCGCGCTTCTCGCGCTCGGCCTTCATCTGCCGCGCCATCGAGTCGATCAGATTCTGCGGTGGCTGGATATCCTTGATCTCGATGCGGTTGCATTTGAGACCCCAGGGATGCGTCGCCTCGTCGACGACCTTGAGCAGGCGCGCATTGATCTCGTCGCGCTTGGACAGCGACTCATCGAGATCCATCGAACCGAGCACGGTGCGGATGTTGGTCATGATCAGGTTGAGGATCGCCTGATTGAGGTTGGCGACCTCGTAGGCCGCCTTGGCCGCATCGAGCACCTGATAGAACACGACGCCGTCGACGCGCACGACCGCGTTGTCCTTGGTGATCACGTCCTGCGAAGGCACGTCGAGCACCTGTTCCATCATGTTCATCTTGCGCCCGACGCTGTGATAGATCGGCACGAGGATGTGCAGGCCCGGATCCATCGTCGAGGTGTAGCGACCGAAGGTTTCCTTGGTCCATTCGTAACCCTGCGGCACGATGCGGACCGTCTTCGAGATGCCGATGAAGATCAGCACCACCAGTACCAATGCGACTACGCCTCCACCGCCCATGCCTTTCTCCCCGTCAGGTTTGAACCGTACTTGGCAGTATAGCGCCGCGACCTTTCCGATTCCGTGTCACGAAAGTCACGGCGTTTGCGGCAGCGTCAGCGTAACTGCCAGGCCGCCGCCCTCGCGGTTGGCGAGCGCGATGCGGCCACCGTGCGCCTCGACGATCTCGCGCGCAAGCGCGAGGCCGAGGCCGGTGCCGCTGCGCTTGGTCGAGTAGAACGGCAGCAAGGCGCTGGCGAGCACGGTCTCGTTCATGCCGCTGCCGCGGTCGCGCACCTCGATGCGTACGTCGTTGCCGCGTTCGGCCAGCGCGAGTTCGACCTCGTCGCCGGGACCGCCCGATTCATGCGCGTTCTTGAGCAGGTTGATCAGCACCTGTTCGATCTGCGCGCGATCGAATGCGCCGGGCCGCTTTGGCATCGCGCCGACAGGACGGAACGGGTATTGCTGCGCAAGGCCAGTCAGAAATTCCGCCCAGGCCACATTCTCGATGCGCGGCTGCGGCAATTTCGCGAATTCCGCGTAGCCGGCGATGAAGCCGTGCAGGTGGCGCGCGCGGCCTTCGATCGTGTCGAATACGGGCGCGAGTTTATCCGTCGCGCCGCGACGCGCGAGTTCGCGCCCGGAATGCGCAAGCGAGGAGATCGGCGCAAGCGAGTTGTTGAGCTCGTGGCTGATCACGCGGATGACTTTCTTCCAGGTCTGCACTTCCTGGCGCGACAGCTCGCGCGTCAGGCGCTTGATCAGCAGCATGCGATGCTCGCGGCCGTGCAGGCGGAAAGTCTTCTGGCTGAGATGGAAAGTCTCCGCCTCGCCGTCGATGTCGACGCTGAACAGTCCGTCCTGATGGCCGATCAGCGCGGCACCAAGCACCGGCGGGCAGCTGTCGACGAGCTCGGCGAACGCGGCGCCATTCATCGCGCGGCCATCGTTGAGCAGCGCGCGCGCGGCCAGGTTGGCGTAGACGACGAACTGCGACGCGTCGATCAGGACCAGCGCGGTCGGCGAGTTCTGCACCATCGTGTCGAGCAGCAATTCGCGCTCGATCAGGTTCTGACGCTGCTCGCGCAAGACGCGGCCAAGTTCGTTGTGCGCGGCGATCAGTTCGCCGAACTCGTCGCGCCGCGCCTCGACCAGCGAGGTCGAGAAGTCGCCGTCGCGGTAGCGCGCGACGCCGCCCGAGAGCGCGCGCATCAGGCTTTGCACCGGCCTGGTCGCGGAATGCGCCAGCATCGATGCCGGAATCGCAAACGCGATGAATACCACCGTCGCAGCGAACCATGGCGGCAACCATAGCGCGAGCAGCGCGGTCGACGCGCAGCCGACGATCAGCACCGCGACGAGCAGTGCGGCGAGCTTGCCTTCGAGCGAAAAGAAACGCATGCCGGCAAGGCTAACCGAACAGGGTACCCGGCGGGAATCGCAGCCGCCCGATGGCGACGATGCAATGCAAAAAGGAAGCTGCGGCGACTTGTACTATGCTTCGCTCCGCGACAGCCGCGCGAATGACTCAGACTGCCGCCACATTCATTGCCCAAGGGGACTTCGCCATGCGCCATCGGTCTCGCAGTGATTCGCCCAGTGCGCCACGTCGACACTTTCTGCAACAGGCCGGCGCGCTCGGTCTCGGCGGCATGCTCGGTGCTGCGCCGCTCGCCGCGCTTGCGGCCGACAGCGTCGTCAATCTGCCGTTCGGTAACGGCGAACGCGCGCTGGTGAAGTATCCGCAGAAACGGCCGCTGCTGCGCCTGACCGCGCGGCCACCGCAGCTCGAAACGCCATTCGCGGTTTTCGACGAGAACATCATCACGCCGAACGACGCGTTCTTCGTGCGCTACCACCTCGCCGGCATTCCGACGCAGATCGATGCGGCCAAGTACCGAATCGCCGTGCAGGGCAAGGTGGCGACGCCGCTGTCGCTCAGCCTCGAGGATCTGAAGAAAAACTTCGAGCCGATCGAATACGTCGCGGTCAACCAGTGCTCGGGCAACAGTCGCGGCTTCTCCGAACCGCGCGTGCCGGGCGGCCAGCTCGCCAACGGCGCGATGGGCAATGCGCGCTGGAAGGGCGTGCCGCTGAAGGCCGTGCTCGAAAAAGCCGGCGTGCAGGCCGGCGCGAAGCAGGTGAGCTTCAACGGCCTCGACACGCCGGTGCTGCCGACCACGCCGGATTTCGTCAAGGCACTCGATCTCGACCACGCGCTCGACGGCGAAGTCATGCTCGCCTACGCGATGAACGGCGCCGACCTGCCGATGCTCAACGGCTATCCGGTGCGCCTGATCGTGCCGGGCCATTACGGCACGTACTGGGTCAAGCACCTGTCAGAGATCATGGTACTCGACGAAACTTTCGATGGATTCTGGATGAAATCGGCCTATCGCATCCCGGCCAACGCCTGCGCCTGCGTCGAACCGGGCACCGCGCCCACGAAGACCGTGCCGATCAGCCGCTTCGACGTGCGTTCGTTCATCACCAATCTCGCCGATGGTGCGCAGGTGAAGGCGAACCAACCGCAGACCGTGCGCGGCATCGCCTTCGACGGCGGCTACGGCATCCGCGAAGTGCTGTTCTCCGAGGACGGCGGCGCGAACTGGCGCGCAGCCAAGCTCGGCGAGGATCTCGGCAAGTATTCGTTCCGCGCGTGGACGATAGAAACCACACTCGCGCCGGGCGCGCATGCCCTGCAGGTACGCGCGCTCAACCGCATCGGCCAGTCGCAGCCGCTCGTGCCGCTTTGGAATCCGCCGGGCTACATGCGCAATGTGGTCGAGACCACGCACGTCACGGCGGCCTGAGGAGACGACCATGCCATCACTTCACCGTGTCATCGTGATCGCAAGCGGAATGCTCGCTACCACGCTGGCCAGCGCCGCCGTTCTCAAGATCGATCTGCCGAAGGAATCGGCAACCACGTACAAGCCGGGACCGAACCTCGAGCTCGTCAACGCACGCTGCCTGGTCTGCCATTCGGCCGACTACGCCGCGATGCAGCCGCCCAACATGCCACGCAAGACCTGGGAGGCGGAGGTGACGAAGATGAAGAAGGTCTACGGCGCACCGATCGCCGACGAAGAGATCGCCACGCTGACGGACTATTTCGCGAAAACCTACGGCAACGAGGCAGCAGCAAAGCCCTAGCGGCGGCCGCCAAGGTTTCCTAGCTTTCGATCCCCATCTTCTCCATGCGCCGATACAGCGCCTGGCGCGACAATCCGAGTTCGGCGGCCGCCTGGCTGATGACGCCCTTCGCGCGCGCGATCGCGTCCTCGATCGCAGCGCGATCGGGTTCGCTTTCGGCGCTCGCGCGCGCGGGCGCCGGCGTGCGTACGGCGAGGCCGAGGTCTTCCGCTTCGATCACGCCGTCGCGACAGAACAGGCTCGCGCGCTGAATTGCGTTCTTCAGCTCACGCACATTGCCCGGCCACACGTGCGCGACGAGCGCCGCACGCGCCTGTGCGCTCAACTTCACCTCGCCGCCGGCAAACGCTTCCGCCAGCGGCAACACATCGTCGGGCCGCGACGCGAGCGGCGGCAACGCAAGTTCGATCACGTTGAGGCGATAGTACAGGTCTTCGCGGAACGTACCCACGCGGATCATCGCCGCAAGATCGGCATTGGTCGCGCTGACCACACGCACCTTGACCTCGCGTGTCTTGCTCGAACCCAAGCGCTCGAACTTGCCGGTCTCGAGAATGCGCAGCAATTTCATCTGCCCCGGCAGCGGCAGGTTGCCGATTTCGTCGAGCAGCAAAGTGCCGCCGTCGGCTGCTTCGAAGCGGCCTTCGCGCGCCTTGTTCGCGCCGGTATAGGCACCGGCCTCGGCGCCGAACAGCTCGGCCTCGATCAGGTCCTGCGGCAGCGCGCCGCAATTGACCATGACGAATGGCCCAGTCTTCACCGCCGAGTTGTAATGCACGATCTCGGCGATTCGCTCCTTGCCCGCGCCGTTCGGGCCGGTGATCAGCACCGGCGCATCGGCGCGCGCGACGCGGCAGGCGAGTTCGATCAGGCGTTCCATCGCAGAAGAGGCGAACACGGTGCCACGCAGGTCGAAGCGCTCGCGCAGCGCGCTGCGATGGGCGCGGCGTTCGCCGTGCAGGCGCGACACTTCGCGCGAGCTTTCGGAAAGCTCCAGAAGATTCTCGACTGCTGCGACGAGCTTGTGATCGTCCCAAGGCTTGGCCAGATAGTCGGCTGCGCCGGCCTTGACCAGCTCGATCGCGGTTTCCAGATGCGTCCACGCCGTGAGCAGAATCACCGGCAGGTCGGGCTCGCGCTCGCGGATCGCACGGAACAGCGCGACGCCCTCCTCGCCAGAGGTCGTGTCGGCTCGGAAGTTCATGTCTTGCAGGACGAGGTCGACGCGCTCGCGCGCGAGCACGGCGAGGCCTTCCTCGGGCGAGGCGGCATGCAGCGTGCGGATGTCGCGTAGGCTCAACAGCACGTCGAGCGCGGTGACGATCGCGGGATTGTCGTCGATGACGAGTACGGTACGCATCGCTTTACGAAATAGAGGTCGGCCGTCGCGCATGCGGGTTTGGATGCGCGGGACTCGGTTTTGGTTGCAGGCGAGAATAAAGGAAGCGCCCGCTCCTGCAAAATCGACGGTCGTTCACCGGGACCTAGCGCCAGCCCGAGGTGATCGGATAACGGCGCTCGCGCCCGAACGCGCGGCGCGACACCTTCGGCCCCGGCGCGGCCTGATGCCGCTTCCATTCGTTGATGCGCACGAGGCGCAGCACGTGGTCGACGACCTCGGCGTTGTAGCCTGCGCGCACGATATCGTCTCGCGACTGCTCCTGGTCGACGTAGCGCAGCAGGATCGCGTCGAGCACATCGTACGGCGGCAGCGAATCCTGGTCGGTCTGGTTCTCGCGCAGCTCGGCAGTCGGCGCGCGCGTGATGACTTCCGGCGGGATCACCGGCGCGCCGCCGACCGTGTTGCGCCAGTTGGCAAGCGCGTAGACCTCGCTCTTGTACAGGTCCTTGATCGGCGCATAGCCGCCGCACATGTCACCGTAGATCGTCGCGTAGCCGACCGCGTACTCGCTCTTGTTGCCCGTGGTCAACACGAGGCCGCCGAACTTGTTCGACAGCGCCATGAGGATCGCGCCGCGGCTGCGCGATTGCAGGTTTTCTTCGGTCGCATCGACAGCGTGGCCGGCGAATACCGGCGCGAGAGCATCGAGGAATCCGTTCACCGGCGCCTCGATCGGCACGGTCACCAACTTGACGCCGAGCGAGCGCGCCTGCTCGTCAGCGAGATCGTTGCTCTGCCCCGAGGTGTACTTCGACGGCAGGCGCACACCGGTGACGTTGTCGGCGCCGAGAGCATCCACCGCGATCGCAAGCACGAGCGCCGAGTCGATGCCGCCAGACAGGCCGATCCAGACCTTCCTGAAGCCGTTCTTCGCGCAGTAGTCGCGCGTGCCGCGCACGATCGCGCGCCAGGCGAGTGCATCGCGACTCTCGTCGCCGTCGGCCGGCCAGGCAACCGGCGCAAACTTGCGCGTGGCCGCGTCGTAGTCGGCAAGGCACCAGTGATCCTCGAATGCACGCGCCGCGTGATGGATGTGGCCGTCGCCGTCGGCAAGCACCGAGGCGCCATCGAACACGAGCGCATCCTGGCCGCCGACGGCATTTAGATACGCGACTGCGACGCCGGTTTCCTTCACGCGAGTGGCGAGCAAGGCATCGCGCTGCGCATGCTTGTCACGCTCGAACGGGGAGGCGTTCGGCACGATGACAATCTGCGCGCCATGCGCGACCGTGTCGGCGAGCGGTTCGGCGAACCATACGTCCTCGCAGATGATCAGGCCGACCGGCACGCCCTTCACATCGAATACGCACGACCCGCCTGCCGGATCGACTTCAAAATAGCGCCGCTCGTCGAACACCGCATAGTTCGGCAGCTGGCGCTTGCGATAAGTCGCTTCGACTACGCCATCACGCAATACAGAAGCGGCATTGAACACGACGGCGCCATCCGCCTGCGGCCAGCAGGCCACGGCGACGATGCCTTTCACGCCGGAGGCGACGCGCTGCAACGCCGCCTCGCACTCGGCGAGAAAACTCGGCCGCATGAGCAGGTCTTCGGGTGGATAACCGCTGATCGCGAGTTCGGGGAACAGCACGAGATCGGCGCGATGCACATCGCGCGCCTCGGCGATCATCGCCGCGATGCGCTCGGCGTTGCGCGCGACGGCGCCGACAGGGAAATCGAACTGGGCAAGGGCGATGCGCAAAGTCGACATGCGTGTTCCAGAAAACGAAAAGGCCGCGGAAAACCGCGGCCTTATTATCGTCGATTGCGACGCTGATGCTTACTTCTTCAGCTTCGCGGCAATCGCCTTGCCCAGATCCGCCGGCGACTTGACAGTGGTAACGCCGGCTTTTTCCAGCGCCGCGAACTTGGCCGCGGCCGTGCCCTTGCCGCCGGAGATGATCGCGCCGGCATGGCCCATGCGCTTGCCCGCCGGAGCCGAGGCACCGGCGATGAAGGCGACGACCGGCTTGGTCACGTATTCGGCGATGAACTCGGCCGCCTCTTCCTCGGCGCTGCCACCGATTTCGCCGACCATGATGATGCCTTCGGTCTGCGCATCGTCCTGGAACAGCTTCAGACAGTCGATGAAGTTGAGGCCGTTGATCGGGTCGCCGCCGATACCGATGCAGGTCGATTGTCCCAAACCTTCGTTCGTGGTCTGGAACACGGCCTCGTAGGTGAGCGTGCCCGAGCGCGAAACGATGCCGACCTTGCCCGGCTTGTGGATGTGACCCGGCATGATGCCGATCTTGCATTCGCCCGGGGTGATGATGCCGGGGCAGTTCGGGCCGATCAGCACGGTATCGGGATAATCCTTCAGGCGATTCTTCACCCGCAGCATGTCGAGCACCGGGATGCCCTCGGTGATCGCGACGATGACCTTGATGCCCGCGTCGGCCGCCTCGAGGATCGCGTCGGCCGCGAACGGCGGCGGCACGAAGATCATCGTGGCGTCGGCACCGGTTTCGTCGACGGCATCTTGCACCGTGTTGAACACGGGCAGGCCGATGTGCTGCGTGCCGCCCTTGCCCGGAGTGACGCCGCCGACGACCTTGGTGCCGTAGTCGAGTGCCTGCTCGGAGTGGAACGTGCCCTGCTGGCCGGTGAAGCCCTGGGTGATGACTTTCGTATTCTTGTTGACCAAAACGCTCATTTGTCTGATTCCTTCGGCTTAGGCGGCTTTGACGGCGGCAACGGCTTTCTGCGCCGCGTCGTTCAGGTCGAGCGCCGGAGTAATTTTCAAACCGGAGTTGGCGAGCAGTTCGCGACCGGCTTCAACGTTCGTGCCTTCGAGGCGCGCGACGACCGGAATCGTCAGACCCACTTCCTTGACCGCGCCGATGATGCCTTCGGCGATCAGGTCGCAACGCACGATGCCGCCGAAGATGTTGACCAGGATGCACTTGACCTTGTCAGACGACAGGATCAGCTTGAACGCTTCGGTCACGCGCTCCTTGGTCGCGCCGCCGCCGACGTCGAGGAAGTTCGCGGGCTCGGCGCCGTTGAGCTTGATCACGTCCATCGTCGCCATCGCAAGACCGGCGCCATTGACCATGCAGCCGATATTGCCGTCCATCGTGACGTAGTTGAGGTTGTGCTTGACCGCAACCGCCTCGGCCGGATCTTCCTGCGATTCGTCGCGCATCGCGGCGAGGTCGGCATGGCGAAATTCGGCGTTGTCGTCGGAGTTGACCTTGCCGTCGAGCGCAACGAGGTCGCCGGCCTTGTTGATCGCAAGCGGGTTCAGCTCGACCAGGGCGAGGTCCTTCTCGTTGAACAGCTTGTACAGGCCGAGCATGATCTTGGTCAGCTGGCCGGCCTGCTTGGCGTTGAGGCCCATCGCGAAGCCGAGCTGACGGCACTTGTACGGCTGCAGGCCTTCGACGAAGTTCACTTCGAGCGTATGGATGTCCTCGGGATTCTCGCGCGCGACCTGTTCGATATCGACGCCACCTCGCGCGGAGGCGATGAAGGCGACGGATTTCGTGCCGCGATCGACGAGCACCGACAGGTACAGTTCCTTGGCGATGTCGCTGGCCTCGGTGATCAAGACGACGTTGACCGGCAGCGCGCTGCCGCCCGACTGGTAGGTCTCCATCTTCGTGCCGAGCATCTTGGCCGACGCGGCCTTCACGTCGTCGAAGGTCTTGACCAGCTTGACGCCGCCGGCCTTGCCGCGGCCGCCGGCATGGATCTGCGCCTTGACCACCCATTCGTCGCCACCGAGCGCTTTCGCAGCCTCGACTGCCTCTTCCGGGGTCTTGGCGATCTTGCCGGGGGGAACGGGAATTCCATAGTCAGCGAAGAGCTGCTTGGCCTGATACTCGTGGAAATTCATGCGGACACCTTGGGGGAGTGACAAAAACGGCGTGAAATGCCGGCGGGGCGCGTATTGTGATGAATCGCCCGGGCAAAAAAAAGTCTGAACAGCCCGCAAACCCCAAAGCGCGCCAGATATGCGGTCCCGGGGCTCTCCCTGGAACCAGCGAACGCTTATACTTGGGCCAGGGGAGCAATAGGCTCAAGGAGTCTGTCGATCGTGGTCGTCGCCGCCGTCCAAACCAATGTGGCCAGCCGCTCCGCCGGCGATTTAGACACGATCACGCGCGAATTCTATTTCTTCAATCTTTTCCGCGTGCTCGAGGCGATCATCATCCTCGCCTTGATGTTCAGCCCGTACGCGGTCAGCTGGGTCAGCGTGCTGCACCCGATGCTCGGCCGCGCGACCGCAGTGTTCTATCTGGCGTATGCCATGCTCGTGGTTGCGGTCGCCTCGCGCAACCCGCGCCACTACCGCGTCTGGATCGACATTTCGCTCGTCGTCGACATCGCCGTCATCGCGCTGGCGATGTTCTCGATCCGCGACCAGTACACCAGCCTGGCCCTGTTGTTGCTGGTCAACCTCGGCGGCGCCGCGACCCTGCTGCCGCGGCGCATCTCGTTCTTCTTCGCCGCGCTGGCCACCTTCGGCGTGTTCGCGCAGAATATCGCCGGCGACCTGTTCAACGGCGACCGTCGTGAAATCCTCGAAGCCGGCATCTGCGGCCTGGCCTACTTCTCGGTGACCGGCCTGTGCCTGTTCCTCGGCCGGCGCATGCGCGACTCGGAGGCGCTCGCGAGCCGGCGTGGCAGCGACCTGCGCAATCTCGCCCAGATCAACGAATTGATCATCCGGCGCATGAAGACCGGCGTGCTCGTCGTCGACAGCGACAATATCGTGCACCGCTGGAACGAGGCTGCGGCGGCGTTGATCGGCAATCCGACCGACGGCCACAACGATCTCGCCCGCATCGCGCCCGAGTTGTCGCGCCGACTCTACCACTGGCGCACCTCGCGCAAGCTCGACAACACCGCGATCTCGCTCGCCGAAGGTGCCCCGGAAGTCATCCCGCGGTTCACGCGCATGGCCGCGAACGACGACGAGAACGTGCTCGTCTTCCTCGACGACACCTCGCTCGTCTCGCGCCGCGCCGAGCAACTCACGCTCGCCTCGATGGGCCGGCTCGCGGCGTCGATCGCGCACGAGATCCGCAATCCGCTCGCCGCGATCAGCTACTCGGCGCAGCTGCTCGCCGAGTCCGAGGCGCTCGACACCGCCGACCAGCGCATGATCGAGATCATCCGCAACCACGCCGGACGCGTGAACGAGATCGTCGAGAACATCCTCCATCTCGCCCGGCGCGAGCGTTCGATGCCGGAGAGCATCGACTTGGTCGTCTGGGCCGAGCGTTTCATCGTCGACTTCAAGGCCACGCTCGACATAGGCGCGAACACGCTCGCGTGCAAGCCGCAGAAGGCCAGCGTGGAGACGCTGGTCGATCCGAAGCAACTGCACCAGGTCGTGTGGAACCTCGTGCAGAACGCGCAGCGCTACGGTCACCTCCCCGGCGAGCCGGCGCGGATCAGCCTGATCGTGCGCCAGGCCAACGACAACGGCCTGCCGATCCTCGACGTCGTCGACCGCGGGCCGGGTATTCCGACCAAGGTCGCCGCGCAGATCTTCGAGCCGTTCTTCACCACGCACGAGCTCGGCACCGGTCTCGGCCTCTATCTCGCGCGCGAGATGTGCATAGCCAATCTCGCCTCGCTCGACTATCTTCCGATTGCCGGCGGCGGCAGTTGTTTCCGCATTACTTTCCAGCCACCGCCGTCACCGTCCTTCACTTGAGCGCAAACATGCAGTACATGCAAAACCGGTGCAACCTTAAGCCAAAGCGATCCGCCTGATGAGTCAACCCGCCGCCCTCATAGTCGACGACGAACGCGATATCCGCGAACTGCTGGCGATCACGCTCGGCCGCATGGGCCTGACCGTGGACACCGCCGCCGACATCGCCCAGGCCAAGGCACGGCTTGCCGAATCGCGTTACTCGCTGTGCTTCACCGATATGATGCTGCCGGACGGCTCGGGCTTGGAAATCATCGAGTGGATCGCCGCCCGCTACCCGCAAACGCCGGTCGCGATGATCACCGCGCACGGCAATGTCGACGCGGCGGTCACGGCGCTCAAGGCCGGCGCATTCGACTTCGTCTCCAAGCCGGTCGACATCTCGGTGCTGCGCCGCCTGGTCCAGGCCGCGCTCAAGCTCGCCGAGGAGAAAAGCGCCGACGTGCCGAAGACCGACGCCTCGCGGCTGCTCGGCGACTCGCCGGCGATGATCCAGTTGCGCGCGACGATAGGCAAGCTCGCGCGCAGCCAGGCTCCGGTCTACATCTCCGGCGAATCCGGCGTCGGCAAGGAACTCGTCGCGCGCCTGATCCACGAGCAGGGGCCGCGCGCCGCGGCGCCGTTCGTGCCGGTCAACTGCGGCGCGATTCCGGCCGAACTGATGGAAAGCGAATTCTTCGGTCACATGAAGGGCAGCTTCACCGGCGCGGGCGCGGACAAGACCGGCCTGTTCCAGGCCGCTGCGGGCGGCACGCTGTTCCTCGACGAGGTCGCCGACCTGCCCGTGCACATGCAGGTGAAACTGTTGCGCGTGATCCAGGAAAAAGCCGTGCGCCCGATCGGCGGCCGCGCCGAGCTGCCGATCGACGTGCGCATCCTCTGCGCCACGCACAAGGACCTTGGCCGCCTCGTCGAAGCTGGCCAGTTCCGTCAGGATCTCTACTACCGCATCAACGTGATCGAACTGCGCGTGCCGCCGTTGCGCGAGCGCCGCGAGGACGTGCCGCGGCTCGCCGGCCGCATCCTCGAGCGGCTCGCGAAAGGTTCGGGCCAGCCGCCGGTGCGGCTCAGCCCGGAGGCGCTCGATGCGCTGCTGCGTTATTCCTTCCCTGGCAACGTGCGCGAGCTCGAGAACGTGCTTGAACGCGCCGTCGCGCTGTGCGAGAACAACGTGATCGTGGCCGACGACCTGCAACTCTCGGCGCGGGCGCGCGCGCCGGTCCCGACAGCGGCGGCGCCATTCGCCGCGCCCGAGGAAGACGACGATCTCGACGATGCCGGCGCGGAACTCGGCCTCGGCAGCTACATCTCCAACCTCGAGCGCGAGGCGATCATGAAGGCGCTGCAGGAAACGCGCTACAACAAGACCGCCGCGGCGAAGAAACTCGGCATCACCTTCCGCGCGATGCGTTACAAGCTGAAGAAGCTCGGCATCGATTGAAGGAACCTCTGACTAACCTACTGCGCTCGATGTTGCGCGCCGGCGGTGCTCGGACTGCGTAGGCAGGATGCCGAAGCGAACATTCGCGCAGCGAATGGCCCAAAGGGCGAGCCGCGGATGCGGCGAGTCATCCTCATGTACTGACATGTACACTCCGGTTCCTGCGCTCCGGCGACACGCAAATTCTCTTCGCTCGCTACGGTTAATCAGAGGTTCCTGAAGAATCCATGAGTTCGGACTCCACACGCGCGGCGGCCGAGCAGCTCCGGCTCGGCGCCGCGCGCCAGCAGGCGGGCCAGCTTGCGGCGGCCTCGAATCATTTCCGCCGCGCGCTCAAGCTCGACGAATCCAACCCCCAGGCCTGGTACTGCCTCGGCCTGTGCGAATTGCTCTCCGGCAACCACGAAAGCGCCGCGGCATGTTTCCGCGGCTGCGTGGCCCGCGATGCGAACGCCGCGGAGGCCTACAACAACCTCGGCGTCACCTTGCGCCGCATGGGCAATCAGGCCGAAGCCATCGTCGCATTCCGCTCGGCGATGAATGCACGCGAGAACTACGCCAACGCGGCCTTCAATCTCGGCCTGAGCCTCGAAACGACCGGTGTCCTCGCCGAAGCGGAAGCCGCCTATCGGCAGGCGACGGCCTGGAATGGCGGTGATTTCAACGCCGCCAACGCATTGGGTAATCTGCTCCTGCGCACGAAGCGGGCGGAACAGGCGCTGCCTTTTCTCAAGTCAGCGCGGCAACTGCGTCCCGACAGTGCGCGCAGCAATGGCGTGCTGGCGATGGCGCTTCTCGAACTGAATCGCCCGAGGGAAGCACTCGCCTACGCGCGCACGGCGACAGCGATCGAACCGAACGATGCCCACTGGTGGGCGACTCTGGGCAGAATCCAGCGCCTTCTCCACGAGGTGGAGCCGGCCATTGGCGCGTTGCGTCGCGCCTTAGCGCTGAACCCACAGGACTGGGTTTCGCGCTGCGAGCTCGGCCTCGCCCTCGCCGAAGCGGGCGAAGTGCACGAAGCGCGCGAGATTCTTGCCAGCACGCAGGGCGCTGCGCATGTCGCCGAACGCCTGCGCTGGACGATGCTGCTTTCCCTGCCCTCGGTCTATGCCGACGAGGCCGAAGTGGATGCCGAGCGCTCGCGCTTCGTCCGCGGCCTCGAAGAAATCGCCGCGACCCTGCGCCTGGAGACGGCGCAGGAGCGCGAGCACGCATTCACCGCGGCATGCGGCATCACCCTGTTCAACCTCGACTATCAGGCGCGCGACAACACGGCATCGCACCTGCGCTTCGGCGATGTGGTCGGCAAGGTCATGGCTGCCGTCGCGGCGGAGCGCCTTCCATCGCTGCCTGCACTCGCACAGACGCGCTCAGACCGCATCCGCATCGGCGTGGTCAGCAATCATCTGATGCACCACACGGTCTCGCGCTACTTCCGCAAGCTGCTGACCGGTCTGGATCCGGCGCGCTTCGAACTGCACGTCTGGTACGGAGGCGAAGCACAGGACTTCAGCACCGAGGAAATCGTCCGTCAGGCGAAGTCGTTCAACCGCAGCCACGAAGATCCGCTGCGAACCGCAGCGGAAATCCGCGCCGCGCAACTCGATGCCTTGATCTACCCCGAAATCGGCATGGACCCGTACCACAGCGCATTGGGCGCGCTGCGCCTGGCCCCGGTGCAATGCGCACTGTACGGCCACCCCGTCACCAGCGGCCTCGCCAGCATCGATTATTTCCTCGGCGCGGATGCGCTCGAACCGGCAAATGCGCAGGAGCACTATTGCGAAACCCTGGTTCGGCTGCCCGGCCTCGGCACGATACCGGAGCGCCCGCCGGCACCGGGCGACGGCAATTGGCTAGCCGCGCACTTACGCGGCGCACCGATCGCGCTGTGCCTGCAGAATCATCTC
>NZ_DASVOK010000089.1:0-2417 GCF_036383415.1 Rudaea sp. | reverse complement strand
TCCTCGACCAACCGCCGCTGGTACGCGCTCGACGTCAATCATCCGACCAGCCCGTACCAGCGCCCGGGCGATTCGCTGACGCCGCTGATCACGCAGTACAACAGCGAGATCAAGAACGAAGTCGTGCAGCCCTACGTGCAGGACCAGTGGAAGCTGAGCGATAGCATCCGCCTGCAGGCCGGCTTCAAGGCCAGCTACCAGTTCGCGCACGGCTGGGCGCCGATCTCGCCGCTACACAATTCGACCGCGGGTTTTCTGGAGTTGCCGAGCGGACGCATCTACACGCGCGAGAAATTCCTGCCGCAGATCGGTGCGCTGTGGGACGTCACTGCCGAAGACCAGCTCTTCGTCAACGTGCAGAAGAACATGCGCCAGTTCATCACCTATGGCGCGGGCGGCCTGTCGCCTTGGAGCCTCGGCAGCCAGGACCTGTTCAACGCGTTCAAGCAGAACGTCGCGCCGGAAACCGCCTGGGTGTACGAAGGCGGCTGGCGTTTCCAGCATGATGTCGCGTTCGGGCCGATCAGCGGCGTCGACGGCCAGGTCAGCGCGTATCACGTCGATTTCGCCAACCGCCTGCTTGCCGTGGGCGCCTCGGCGGGATTCACCACAATCAACCCGGGCGCGGTGATCATCAACAACGTCGGCGACGTGAAGACCGACGGCATCGATCTCGCCGCGACCCTGCATTTCGGCGAGCACTTCAGCTTCTACGACGCGGTCTCGTACAACCGCTCGCAGTATCAGGACAACTACACGACCGGCGGCACGACCGTCGTGTCGACCGCCGGCAAGAACGTGCCGGCGAGTCCGGACTGGATGAACAAGTTCGTGCTCAGCGCGAAGTTCGGCGCGTTCGAAGCGCAGTTGATCGGCGACTACGTCGGCAAGCGTTACGCGACGTATACGAACGACCTGTCGGTGCCGAGCTATTTCCTGACCAGCCTGCAGGCCTCCTACGCGCTGCCGCTCGAAGACAATTGGCTGCACGATGCAAAGCTCAGCCTCAACGTCAGCAACCTTGCCAACAAGAAGGGCGTCTACGAAGTCATCGTCGGCGCCGCCTCAGGTACCTACAACACCTATCCGATTCCGCCGCGGCAGTTCTTCGTGACGTTCTCGACCAGGCTGTAGCGCTCGCGCCGCACGACAAACAGCGACACCAGGGATCGGCAATTTCCTACAAGGCGCAGTGTCGTTTGCGCATGGCGACGGACCCGGCAGCGGCGCAGGATGCGCTGCGAAAACGGGGAGGACACGCCATGCTCGATCTCGAACGCACACCGCGGCCGCTGCGCTGGTACGAATGGCTCGCCGTACTGCTGCTCGCAGGCTATGCCGCGGGCGCACGTGCCGAAGTATACAAATGCACTGATGCGCGGGGTGAGGCGAGTTTCCAGGACCAGCCCTGCGCGCAGGCTGCAAGTCAATCCGTCGTTGCGCTCGCGCCGGCTCCGGCGTACGCGGCATCGCCGGCCTATGCGGTCGAGCGCGAGACGAATCCGCATGGCGCACGCCGCGCCGGACCTGCGCGGGCAACCTCGCGGCGCGGCGAAGCAATCGCGGCGACTTCCTACGAATGCCGCACGGCCGACGGCCAGGTGTTCTATCGCCACGGCGCCTGCCCGCATTCGGTCGCCGCGATCGATGCGCAAGGCGCTGCCCATCGTGGCCGCGCCGCCACATCGAAATCTTCCACCGGCAAGTCGGTTGCGGTGACGTCCACGCGCATCGCGCGCGCGGACGCCTGCTACGAAATGCGCCGCGCCGGCGCGGCCGGGCGCAGCGGCCATGTCCACGACCAGGACGTCTCGACCTACGACAAGAATCTGGGCCGCGATCCCTGTCATTGACGCGTTTGTCGCACTGCCTCGCACTGCGCTATCGTTGCGGCCCGAGCGTCTGCGGCGAGGTGCTTCATGTTGAGTCGGTATTCCACCTGTGTCGTCCTTGGCGGCACGCTCGCGCTGGCGGCATGTTCGTCGGGAACGAATTCCCAAGGCGCCGCGGGGCCAACCGCTGCGCCTGCGCAGGACGCTGCTGCCGCGGCCAAGGCGAATGCCGAGGCGCAGGCAAAGAGCCTGAAGCTCTACGAGCAGATGCGCGCGAGTGGCAGCCTCGACATCGCCGCGCAGGTCGGTGCCGAAGCCGTCGCGAAATATCCCGACAGCGCCGTCGCTTTGAGGATCAAGGAAACGCTGGCCGAGGTCACGGCGAAAGCGAAGGAAGACAGCGAGAAGCGGCGCCTCGCCGGCTTGTGGGCGTACACGGTCGCGTCGGTCAAGGGCGGCACGCAGTACGCCGGCTCGATCGAGAACAATCCGCCGCTGGCCCCGCCGGGCCTGACCGGCAGGGACGCCAAGCATGTGCACCTGATCCTGCGCCAGCACCCCGAGTGGGGGCAAACGGTTTACCTC
>NZ_DASVOK010000088.1:0-16641 GCF_036383415.1 Rudaea sp. | reverse complement strand
CTTCGTAGCGCGTGATCTGCAGCGAAATCGGCATCACGCGCACGTTGCGCGCAAGCAAGCCGGTTTGCGCATCGAACCACAGTTCGACCGGCTGGCCGTTGCGCGGGGTCGCGCTGACGACGTCGTAGTTGTGGCCGTTGTCGGTCTTGCTGCTCGCGGCGGACAACGTCGCGCCGTCCGCACCGGCGCGCACCCAGCCACGGCGCGCGAGCCAGGCATCGGTCACGGTCGCCGTCTGTGCGAACTTCGAATCGAGCGCGTGCACGCCTGAGGAACGATCCTGGCGCCAGTGCTCGCGGCCGTCGAAACCTTCGGCCGTCGCGAACACGCCGAAGTCCGAGCGCTGCACATAGTGGCCGCCGCGCAAATCATCGACGCCTTGCCAGCGCGCGGTCAGACCGGCCGCATGTTCCTCCCCGCTCGCATGCAGCGCGGCGATCGCATTCCACGCATCGCCGCCGCTCGCATTGCGCGCACGCTGCAGGACTTGCGCCGCATCATGCGATTCGGCTTGGGCGACATTGGCGAGCGCAAGTATCGCGGTCAGGACATGCAACTTCATTCGAACTCCTTGAGTTTGTCGTCGGCGCATTCGATGCGCGGACTCTGTGGTTCGTTTACACGAAAGATCATGCCGTTTACGCGCAAGCGGGTGCAAGGCCGCAACAACGCTGCGCGCGGCCCGCCCGCTGGCGGTGCTTCAACCGACGCGCTTGAACACGATGTCGTGGCCTTCGCGCCGGCTCGCGAAGCCGATGATCTTGCCGTGCTCGTCACGCTGGAAAATGCGGCGAATGCGCGGCGCGCCCGGCGTGAAAAAGACATCGCGCAGTTCGGCTTTGAGCACGACCGGCTTGCTGCCCTGCGCGGTGCCGTTGAGTCCGTCGCCGGACCGTTCGATGCGATAAGTGAAATCGCCGGCTTGATACGTGCCGACGTACTCGTCCAATGCCCACACGGACAGCGTCGTCTCGGGCGGATCGTCCTGCGCGGCCATGGTCTGGCTCGAAATCATTTTCCAGCCACTGGCCTCGCGCAGCCAGACTTCGGTAGAGAGGTATTTCGCGTGCACGGTCTGGCCGTGGAACTGCAGCGTCGAGACATCGGTGAACGAGGTGACGGCGACGTTGCCGTGCACTTCGACCTTGAAGTTCTCCTGCGTGAGCTGGTTCTTCATGCCGTTCGCCGGCGGTTGCGCGCCGTCGACGATCTCCTTCTTCGTCGGCATGTCGCCGCCTTCGTTCATGAACAGCACGCGATCGTCGAGATACCTGGCGAGCACCTTCGCGTCACCGCTCGCCGAAGCGTCGGAGAATTCCTGCGACTGGCGCTTGATCAGCACGGCTACATCGTCGTTCGCCTGCGCGGATACGGAGAGCGCGAGCAAGATCGGCAACAACGCGGCGTGACGAGACATGCGGACTCCAGATCGGAAAGGCAGGAGTATTCCGACACGCGCAAATTGCGGCGCGTGCCGATCGTCACGCCGATGAGCACGCCGTCACACGATGCCGTATGGCAGATTCGGCGAAGACACCACGCGTTCGCCGACGGTTTCGCCGCGCGCGAAACGCAGCGCCGCATCGATCACGTCTGCGTCCTCGACGATGCGGTTGTGGCCGAGTCCGTTCGTGGTCAGCATGCGCGCGCCGGGCCAGTGGCGCGCGTAGCACTCGCCTTCCTCCCACGGCACTTCGCGATCGCCGAGGTCGTGCACGATCAGTGCGGGCTGGCCGAGCGCGGCCAGATGGCGGAACGCCTGCATGTCGCGCGGATGCACGCCGGTGCGCTGCTCGCACCATTCGTAGAACGGCTCGCGCAGGCCGGAGCCGAGATGCATGAAACGGAAGAAACGGTCGGCCGCGGCGATCATGTCAGCCGGCGGCGCGATCAGCACGAGGCGATCGGCTTGCCAGCTCTCGTCGAGCGCCAGCGACACGGCCGCGCCGCCGAACGAGTGCGCGATCGCGAGCGCTGCGTGGCCGAAATGGCGACCGACGGCCTGCACGGTGTCGGCGAATTCTGGCAGCGTGCTCAGGTCGCCGCCGCTGTTGCCGTGACCGGGCTGGTCGAAGGTGACGACCGCGTAGCCGAGCGTGCGCAGATGCGCGACCCAGGGCTGGAAGCGCAGGCCGAAACTCGACCAGCCGTGCACGAGCAGCGCATACGGTTGCGTCGCCGGATCGCCCCAGACATAGGTCGCGATCGCGCGCCCGCCGCTGCGCAGCGACATGCGCTGCATCTCCGCATCGAGTTGTGCGGCGCGCGCGCGGCTGCGGCTGCTGGAGAACGGCGTGGCGAACAAGCGTGCCGCATGCCGCGCGGTACGCCGCGGCGCGATCACGCCACCGATCGCGAAGCCGGCGCGTAGTGCGCCAAGCATCAGAATATTACGAACGGTCGTGCTATTTTTTGGCGAAGCTGCGGTTGCCACGATTGACCTCCGGGGGTTTCAGCGGGAATACGCGGTGATCAGGCGCTCGAGCGCGCGATCGGCTTGAGCACGGGCCTGCTTCGGATCGAACAGACGCGTGTCCTGATTCAGGGCAAGCGTGATGCCGAGTATTTCGAACGCGAACTGACGCGTATCCGTGTCCGCACGCAGTTCGCCCATCTCGACGGCTAGCGAGATCGCTCTTGCGGTTATGCCACGCCATTGGTCCATGAACGCGACGACGCGGTCGCGCTGCGGTCCCGGACGTGCGTCGTATTCGTTGACCGACGCCAGAAGCGGGCATCCGTGGCGGTTTTCGCGCACCCAGTCGAACCAGCCGTGAGCGATCGCGCGCAGTCGCGGCAGGCCGCGCTTCTCGCGCAGCGCGGGCATGAACACGCGCTCGCCGAAATGCTGCGCGCCGAATTCGAGCACGGCGAGTTGCAGTTCCTCGCGCGAACCGAAATGCGCGAATACGCCGCTCTTGGACATCTTCGCCGCCATGGCGAGCTCGCCGATCGACAGGCCTTCGAGACCCTTGCGCGAGGCGAGCGCATAAGCGCGGCCGAGGATCATCTCGCGCGTTGCGGTGCCTTTGTCGGTGGTTGCGGCCACTACCATGGATTTAAAATAGCACGATCGTTCGTTCTTTTCAATAACCGCGCACGCCGTGCGCGGAAATATGCGATGGCCGGGCGCAGCCGGGCCCAACGCACGGGATGCGGATCGTGAATTCACAATTCAAATGGCATGTATCCGATCATTTAATTTGTGAATGCCGTCGTCATCCCATAAGTTCGTCCCTGCCCCGCGCAATGCGGGTAATGCCGATGCGCCGGCGGCGAACGAATCCGGAGCAGCACCATCGAGTCATCGCATGTTCGACCGCCTGTTCACCAACGCCGTGGATGCCCGCGGCAATCCGCTGCATCTCGCCATCAAGAACGGCCGCCTTGCCGAAATCGGCCCGACGCTCCCGTCCGCGCCGGCCAAAGACACCGTCGATCTGAAAGGACGGCTGGTGCTGCCCGGTTTCGTCGACGGCCATATCCATCTCGACAAGAGTTTCGTCGGCGATCGCTGGCGGCCACACGTTCCCGCTGCGAGCCTGCGTGGACGTTTGGCCGCAGAGAAACGGCTGCTAGCCAAATCACGACCGATCGTCGAGCGCGCCGATGCGCTGATCGTCCAGGCGGCCGCGTTCGGCACCATTGCGATGCGTTGCCACGTCGACGTGGACGCAACCACCGGTCTTTCCCATCTCCACGCCGTCGCCGAAGCGCGCGCGAAATGGCGCGGCATTGTCGACATCGAACTCGTCGCATTCCCGCAGGCCGGTGTGGTGTCCTGCCCCGGCACCGCCGATATTCTCGACGCCGCGATGAGCGAAGGCGCGAGCGTGATCGGCGGCATCGATCCAACGACGCTCGATGGCGATGCCGAGGCGCAGCTCGACATCGTCTTCGGCATCGCCGAAAAGCGCGGGGTCAAGGTGGATATCCATCTGCACGAGCCCGGCCAGACCGGCATCGCACAGCTGCTGCGCATCGCCGAGCGCACGCGCGCGCTCGGCCTGCATGGGCGCGTCGCCGTCAGCCACGCCTATGCGCTCGGCGAAGTGCCGATCGAGACCGTCGACCGCACCGCTGCCGCGCTCGCCGAGGCGGGCGTCGCGATCATGACCAACGCGCCGGGCGACCGCCCCTTCCCGCCCGTGCTGCGCCTGCGCTCCGCAGGCGTGCGCGTGTTTGCCGGCAACGACAATATCCGCGACGCTTGGTGGCCGTACGGCAACGGCGACATGCTGCAGCGGGCGATGCTGATGGGCTACCGTTCGGGCTTCTACACGGACGACGACTTGCTGGTCGCGCTCGACATGATTACCACTGATGGCGCCGCCGTGATCGGCAGGAACGACTACGGACTCGCGATCGGCGACGAAGCGACCTTCGTCGTGCTCGATGCGCCGAACGCAGCGGCCGCGGTGGCCGGCGTGCCAAATCAACGCCTTGTAGTTCGACGCGGGAATTTTGATTCCGGCGCCAGCGCCTGACGCTTCGATTTTCCCGACGAGACCTCGCGGCCAAGCATGCGGCCCAGCTCGTCCGCGAGCTCCCTGACTTCCGGCTCCGCGCCCGGCCGATGCAGCAGCGCGATATCCATGCAGTCGACGACCGGCAGACCTTTGCGCCGGGTCAGCACCACATGCTCGGCCGTGGCCGCGCGCGCCGGCAGCAGGCTGATGCCGAGGCCGTCGGCAACTGCGGCCTGGATGCCGGACAGGCTCGAACTCGTGAAGCTGATGCGCCAGCGCCGGCCGAGGCTTTCGACCGCCGCGATCATCTCGTCGCGATACAGTCCGCGCGGCGGGAACGCGACGAGCGGCAGCGGATCGAGGGCGACGGTCGGATTCTTCGCGCTGTCGATCCAGTGCAGGGTCTCGGGCCAGCGCGCGACCGCCTCGCGGCTGTTGCGCCGCTGCTTGACCAGCACGAGATCGAGTTCGCCGCGGTCGTAGGCGCCGGCAAGATCGCGGCTCAGGCCGGTGGTGACTTCGAGCTTGATCCGCGGATGCCGGCGGTTGAATGCGGCGAGCAGGTGCGTCGTGCGTCCTGCGGCGAAATCCTCGGGCACGCCGAGGCGCAGGGTCATCGCCACCGTCGTGCCCGCGAGCGCGTCGAGCATCTCATCGTTGAGCGCGAGCAGGCGCCGCGCGTAGGCGAGCAGCGTCTCGCCGGAATCGGTCGGGCGCACGTCGCGGTTGCCGCGCACGAGCAGGCGGTGACCTGCCATGTCTTCGAGCCGGCGCACTTTCTGGCTCACCGTTGACTGGGTCGAATGCAGCCGCATCGACGCGGTGGTGAAGCTGGCGCAATCGGCGACGGTGACGAAGGCGCGCAGCAGGTCGGGATCGAACAGCGGCCTATTCGGTTTTGCACTGGAGGTCATTCGAATATTTTGCTTCTAAATGGGCCATCGCGCATCTAGCATGGCGTGATATCCGGGCAACCGACCCGACGGGAACCGACCATGAATACTCCGCTGCGCGCAGCCATCGCCCTCCTGTTCACGCTGGCCTCGCCCGCGTTCGCCGCGAAGCAGCAGGCCGACGTGATCATCCGCCACGCGACCGTCGTCGACATCGAGCATGCGCGCACCGTCGCCGACCAGGCCGTGGTCCTGCGTGGCAGCGACATCGCCGCAGTCGGTCCCGACGCGGAGATCGCGCGCAACTGGCAAGCCACGAACACGGTTGAAGCAAAGAACCGGTATCTGATTCCGGGACTCTGGGACATGCACGTACACTTCGGCGGCGGCCCCGACCTGATCGAGGAGAACAAGGCGCTGCTGCCGCTGTACATCGCCCACGGCATAACAACCATCCGCGACTGCTCGGGCGACCTGCCCGAGCAGGTGCTCGCCTGGCGCGACGCGATTGCCAAGGGCACATTGTTCGGCCCGCACCTGTTCACCTCGGGCGCTAAGATCGAAGGCATCAAGCCGGTGTGGAAGGGCACGATCGAGGTCGGCAGCGAGAAGGACGTGGACGCGGCGCTCGTGCGCCTGCGCGACAAGGATCACGTCGACTTCGTCAAGATCACCGACAGCACGCTGGACCCGAAGCTGTTCCTCTACGCGGTTGCAAGAGCCAAGAGCATGGGCCTGCGCACCTCGGGCCACATCCCGATGGCGGATACGGTCGCGCAGGCGGCCGATGCGGGCTTGAGCTCGATCGAGCACATCGACTACGCCTACAAGGCCGGCGTCAAGGACGAAGCGGCGATCGCCGCCGATTTCGGTGCCGGCCGTATCGATCGCGCCGAAGCGAACCGCCGCCTCGATGCCGGCTTCGACGAGGCGACCGCGATGGCCGCATACCGCAAGTTCGCCGCGCAGAACGTGTTCGTCACGCCAACGCTCAACGGCGGCCGCATCCTCGCCTTCCTCGATCAGGACACGCACGCCAAAGATTCTTACCTCGCCTACATCGGCCCGAAGCTGCGCAAGACCTACGACTGGCGCATCGAGCGCGCGGCGAAGGCGACGCCCCAGCAGATCGCGGCACGTCATGCGCACTACGAACGCGAAGCGGCCGTGCTGCCGATGCTGCAGAAGGCCGGCGTGACGATCATGGCTGGCACCGATGCGGGCTTCCTCAACTCGTTCAACTATCCGGGCATCGGCCTGCACGACGAGCTGAGCCTGTTCGTCGGCAAGGGCATGACCCCGGCACAGGCGCTGGCTTCGGCCACGCGCGCCGGCCCGGCCTGGTTCGGCAAGCTCGACCGGTTCGGCGCAGTGGCCCAGGGCAAGGCGGCCGATCTCGTGCTGCTCGAACGCAATCCGCTGCAGGACATCAGCGCGACGCGCAGCATAGCCACGGTGATCCTCGGCGGCCGCGTCTACGACCGCAAGGCGCTCGACGGCATGCTCGACGACACGCGCAAGAAAGTCGCCGACTGGAACGCCGCAGCGGCGCACTGAGCGCGGGTAATGGTCCGCTGAAGTCGGAGTCCGTTCGCCCTGAGGTATCGAAGGGTGAACGGCCAGAGTGGATTGCCGCTCGTGGTTCGATACCTCACCACGAACGGAGAAACTCAGGCCCGACCGCTGCCTAAACGCAGCGCGCCGTGCCTCGGCCCGGGCCGCTGCGTTATCATTGCAGGCCCGATCGCTGAAGGATCACGTCCATGCGCCCGTTCCCGCTCGGAGAAGAGCTCGACCTGCTGCGCGACACCGTCGCGGCATTCGCGGACAAGGAAATCGCGCCGCGCGCGAACGCGATCGATCACGACAACGTGTTCCCGCCCGACCTGTGGAAGAAGCTCGGCGAGATGGGTCTGCTCGGCATCACCGTGCCGACCGAATACGGTGGCTCGGGCATGGGTTACCTCGCTCACCTCGTCGCGATGGAGGAGATCTCGCGCGCCTCGGGTTCGATCGGCCTGTCCTACGGCGCGCACTCGAACCTCTGCGTCAACAACATTCTGCACAACGCGAACGAGGCGCAGAAGAAGAAATACCTGCCAAAGCTGTGCAGCGGCGAATACGTCGGTGCGCTGGCGATGAGCGAACCGGGTGCGGGCTCCGACGTGGTCGGTTCGATGACCTGCCGCGCCGAGCAGAAAGGCGACGTCTGGATCGCCAATGGCTCGAAGATGTGGATCACGAACGGCCCCGATGCCGACGTGCTGCTGGTCTACATGCGCACCGCGCACCGCCCGGCCGGCTCGCGCTGCATGACCGCGTTCCTCGTCGAGAAAGGCATGAAGGGTTTCAGCACCGCGCAGAAACTCGACAAACTCGGCATGCGCGGCAGCAACACCTGCGAACTCGTGTTCGACAACTGCGAGATTCCCGATGCGAACCGCGTCGGCGAGATCAACGAAGGCGTGCGCGTGCTCATGAGCGGCCTCGACACCGAGCGCCTCGTGCTTTCGGGCGGCCCGATCGGCCTGATGCAGGCCGCGCTCGACATCGCCCTGCCCTACGTGCGCGAGCGCAAGCAGTTCAACGCGCCGATCGGCACGTTCGGCATCATGCAGGCGAAGATCGCCGACATGTATACCTTGCTGCAGTCCTCGCGCGCGTATGCCTACCTGGTCGCGCAGGAGTTCGACGCGAACCGCAAGTCGCGCATCGACCCGGCCTCATGCCTGCTCAACGCCTCGCAGAACGCGGTCAAGGTCGCGCTCGAGGCGATCCAGGCGCTCGGCGGCAACGGCTACATCAACGAATATCCGACCGGGCGCATCCTGCGCGACGCCAAGCTCTACGAGATCGGCGCCGGTACGAACGAGATCCGGCGCATGCTGATCGGGCGTGAGTTGTTCCACGGCAAGTCGTGACGAACCAGACGCCCGGCGAATCACGGCTGTTCGCGCAACTGCGCGAACTGCACTCCGCGATGGACTTGGCCAAAGTGTCGTACATGCTGATTGGCGGATTCGCCGTCAACATCCACGGCTATGTCCGCGCAACGCACGATCTAGACGTGATGGTGCTCGCCGACGATTCCGATCTCTTGCACGACGCGTTGCGCAAGCTTGGATATTCCGCCATCGACCGGCGCCCCGACCTTGCCTGCTACTTCCGCGGCAACGACAGACTCGACGTGTTGTATGCGCGCCGGCCGATCAGCCAGCGCCTGCTCGCGCAAGCCAGACATGCGGACTTGAATGGGCTGAGTGTGCCCACCATCTCGGCAGAAGGTCTGCTCGGCCTCAAGATTCAGGCATTCTCCGATGATCCACGCCGCATCCGCGACCTGACCGACATGATGGAACTGGTGAAGGTCAATCGTGCAACAATGAATCTCGACGAGGTTCGCGGTTACTTCCGGCTTTTCGACAACGAGTCCATACTCGATGACATCCTCAAATCCACTGACTGAGCTGGCATTGCGCTGCCTGCGCAAAGCACCATCCGGCAATACCGCTGCGCAAGACGCAGCTACACGTCATGATCTCGGGCGCGTGCGCGTCATGTCTGCTGCTCAAAGGGCAGCGCAGCTCAATGAAATAATGCTCTTGTCGGAAATCTGCGGTCTTCCTGCACAAACCAGAACTCTGGCGTCAGGCAACGATTTCCGACTTTAGTTCCAATTGCCGCGCCGCCGTTGCGGCGCGATAATCGCAAGCCCTCCTGTTCAGCACGCAATCAAGGAAATCGCCATGTCAGACGTCGTCATCGTTGGTGCGAAGCGCACCGCCATCGGTTCCATGCTCGGCCAGTTCACCGGCGTGCCGACGCCCACGCTCGGCGCGACGGCGATCAAGGCCGCGCTCGACGAGTCCGGCGTGCCGGCCGGCGACGTCTCCGAAGTCATCATGGGCTGTGTGCTGCCGGCCAATCTCGGCCAGGCGCCCGCGCGCCAGGCCTCGCTCGCCGCGGGCCTGCCGAAATCGGTCGGCTGCACGACGATCAACAAGGTCTGCGGCTCGGGCATGAAGGCGATCATGCTCGGCAACGACCTGATCAAGGCCGGTTCGGCCACGGTCGTCGTCGCCGGCGGCATGGAGTCGATGACCAACGCGCCGCACATGGTCGCCGCGCGCACCGGCCTGCGCTACGGCGATGCCAAGCTCGTCGACCACATGGCCTGGGACGGCCTTACCAATCCGTACGACGGCAAGTCGATGGGCGTGTTCGCCGAAGCGACCGCGGCCAAGTACGGTTTCACGCGCGAAGCGCAGGACGCTTACACGATCGAATCGGTCAAGCGCGCGCAGGCCGCAATCGCCTCGGGCGCATTCAAGGACGAAATCGTGCCGGTGAAAGTCGCGACGAAAAAGGGCGAGGTCGAATTCGCTGTCGACGAGCAGCCGGGCAAATCCGACGTGACGAAGATTCCGACGCTCAAGGGCGCGTTCGCGAAGGACGGTACGGTGACCGCGGCGAGCTCGTCGAGCATTTCCGACGGCGCCGCCGCGACTGTGCTGATGAGCGCCGACGAGGCGAAAAAGCGTGGCGTCAAACCGATCGCGCGCATCGTCGCCCACGCGACCAATGCGCACGAGCCGGAATGGTTCACGACTGCGCCGGTCGGCGCGATCCAGAAGGTGCTCGACAAGGCCGGCTGGAAGGTCGCCGACGTCGACTTGTTCGAAGTCAACGAAGCCTTCGCCGTCGTCGCGATGGCGCCGATGAAGGACCTTGGCGTGCCGCACGAGAAGCTCAACGTCAACGGCGGCGCCTGCGCGCTCGGCCACCCGATCGGCGCTTCGGGCGCGCGCCTCGTCGTCACCCTGCTGCACGCGCTCAAGGCACGTGGCGGCAAGAAGGGTGTCGCCGCGCTGTGCATCGGCGGCGGCGAAGCGACCGCGATCGCGGTCGAGCTGGTGTAAAAGACAATCACAACGGGGAGTTGCAATGAAAACGAAATCGATCTTCGCCTTGACCGCTTTCTCGCTCGCCCTCGCCGCCTGCGGCAACGACGCCCAGCAGAAGGCTCAGGACGCCGCCGCGCAGGCCAAGGCGGCGGCCGACAAGGCTGCGCAGGCGACTCAGCAGGCCGCACAGCAGGCGACCCAGGCCGCGCAGCAAGCCAGCCAGAACGTGCAGCAGGCGGCGCAGACTGCGAGCGCCAACGTACAGCAAGGCACCGCCAGCGCGGTCGATGCGACCAAGGATGCCGCCGGCAAGACGGCCGAAGCCGGCAAGCAACTCGCCTCCGACACCGCCGCCGTGGCGAAGGACGCGGTCGGCACCGCAGTCGATGCAACCAAGGCCGGCGCGCAGACAGCCGCGGACGCAACCAAGGCCGGTGCGCATGAAGTTGCCGAGGGCGCGAAGGCCGTCGCCAGTGACGTCAAGGACGCCGCGATCAAGGTCAAGGATGCGGTGAAGGACAAGGTCGAGAACCACTGAGTTTCCAATCCGACCGTTACAGCACCGGCCGCCTTGAGCGGCCGGTGTCGTTTCTGCAACTCCACGCGATCGGGACCGAGCTGGTGTAAGCTGCGCAACGTGGCGGTTCCGGAACACATGCCGCCCGTTGCAACGACTACAATCCACCTCGGGAGGAGACCACCATGCAATTGAAACATGCTTTCATCGCCGCCGCGTTCGCGTTGACGCTCGGCGCGTGCAGCGACAATTCGCAGCAGGCCGCGCAGGAAGCCGCCGCCAAGGCCAAAGCCGCCGCCGAGGCGACCAAGGCCGCCGCGCAGGCCACCGCGCAACAGGCACAGCAGGCTGCCGCCCAGGCCAAGCAGGCCGCAGAGCAGGCCAAGTCCGGTGACATGTCCGGCGCGGCGCAGACAGCGCAGCAGGCCACGGCATCCGGCCAAGCCGCCGCTGCAAGCGCACAGACCACCGCGGAGACGGCCAAGCAAGGCGCACAGGACGTCAAAGACGCCGCAACGCAGGCTACCGATGCCGCGAAGAAGGACGCCAACGGGCACTGACGCGTTGCTCATTCCGTTACGGATCGGCCGCGCTATGCGGCCGATCTCGTTTTTGACGACAATGAATCCATGGAAGGGTTGCCCTGCGGCTACCTGTTGCGAGAACCGACATGCCCGTCATCGAATCACAGATCGACCCGCGCAGCGAAGAATTCCAGACCAATGCGAAACAGCTGCGCAGCTTCGTCGATGATCTGAAAACCCAGCTTGCGCAAGCCGCGCAAGGCGGTGGCGAGAAGGCGCGCGCCAGGCACACCGAGCGCGGCAAGCTGCTCGCGCGCGAGCGCATCCGCGCGCTGCTCGATCCGGGTTCGCCGTTCCTCGAATTCTCCCCGCTTGCCGCGCACGCCATGTACGACGGCGCCGCGCCGTGCGCGGGCGTGATTGCCGGTATCGGCCGCGTGCACGGCACGGAGGTCGTCGTCGTCGCCAACGATGCGACAGTCAAGGGCGGCACCTATTTCCCGATGACGGTGAAGAAGCATTTGCGCGCGCAGGAGATCGCGCTCGAGAACCGCCTGCCCTGCATCTATCTCGTCGATTCGGGCGGCGCGTTCCTGCCGATGCAGGACGAGGTGTTTCCCGACAAGGAACACTTCGGCCGCATCTTCTACAACCAGGCGCGCCTGAGCGCACTCAACATCCCGCAGATCGCGGTGGTCATGGGCTCGTGCACCGCGGGCGGCGCCTACGTGCCGGCGATGAGCGACGAGACCGTCATCGTCAAGGAACAGGGCACGATCTTCCTCGGCGGCCCGCCGCTGGTGAAAGCCGCGACCGGCGAAGTGGTCGATGCCGAATCGCTAGGCGGCGCCGACGTGCACACCTCGATCTCGGGCGTGGCTGATCACTTCGCCGAGAACGACCAGCATGCGCTCGCGATCGCGCGCGACATCGTCGCCAACCTCAATCGCACGAAGAAACTGCCGGTCGCGATCCAGCCGCCGGCCGAGCCGAAATACGCGGCCGAGGAAATCTACGGCTGCGTGCCGACCGATACGCGCAAGCCGTTCGACATCCGCGAGATCATCGCGCGCATCGTCGATGGCTCGGAGTTCCACGAGTTCAAGGCACGCTACGGCAAGACGCTGGTCTGCGGATTTGGCCACATATACGGCTATCCTGTCGGCATCGTCGCCAACAACGGCATCCTGTTTCCCGAGTCCGCACTCAAGGGCGCGCACTTCATCGAGCTGTGCAACCAGCGCGACATCCCGCTCGTGTTCCTGCAGAACATCACCGGCTTCATGGTCGGCAAGAAATACGAACAGGCCGGCATCGCCAAGGACGGCGCGAAGATGGTCACCGCCGTCGCCTGCTCGCACGTGCCGAAGTTCACCGTGATCATCGGCGGCAGTTTCGGTGCGGGCAACTACGCGATGTGCGGCCGCGGCTACCAGCCAAGATTCCTGTGGATGTGGCCGAACTCTCGCATCAGCGTGATGGGTGGCGAACAGGCCGCGAGCGTACTCGCGACCGTACGCCGCGACGGCATTGAAGCGAGCGGAAAGGCCTGGGCCAAGGAAGACGAGGACGCGTTCAAGGCACCGATCCGCGAGCAGTACGAACGCCAGGGCCACCCCTACTACGCCTCAGCGCGCCTGTGGGACGACGGCGTGATCGATCCGGCCGACACGCGGCGCGTGCTCGGCCTGGCGATTTCCGCGAGTTTCAACGCGCCGATCGAGAAGCAACGCTTTGGTGTGTTCCGGATGTAGCGTATCGTTCGCCAGCTGCATCGTGCATCGCAACGCCCAAACGGGGGGACATATGAGTTTCGATCGCAAGTACCTGATCTGCGCGCTGGGCTACGTCGTGCTTGGAATGGGCGTCGGCGTTTATATGGGCGCGTCCGGGAACCATGGGCAACTCATCGCCCACGCGCACATCCTGCTCGTCGGTTTCGTCGTGTCTTTCATCTACGCGATCATCCACAAGCTGTGGCTCGAGCAGCCGGGCAAAGGGATCGCGCAGACGCAGTTCGTGCTGCATCAGGTCGCAGCCGTCGTCATGTTCACGGGACTGCTGCTGCTTTACGGCGGTGTCGTCGCGGAGACCACGCTCGGCCCGATTCTCGGCGTGTCTTCGATCGGCGTGCTGACGGCAGCCGTGCTGATGTTCTACATGGTGCTCAAGTCCGGCGTGCTGAAGACTTAAGCCCGTGCGGCCTTTGCGCGGCACACCTTGGCGGGAAGTCGTCCGCGCGCGTCACACGCGTTTCACATCGCATCGCTAGTGTGCGCTCCCCGCTGCCGTGCAGCGGCCAGCTCACGGTGGATGGATGCCATTTCTGTTTCGTTCGATCGCACTGGCGGCGGCGCTCGCCGGCGGTACCGCCATTGAGTCCGCTGCGGTCGCCGCGCAGCCCGCAGCGACCAGCAGCGCGCCTGCGCGCGTACCCTCGTCGCTCGTCGTGCGCAAGGATCTCGGCAAGCCCGCGGCAGGCGTGACCGATCTCAAGTTCCACGACATCTTCAAGACCCCGGTCGGCGACAAGGGTCTCGAGCCCAGCGCGACGCTGCTCGCACTCGATGCCAAGCGCGTGCGCATGGTCGGTTACATGGTGCGCCAGCAGCCCGCGCCGAAAGGCACGTTCCTGCTCTCCCCGCTTGCTGCGGAAATCAGCGACGAGGACGAACCGCTCGCCGACGATCTGCCGCCGAGCATCGTCGCCATCGAAGTCACCGGCGCTGCGAACCAGCCGATTCCGCTGCTGCCCGGTTTGATCCAGGTTACCGGCGTGCTCCACGTCGGCGCGAAGACCGATGCCGCGAGCGGGCGCGTCAGCGCCGTGCAGATCGCGCTCGATGCGCCCGTCGCCAAGGCGCTGCTCGGCGCCAATTCCGCGCCGACCAGGCCGTCGCGCACCGGCACACGCTGAATCCGGCGCCATCGCATTTTCCCTCCCGCAAATCTTCCGAAGGAATCGAACCCATGCGCACGAACCGCTTCACCCGCAACGCCCTGAGCCATGCCCTGCTCGCCGCACTCGCGCTGACCGGCGCCGACGCGTTCGCCGCGAAGATCTCGCGCCTTACCCCGCCGAGCGAGCTGTTCGCCTCGCACAACGCGAACGGCCCGGTGATCTCGCGCTTCATGCAGGGCCAGCGCTTCGACCTGCAGGCGACCGTGCAGCCCGACGCGGGCCTGACGATCACCGATTTCTATTTCTCCGTCGATGGCCACAGCACCAATTCGCCGACGGTGGACTCGTCCACCTACAAGCTCAGCTACCCGCTTGCCAATCACATCGGTCGCGTCGATGAATCGGCGTCCGACGCGTCCTGCGTCGATGCGACCAGCGGCATGACCACCGGCAAGTCGGGCTGCAAGCTCGTCGCCGGCCTGCCGGGCAACACGGTCGTCGTCTCACAGCGCGCCTTTGCAAGCTACGACGCCGGCGTGCACACGCTCAAGATCGTCGCCACGCAGAGCGACGGCAGCAAGATCAGCGCCGAAGGCAACTTCGAGGTCGTCGCACCGGCGAGCGGCTACACGCACGCGAAGAACGTCATCATCTTCCTCGGCGACGGCATGGGCGCGACGCACCGCACCGCGGCGCGCATCATGGCCAAGGGCTACGCACAGGGCAAGGCGAAAGCGCCGCTGACGATGGACACGTTCCCGTACACGAGCATGGTGATGACGTCATCGCTCAACTCGATCGTCACCGACTCGGCGCCGGGCATGCAGAACTATGTCACCGGCAACAAGGCCGAGAACAACCAGGAAGGCGTGTTCCCGGACGACACGCTCGACGCGTTCGACAATCCGCGCGTCGAATACCTGTCCGAGTACCTGCACAACCTGCAGGGCAAGTCGCTCGGTGTCGTCACCACGGCCGACGTGTTCGACGCGACGCCGGCGTCGATGGCGATTCACACGTCCGCTCGCGGCAACGGCACCGGCATCGTCGACCAGTTCCTTGACGATCGCGCGCAGACCGGCCTGACCGTGCTCATGGGCGGCGGGCGCAAGTGGTTCCTGCCGAATGCGTCGAACAGCGTCAGCCCGCAGCCGGTCAACGGCTCGCAGCGGCGCAAGGCGAACGATTACGTGCTGTCCGACGACATCGTCAACGGCTGGGGCGTGGCACGCGGCAAGCTCGATCCCGAGCGCGACCTGATCGCCGATTTCCAGAGCGCCGGCTACGCCTATGCGCCGAACAACGCCGGCCTCGGCGACGCGTTCAAGCACGGCGTGCCGGACAAGCTGCTCGGCCTGTTCGCCTATTCGAACATGAACGTCTCCTACGACAAGATCGCCGCGCGTCGTGGCGACAGCACCGTGGTCGACGCGTTCGGCTTCCCCGACCAGCCGATGCTCGACGAGATGACCGACAAGGCGCTGCAGGTGCTGGCGAAGAACCAGAACGGTTTCGTCGCGATGATCGAAGGCGCCTCCATCGACAAGCAGGCGCACCTGATGGACAGCGACCGCTGGGTCCACGAAGTGATCGAGTTCGACCGCGCGATCGCCGTGGCCAAGGCCTTCGCCGCGAAGAACCCGGACACGCTCGTCATCGTCACCGCCGACCACGAGTGCTCGGGCGCGGCGATCCTCGGCGCGGCCACCGCGAGCGCGGCCGACCTTACGGCCACGCCGAACTCGGGCACCAAGTACGTCGGCACCTACGAAGCGGCGAAGTTCCCGAAATACACGATCGCCGCGGACGGCTATCCGCAGTCGACGCTGATCGACCACAAGATGCTGATCGGCTATGGCGCGAACGCGGACCGCTACGAAACCTGGCTGCCGAACGCGTTCCCGACGCTGGACACGCAACAGCCGTTCCCACCTGCGCAATCGCCGGCGAGCCCGTCGACGCGCAACAAGGACGTCGGCTACTTCGTCACCGGCCAGGTGCCCGGCGACCAGGCCGTGCACACCGCGACCGACGTGCCGCTCTCGGCCTACGGCGCGAGCGCCGCGCAGTTCCACGGCGTGATCGACAACACCGACGTGTTCTTCAAGCTCGCTTCGGCAGCGATGGCGCAGTAACGCACAGGAAGGGCTGCACCGACGTCGGCGTGCAATGCGCCGGCGTCGCGATCGAAAGAGAATCTGCCGCGGCCGTCAGTGTGCTTGCGGCTTGTCGATTTCCGCAACGCGGCTGTCGCGATCGAACACGACACGGCCGCCGGATTCGTCCGGGTAGTACCAGACTTCGCCGAACACGCCGGTGGTCGTGCGTCCGGGCGCGCCGAGCAGGCGGCGCACTTCGCTCCAGCTCATGCCCTGCTTGATCTGTGCCCACTTGGCCGGATCGCCCCAGATCGGCGGCGGCGCCGGCGCTCC
>NZ_DASVOK010000087.1:0-8403 GCF_036383415.1 Rudaea sp. | reverse complement strand
GCAAGACGTTGTCGACGACCACGTTCCAGGTCAAGTAAGTTCGACGTCTCCGACGGAACGAAAAGGGCGCGGAAAATTCCGCGCCCTTTTTTGGTTTGATGGAAGGAAGATCGATTACCAGATCTTCACCTGCGCATCGCCACCGCGCACCATCGCATCACCGGCCTTGCACGAGAATGCCTGCGCGAACGCGGGCATGTTCGACGGCGCGGCGATCGCGCGGAACTGCCCCGGAGCGTGCGGGTCCGTGTTGAGGTTGACCTTGGCCGTTGCCGGCAGCGTGTTCGTGCGCCACAGACGGGCGAAGTAGAGGAAGAAGCGCTGGTCCTGGCTTAAGCCGTCGATCTCCGATTTTGCCTCGGTCGGATTCTTCGCCAGCGCGATCTGCAGCGCGTCGTAGGCGACGTTGAGGCCGCCCAAGTCGGCGATGTTTTCGCCGAGCGTGAGCTTGCCCTTCACATGCAGGTCCTCGAGTGCGACATAGCCGTCGAACTGGGCAACGAGCTTGTCTGCGCGCTCGGTGAATTTCTTGCGGTCGTCGTCGGTCCACCAGTTGCTGTTGTTGCCCTGCGCGTCGAACTGGCTGCCCTTGTCGTCGAAGCCGTGCGTGATCTCGTGGCCGATCACCGCGCCGATGCCGCCGTAGTTGAGCGCGTCGTCGGCCTTGGCATCGAAGTAGGGCGGTTGCAGGATCGCGGCCGGGAAGGTGATCTCGTTCTTCAGCGGCGAGTAGGAGGCGTTCACGGTCTGCGGCGTCATGCCCCATTCGCTCTTGTCGACCGGCTTGCCGATGCGACCCATGCGCCAGTCGTGGTTGAACTTGCTTGCGGCGAGCAGGTTGTCGACGTAACCCGCTCTCGCGATCGACAAACCGGTCCAGTCGCGCCACTTGTCCGGATAGCCGATCTTCGGCTTGAACGTCGACAGTTTTTCCAGCGCCTTGGCCTTGGTCGCATCGCTCATCCAGTCGAGCTTCTCTATGCGCAGCTTGAGCGCGGCCTGCAGGTTGGCGACGAGCTGCTCGGCACTTTGTTTCGCCTCGGGCGGGAAATTCTCCTTGACGTAAAGCTGACCCATGGCCTGGCCCATCTGTCCGTTGACCGCGCCGAGCACGCGCTTCCAGCGTGGCTCGATTTCCTTCTGTCCGCGCAGCTTGTGCGCACTGAAGTCGAAGTGCTCCTCGACGAAGGCGCGCGACAGGTACGGCGAGACGTCGTCGATCGCGTGGAAGCGCAGGTAGGCCTTCCATTGCGCGACGGGCACCTCGGTCAGCATCTTGTCGAACTCGGCGAACCATTCCGGATGCGAGAGCGAGAAGCCCTGCACGTCCTTCAAGCCTTGCGCGGCGAGGAATTTGGTCCACGGGAAATGCGGCGTCGCCTTGTCCGCTTCGGCGACGCTGGCATAGTGGTACTGGTTCTTCGGATCGCGCGCCTCGATCGGCGACAGCGAGGCTTTCGCATCGCGCGTTTCCAGCGCCAGGATCCATTGCGCGTCCTGCTTCGCTTCGTCGGCCTTGACGCCGGCGAGGGTCAGCGTCTTTTCGATGTGGGCGAGATATTCGCCGCGGATCTTCACGTAGTCCGGCTTGTCCTCGAGATAGTAGGCGCGCTCGGGCAGGCCGAGGCCGTCTTCGCCGGCGAAGCCGATGACCATGCTCGAGTTCTTGAAGTCGGGAAGGGCGCCGAAGCCGAAGTAGCCGCCGAGTCCGCGTGCATGCGCATCGATCATGTAGGCGGCGAGATCGTCGCTCGACTTGAGCGCGGCGATCTTCGCGAGTTCCGGCTTGAGCGGCGCGATGCCGGCCTTTTCAATCGTGGCCTCGTCCATGCCGCTGGCGTAGAAATCACCAAGTTTCTGCTCGATCGTGCCCCTTGCCGCAGCGGCGATCGCCGGGTCTTCGATCAGTTTGCGTTGCGCCTTGAGGCTGTTCTCGCGCAACTCGTCGAACGTGCCCCAGCGCGTACGATCCCCCGGGATCGGATTGGCCGCGAGCCATTTCGAGTTGACGTGGTCGTAGAAGTCCTCGCAAGGCTTGAATTTCGCGTCAAGCGACGCCGGATCGAGCGCGCTGCCGGCAGTGGGCGACAGAGCGTGGGCCGCACTCGTGACGGCGAAGGCGATGGCAAGGGCGAGCGGATGGCGCAGGCGATGGGTCATGTTGGATTCTCCCGGGTTCCGAGGGTCACGGTAAGGACTGCCGGCGGCGCGCAGCAGTGCAGAAAGTCATGCACAAAAAAACGGCCGGTGAGGCGCCGGCCGAATGACAAACTCGAAGGCAGGAGACTGCTTTCGCGGCGTACTCTCCACGGTTTTCGCCTGCACGGGCAGTGCCGGAAGGCATGGGCGCCCGAATTCGACGCGGCAGGGCGATACATGGCAGACGCGCCGTCACGGCGCAGCGCGCGCCATGGCCAGAGCGGCGGCATCGAGCTTGACGACCGGATACGCGCCGATGTTCTGTTTTGCATACCACGGCGAGCGACGATAGAAGAACTCGAGTCGTGCACGCGGATCGGTGGCGAAGCTAGCGTCTTTCTTCAGTCGTAGTTCGAATTCCGCCTTGAGCGAGGCGTCCTGCGCGAGCATGTCGCGCGCAAGCTTCTCGAGCACGCGCGCATCGGCGCCTTCTTTCTGTTCGAAGATCGCGTTGAATGTGCCCCAGCGCAGCAGCGAATCGGGCGCATCGGGTTCGAGCAGGTTGACGGCGACATTGGCCGCGCGCTGGTCCATGCGCACGACCGCAGAGCCGGGCGGAAAGCTCAGCGTGGCGGTTCCGGTTTTCGCCGCGAACTGACGCAGCATCAAGTGTCCTTCGAACGGCATGCTTGCCCAATGTGGATCGTCGATCTGATATCGCTGCACGGCGAGCGTGAGCGGTCGCGTCGTCGTCTCCACGCGCAGGCCATGCTGCTTGAGCTTCTCGATGACCTGCGGCCAGCCGGCAGGCACGAGATACGCTGCGGGCAGGGCGATGCTTTCGCGAACGGTGAGATCGCGCCAGTTCGGAATCGTGTAATCCTTCGGTTTCGACGGATCGTATCGGGTCCAGATGTCACCCGAGATATCGCTCTTCGTCTGAGTGAACGCGAAACCCTTCAGCGTGAGCGGTACGGATTTGTCGCCTGGGGCGAAGAGGATCGGCAGTGTCGCGCCAGACTGCGCTGCGCGCGCAATCGTATTGCGGTCGGCGGCCTCAACCGCGCGGCGCAATTCGCCCGGGTGCGTGCGGATGTCGTCAAGAATTGACGCGATCAAATCGTAGGTCGCGCGCACGCGCACTTCGTACGGTTTGAGCATGTGCGTTTCGACGAGCAGTGCGGCGCGGTTCTGCAGCGCGACGTAGCCGGTCGAGAAACGCTGGCCCGAACCGAAGTTCTCGATGCCCTTTGTAATGTCGCGGTGGTCCTTCAATTCGAGATACGGCGAGAGCAGATGGCCGCGCTTGTCCGTCGCAGGAAAGATTCTTTTCCTCAGCGCCGCGTCCTGCCAGGCCTTGACGCCGGCATCGAGCGGGCCCCAGTCCTCGGTGTACCAGGTCAGGTCGTAGCGGTAATCGGCGCCGTCGGTGGTGTGGATGTCGGCGAGGAAGTCGGGCAGCCATGCATTCCACAGGGCGAGCCAGGCCTGCATCTCGGGCGCGTCGGCCTTGATGTAGTCGCGATTGAGGTTGAGGTTCTGCGCAGTCGCGCGAAAGCCCATTTCGGCGGGCCCGTTCTGGTTGATGCGCAGGTAGGGATTGGAATTCTCGTGGCCGTCGACGTTGAAGATGGGCGCATAGAGCAGGATCGCATGATCCAGGGCGTGGGGAAATTTGTTGCCTACGCCGAGGTCACGCAGCAGCATCAACCCCGCGTCCTTGCCCTCGATCTCGCCCGCATGGATGCCGGCTTGGACGAAGACGATTTCCTTGCCTGATGCGTGCGCGGCCTCGGGCGTGAATTCGCCGCCGCTCGCGGCAACGACGAGCATCAGGTCGCGGCCTTCCGGAGAGACCCCGAAGCGCGTCAATTTGAGCTTGTCGGGTGCCGCCGCGGCGAGCCTTTCGAGATAGGCGCGCGTGTCGGCATAGCTCGGCGTGGTCTTGAAATGCGCCGCTTCGGCGGGCGTGGTCCAGTCGGCGGCTTGCGCCGGCGCAAGCAAAACAATCAGCAGACAAAGCGACAGGACAAACTGTCGAACGATCACGCGCGCGGTTCTCCGTTCTGCACGAAGTCTGGCAGTTTGTCCGGGCCTGCGGCACCGCCGGAAAGAATGAAGGCCATCGCCTGGTCGACACTCCAATCGGTCGCGATCAGCTCGTCGACCGGCACGATTTCGAGATAGCCGCCGGTGGGGTTCGGCGTGGTAGGCACGTAGACCGCGGCCATTTCGCGTCCCGCGCCGTCGACGAAAGTGCGCGTGACGAAGCCGATCGTCTTCAGTGTCGGCGAGGGAAAACCGATCAGCACGACGCGCTGCGTGTTGCCGGGCTTGCTCTGCATCATCGTCATCAGCTTCTTCGAGCCGCCATAGATCGTGTGCACGAGCGGGATGCGCTCGATCAGGCGTTCGAACCCGGCGAGCAGGCGTTGTCCGAGCATGCGGCTCGTGGCGAAACCGAGCAGGTAGAGCGCGACGATCGTGCCGACGAAGGCAACGATAGAACGAAACCATTCCTGGCCCAGCCACTCGGCTGCGGCCGGAAAGATCGCGCTGATCAGCGCGAACGTCGCCGTGACAGCCGGCGCGCCGACGCGCGAGAGCACGCTGACGATGAAGGCGAACACCAGCCAGGTCAGCCACAGCGGAATGAAAGTGAGCAGGCCGGTGATCAGGTAGCGTTGCAGGTACAGGCGGGGCATGGGTTCGGCGACAGATCGGGGAGGTGCATCATAGCGGCCGGAGCGTCGCGGCGCATGGCACACACTGCAGAGTCTCCCGCAGCTCAGGGTTTGCGCAACACCGCCTCGAATACCTGATGGCCGTCGTGCGTTTCGTCCCAGTGCACGAGCTCCAATCGCGCCTTCATTGCCGCCTGGCGCAGCCAGGTCTGCGACAGATAGGCGATGTGCGCCGGTACATGCAGATAGCTGTAGCGCAGCCACGAGCGGATGCCGTCGCACGGCTTCCACAGCGGCGGGCGGTGCGGAGCAGTGATGTAGATGCAGCCTCCGCGCAACATGCGTGCCTCCAACTCGACGAGCATGGCGGCAGGATCGGTCAGGTGTTCGATCACGTGTGTCATCGATGCGAGCGCAAAACGCGGTTCGCGGGATACGACCTGGATCGTGCCGACGACGTACTCGTCGACCCACGGGCACGCCGCCGCACATTCCGCACTGATATCCTGCGCCACCGTGTGCACGCGGGGACTTCGCTGCTTGCAGGCGCGCGCAACCCAGGCGAGGCCGGCGCCTACTTCGAGAATGGATTGCACGGCCGCGGGGACGAGCCCCAGCCGGTCGATGCGACGAGCGTACGAATCGAGCACGCGCAGGGCCGCTGCGTCATCGGAGTACGTCTTGTCGCTGAACTGGACGGAGTCCTGGTAGAGGGTCTGCAGGTCGCGATCGCTCGGCTGTGGGTCGAGATAGACAACGTCGCAGAGGGAGCAGCGGAGCAGCCGATAGTCCTCGTGTTCGAACGGTCCGGGGTGAGTCGGTGCGACGTTTCCGACGATGTGATGACGGACGCGAGCCGCAGCGCAGAACCGGCAATCGCGTTCTATATCTGTTGATTCGGCCGTGGACGGAACATTCGAATCGTGCCTGCCATGCCACGCGGCCAGACTTTTGAGTTGCCATGCACGCAGGCGATTACGCCCGTTCTGCGGCAACAGCCTCGCGAGTTTCCTGAGCATGTACGGGGACGATCCGAAGTGGTGCGGCCATTCTACTTGTCGCGCTTGCGTCGTACGTAGATCTGCTTGCGCACGCGTGCAACCACTTCGCCGGCGACGGTCTTCACCTCGACGTCGAACCAGCGCAGGTATTTCTCGCCGCTGGCAGTCGCGGCGCGGATCTCGTCGAGCACGGCGTCGTCGAGCTGGAATTCGGCGTAGACCGCTTCGCGTCCCGGCGCGACGAATTCGATGGCGCCGGCCTTGTCCCAGACGACGTAGTCGCGGCCGAGCGCCTGCATCGTCATGATCATCCAGAATGGGTCGGTCATCGCGAACAGGTTGCCGCCGAACTGGGTGCCGACGAAGTTGCGGTTGTACCAGGCGAGTTTCATGCGCACTCGCGCGTGGCGCCAGTCGGCGCTCCATTCGAGCACGCGCATGCCGCCGAACAGGAACGGCGGCCAGAAGTTGAGCGCGCGTCGCACCGTCTTCGCGGAGAAGGAGTGGGTGGTGAGGTTCATGGCATCGTTTGCTCGGCGAAGCGGAATCATTGCCCGCGGGCGCGTTTGAATTCAACCGCGCGCACGAATGAAAGAAATTCCACGTCGGTGATCGCACGAGTGCCGCGGACTATAATCCGCGCTCGATCTTCCGCAGGACATTCCCTTGTCGTCAGCTTCCGCCGCCGCACCGCACGTCGCGTTCGCGGCTCTACGCCATCCCGGATTCCGCGCCTACTTCCTGCTCTCGGCGCTGGCGATGATGGCCGATAACATCGAGCACGTGATCAGCTACTGGGTGATCTTCGGCAAGTTCCATTCGCCTGCGCTCGGCGGCTTCGCCGTCGTGTCGCATTGGTTGCCGTTCCTGCTGTTTTCGGTGTACTCGGGCGCGCTCGCCGACCGCTTCGATCCACGTCGCATGATCCAGCTCGGCATGGCCTTGTTCATGGGCGTGTCGATCACCTGGGGCGTGCTGTTCATCACCGGAGCGCTGCAGATCTGGCACGCCGCCGCGCTGCTGATCGTGCACGGCATGGCCGGCGTGCTCTGGGGACCGCCGTCGCAATTGCTGCTGCACGATATCGTCGGACGCGAGCATCTGCAGAGCGCGGTGCGCCTCAACGCGACCGCGCGCCAGCTCGGCATGCTGATGGGCCCCGGTGTCGGCGGCGCGCTGCTGCTCTGGCTCGGCCCGAACCTCGGCATCTTCGTCAATGCGACGCTGTATCTGCCGTTCATCCTCTGGCTTGCGGTCGCTCCGTACGGGCCGAAGTTCCGCGCAGCCGGTGTTGCGGTCGCGTCGCGCGCGGTGCGCAACCTCGGCGACATCTGGCGCGCGATGCAGGAAATCGCGCACCATCGCGTGATTCTCGCGATGACTGTGCTCGCCGGTTGCGCCTCGTTGTTCGTCGGCAACGCCTACCAGGCGCAGATGCCGGGCTTTGCCCACGACCTCGGCCAAGGCAAGGCGGACTTCTTCTACAGCATGCTGCTCGGCGCCGACGCCGCCGGCGCGCTGACCGCCGGCTTCGTCCTCGAGAGCCGCGGCCTGCTGCAGCCGCGCGCGCAAACGGCCTGCGTGCTCGCGATGATCTGGTGCGTCGCGCTCGGCAGTTTCGCGCTGACGTCGAGTTATCCATTCGCGCTGGTCGTGCTGTTCGTCGCCGGCTTCGTCGAACTCTCGTTCAACTCGATGGCGCAGACGCTGGTGCAACTCGAAGCGCCTGCCGAGATGCGCGGCCGCGCAATCGGCGTCTACAGCATGTTCGCGATGGGCATGCGTATGTTCAGCGGCATCACCGTCGGACTTGCTGGCGCGCGCATCGGTATTCACTGGTCGCTGGCGCTGAGCGCGGGAGCATTGTTTGTGGTGATTGGGTTGCTGATGCAGTTCGGCTTGCGCTCGCCGGCACAGCGGGCCTGATCACTCATCAGCGTTAGCTCGTCATTCCGGCGGCTTTCAACAGCCGAAGGGCTGGTCAAGCCGGAATCCAGTGTCTCTGCTTTTGATCCTTTTGAGGGCGCATCCCTTCGCCTTTCCGCGCGCGTCCAGCGCGCGGGTTACTTTCTCTTGCTTGTGCAAGAGAAAGTAACCAAAGAGAACACACCCCGGATGCCGCGCCCTGCGCGCTTCGCGCTCCGGGTGCGCGAGGACAGGCCAGGGTTCGTTGAACGCACATCCATGTGCAATAGCGGAATCGGCGCGATCCATCGCGCCGACCCTGCGGGCTGATTCGTCCTGCCCTCGCCGCGGCAAACGGGGACCCGAAGATCACGAGCCAGATCAAAAGCAATGTCGTGCAGCGCCAGCTTGTGCGCGCAGGAGCGCGCTGCTTTGGCTTTTCCGGGTCCCCATTGCATTGCGGCGGCAGCGGTCGGAAACGCCCGCAGGGTGAGCGCGATGGATCGCGCTCATTCCGCTGCCAGCACACGGATGTGCTGTCAGCGGAACCCGGCCGCTGACGCGGACCTTTCGGGCAGGATGCCCGAAAGGCGCAATGCTCTGGGGCGTGTCTCTTTGCTTACTTTCTCTGCACGAGCAGAGAAAGTAAGACGCTCGTCCGCAGGACGAGTGGA
>NZ_DASVOK010000086.1:0-1845 GCF_036383415.1 Rudaea sp. | reverse complement strand
GCCTGGCCGTGGCTGGCGGCGCGCAGTTCGGCGATCTTCGCATCCAGTTCGGCGATGGGCTGTTCGAAATCGAGGAAGTTCGGGTTCATGTATTGCAATGCGGGGCGCTTCGACGCGCAAGGCGGCGGATTATAGCGCAAGGCCGGCTGCCCGGTTTCCTGGCTGCGGCGCGGACAGGCGGCAGGGCGCCCGTTTCCGACTCCTCCACAGCGGGAGGGCGACGCCGGGATCGATGTCTCATGTAATCAGCGCACACGCAATTCGTAGTCCACTGATGAGACAGAGCGCGCGTTTTCCTCTCCGTGTAGCCGACGCACGCGTTCTTCGACACTTGAGCATTTCTTCAACCTCGAGATTGCGAAGCGTGCGTTTGAAGTGCTGGCTGGACGAGGAAGAAGACGCGAATCGATGTTCGTTGAACACGCAATGCAAGGCTCGTGATCGTATCGGTTGCGGATGACGCAGGAGAATGCAGATGAACACACTGGGCGTGAGGGTAGTCGTCGGTCCCGTCGATCTGAGGCGCGTGGGCGAGTTTCGCTATCGAATCCATGTTGCGGAAAAAGGCGAGCCTGCAGCGGATGCGGACCACGCCGAGCGGACATTGATCGATCCCGCGGATCGGCGGGCGAATTCCACCGTGTTCTGGGTCGAGGAAAACGGCGAGATCGCGGGTACGGTAAGAGTCGAGATTTTTTCGCCTCCCTACGAATGTGCACCGGACTACCTGAAGTTGGAGACATTCGATTTTGCCGACCCGCCCAGCATCGTCTATCTCTCGCGGCTGATGGTCGCGCCCGGGCCGCTCGGTGCCCGCATCACTCCGGCCTTGTGCTTCACCGGATTCCAGTTGGGCCTGGTCAAGGACTGTCGGCTCGGCGTGCTGACCTGCAAGCCCGAGTGGGTCGAACTGTTCGAATCGTATGGATACGCCACCTACGGCAGTCGTTTCCTGCATGCGGACTCCGACTGGAAAGTGCCCATGGCAATCCTTGGCGAGGCCGAGTACGTCCAACCCTACACGCCGACCCTGGCAACCTGGCTCGCACGACACCGTCCGGACAGCCGATACCTGGATCAGTTTCGTCATCGTGTCGCGCACTTTCGCGATGAGACCAGTCAGTTTCGTGCATGCGCGGAGGAGTTGCCGGCGCGGTCGCAGCGAGAGGCATAGCGAAGCCGCGATCTCGGCAAGCCTGGCCGATGCGCCTTGGGCGCTCAACCGTCCGGGCTTAGCTTGCTCAGCAGCATTTCGGTCGACAGCACGCCCGGCAGTGCTTCGAGGCTGCGCTTGAGGTCGGCGCTGGCGCGCACGCGGAAGGCGTTGCCGAGTTCGAGTTCGCCGCGGCCGAGCTTGTTGGCGTAGCTCAGGCGCAGCGGTGTCTTGCCGCCGCGATGGCCGGCGATGACCTGTTGCAGCTTCGCGGCGAAACCGGCATCGACGCCGTTGAGCTTGACGCGCAGCAGGCGCGCCTGGCGCGCGAGCGCTTCGTCGAGTGTCGACACGCGCCGCGCGCGCAGTTGGAAGCCGCCGTTGAATTCGTCGACCGAGAGGCCGCCTTCGACGACGAGGAATGCATCGCGCGTGAGCAGCGCGCGGTACTCGGTGAACACTTCGCGGAACAGGCTGACCTCGATGCGGCCCGACCAGTCCTCGAGCTGGACGAAGGCCATCGTGTCGCCGCGGTTGCGCATCGACACGACTTGCCCTGCGACCGTGAACGGCTGGTCGTTGAAACGGCCGCGGCGCTGGTCGGGCGCGGGCGGTTTGAAGTGCTTGGCGACGTCGCCGAGCGGCGCATCGGCAAGTTGCACGAGCAGTTCGCGCCAGGCTTCGGTCGGATG
>NZ_DASVOK010000085.1:0-13570 GCF_036383415.1 Rudaea sp. | reverse complement strand
GCAGAAGTGAACCAAGCGGCGGCAGCAGATTCAGCAGTCCCGCGGCAAACGCAAGCGGCAGCACGCGCAGGAAAATGACCCGGGTCAGCCCGCAACGGCTGCCGTCACTGCGCACGATGCGAATCTTGAGCCAGCGCTTGGCCACGGATTGGCCGGTCTGGTGCAACCAGACGAAATTGATCACGGTGAGCGCGATCAGGGCGATGGCCGCGATACCGCCGACGATCAGGCCCGCAGTACTCGGCTCGCCACTGACACCAGCGCGGCCGCCAAGTGTGGAGAGAGCACCCGATGCTCCAAGGAAACCAAAGACCATGATCATGGCGAGGACGCCGAACAACATGCCGTCGATGATCACCGCACCCAAGCGGGTGCCGCGGTCGGCGAGCACGAACTCCTGGTCATCGACGATATCCGATACGCGCGCAGTCGGCGCGGCATAGGGATTGACGGGCGGCAGCGGCGGCGGTTGTTGCGTCATGCAAGTTCTCCCCCAGGTCCGGTCGGCACTTTAACCTGTCCTGCCGGGAGCGGACAATCGTCGCAAAGGCCCTGTGCCGGCAACCTCTCAGCGTCGCGCCCTGCTCCGTGCGATCGCGACGAGCAGTGCGGCGATCGCGGCAAACGCGATCAGGATCGCCAGCGCATTGACGACCACTCGCCCCACGCCCAGCGTCGGCACGTCGATGAACGGATACGGATAAAACCCGTCGAGCGCGCCGCGCGCCATCGCGTAGGCGAAATACGCAACCGGATACCCGGCCCAGCGAATGATTTCCGCGTAGCGCAACGGCTGCGTCGACGCGGCCAGCCACCACCAGCCGAGGAACAGCAGCGGATCAATGTCGTGCAGCAGCACGTCAGCGAGCAGTTGCAGGCCCTGCGGATTCCAGGTGTTGCGCAACAGCAGGTTGTAGGCGATGCCGACGAGAACGATGCTCGCGGCGATGCCGGTCACGATGCCGGGCGAAACCAGGGCGCTCGCGGATCGGCGCAACGCCGCCGCAGCCAACGCCGCTGCGGCGAGCAGGTTGGTCAGGATCGTGAAAAAGGAGAAATACGTCCAGACGCCGTGCCACGTACCACGCCCGTTCGTGTGCGCAAGTTCGATCGAAAGCCAGAGCTGCAGCAGCAGCGCAGCCCACGCAACCGCCGCCGCGATGCGCGCATACCAGAGCTTGGCGTCGTTGCGAGGAAACGTCGGCATGGCGGGATTCTACGCGACGCCGGCCGCGATAGCCGCCGATGCGTTCACGCCGCGGTGCGTTGCCGCTCCGCCAGCCGGGCGACGGCCGCCGCGGCCAGTTCGTTGAGTCCCTCGCCCTTGTTCTCTGCGAAATACGCGAGCATCTTCTTGCGCATGCGCGGTTCCCAGAAACGCGTGATGTGACTGACCATGCCAGCGATCGCGATCTCGCGGTCCGGTTCGGAGCGGAAATAGTCGGCGATGTCGTTGGCCATCTTGACCAGTTGCGCCACGGGATCGTGGTGATAGTGCTCCGTATCGCTCATGCCTTGCGCTCCCAGCGGAATTTGCGTTCGTGTTCGGCGATCGGCAGGTCGTTGATGCTGGCGTAGCGCCGCTGCATCAGGCCGTTCGGCGCGAACTCCCACATCTCGTTGCCGTAGGCGCGATACCACTGCCCCGCATCGTCGTGGAATTCGTATTCGAAACGCACGCCGATGCGATTATCGGTGAACGCCCACAATTCCTTGCGCAGGCGGTAGTCGAGTTCGCGCTGCCACTTGCGCGTGAGGAATTCGACGATCGCGGCGCGACCGGAAAAGAACTCGCTGCGGTTGCGCCATTCCGAATCCGGTGTGTAGGCAAGCGAGACGCGTTCGGGATCGCGCGAGTTCCACGCGTCTTCGGCCGCCTGCACTTTCCTGCGTGCGGAGTCTTCGTCAAACGGCGGCAACGGCGGGCGGCTTTCCACGTCGGACTCCTGCAGTTGTTGATGTGTCGGCGATGAAGCGTTCGCCATGCGCGTAGACGACGCAGCCGTCGGCGCGCGCGAAACCGATCAGGCTGAGGTTCGTTTCCTTGGCCAGCGCGATCGCGAGCGCGGTCGGCGCCGAAACCGCGGCGAGAAAGCCGATGCCGACCGTCGCCGCCTTCATCACGAGCTCGTAGCTCGCGCGGCTGGTGACGATGAGAAAGCCCGAGCGCGGATCGATGCCGGCACGCTGCATCGCACCGATGAGCTTGTCGAGCGCGTTGTGGCGGCCGACGTCCTCGCGCAGCAGCACGATGTGCCCGTCGAGATCGGCCCAGGCCGCGGCGTGCGCGGCGCCGGTCGCGACAGTGACGACCTGTAACGCCTGCATCTCGGCCAGCGCGCGCTGCAATGCCGTCTCGCTCACGTCGGGCGCGGCGGCCACCGCGGGCGGATGGCGCACGGCCGCGTCGAGGGTCTGCGCACCGCAGAGTCCGCAGCCGGTGCGACCGGTCAGTTCGCGCACGCGGTCTTCGAGCTTGGCCGCCTTCTCCTCGGCAATCGCGATGCGCAGTTCGATGCCGGCCAGCGCCTCGACGACTTCGACTTCGCCGAACTGCGCGGCGTCGTCGATGATCGCCTCGCTCAGGCTGAAGCCGAGCGCGAAGTCCTCGAGATCGGATGGCGTCGCCATCATCACCGCATGCGGGCGATCGTTGTAGACGAAGGCGATCGGCATCTCCTCAGCGACTGCGTCGCGCACGCGTGCGACGCCGCCGTCGCGATGGCGCTCGACCTCGCGCGCGACGGCGCCGCGCGGCAGTGCGGCCGGATCCGGAATTTTGGGCACCATAGCCATTCAGTGCATCACTTTGCCGCCACCGCTTCCTGCAAGAGTTCCTGCTGCTTCTCGCTGAAGGCGCGATAGCGTTCCTGCCAGTCCGACGGCTGGTTCACGCGCGTGATCTGCACCGCGGTGACCTTGTACTCGGGGCAGTTCGTCGCCCAGTCGGAGTTGTCGGTCGTGATCACGTTCGCCCCCGAGAACGGGAAATGGAATGTCGTGTAGACCACGCCAGGCTGCATGCGCTCGCTGATCGTCGCACGCAACACGGTCTGGCCGGCGCGGCTCTCGATGCCGACCCAGTCGCCCTCGGCAATGCCGCGATCCTCGGCGTCCTGCGGATGCAGTTCGAGGCGATCCTCGCTGTGCCACATGCTGTTCGGCGTGCGCCGCGTCTGTGCGCCGACGTTGTACTGGCTGAGGATGCGGCCCGTGGTCAGGATCAACGGATATTTCGCATTGACCTTTTCCGCGGTCGGCACGTATTCGGTCAGCATGAAGCGGCCTTTGCCGCGCACGAATTCGTGCACGTGCATCGTCGGCGTGCCAAGTGGCGCCTGTTCGTTGCACGGCCACTGGATGCTGCCGAGTTCGTCGATCTTCTTGAAGCTGACGCCGTGGAACGTCGGCGTCAGGCGCGCGATTTCGTCCATGATCTCGGACGGGTGCGCGTAGTTCATGGCATAACCCATCGCGTTCGACAGCAACTGGGTGATTTCCCAGTCGGCATAGCCGTTCTTCGGCCGCATGACCTGGCGCACGAGCGAGATGCGGCGCTCGGCATTCGTGAACGTGCCGTCCTTCTCGAGGAAGGTCGAGCCGGGCAGAAACACGTGCGCGAATTTCGCCGTCTCGTTGAGGAACAGATCCTGCACGATGACGCATTCCATAGCCGTGAGCGACGCGGTCACGTGCTGTGTGTTCGGGTCGGACTGGGCGATGTCCTCGCCTTCGATGTACAAGCCCTTGAACTCGCCGTCGAGCGCTGCCTCGAACATGTTCGGGATGCGCAGGCCCGGCTCGTCGTGCAGATGCACGCCCCAGCTCTTCTCGAACAGCGTGCGCGTCGCGTCGTCGCTGACGTGGCGGTAACCAGGGAACTCATGCGGGAACGAACCCATGTCGCACGAGCCCTGCACGTTGTTCTGGCCGCGCAACGGGTTGACGCCAACGCCTTCGCGGCCGATGTTGCCGGTCGCCATCGCGAGGTTGGCGATACCCATGACCGTGGTCGATCCCTGCGAGTGCTCGGTCACGCCGAGGCCGTAGTAGATCGCGCCGTTGCCGGCCTTCGCGTACAGGCGCGCTGCGCCGCGCACGAGCGCGGCTGGCACGCCGGTGATGCTTTCCGTCGCCTCGGGCGATTGACGCGACTCGCTGACGAAGGTACGCCACTTCTCGAACGCATCGATTTCGCAGCGCGCGCGCACGAAGGTCTCGTCGATCAGGCCTTCGGTCGCGATGACGTGCGCGAGCGCGGTCACCAGCGCGACGTTGGTGCCGGGTTTGAGCTTCAGGTGATAGTCGGCCTGGATGTGCGGCGAGCGCACCACGTCAATCTGGCGCGGATCGGCGACGATGAGCTTCGCACCCTGGCGCAGGCGCCGCTTCATCTGCGATGCAAATACCGGATGGCCGTCGGTCGGATTTGCACCGATGACCACGATGACATCGGCCTGCATGACCGAGTCGAAATCCTGCGTGCCGGCCGATTCGCCGAGCGTCTGCTTCAGGCCGTAGCCGGTCGGTGAGTGGCAGACGCGCGCGCAGGTGTCGACGTTGTTGTTGCCGAAACCGGCGCGCACGAGTTTCTGCACGAGATAGGTTTCCTCATTCGTGCAGCGCGATGAAGTGATGCCGCCGATCGCATCGCGGCCGTACTTCGCCTGGATGCGTTTGAACTCGGACGCGGCGTGGTTGATCGCCTCCTCCCACGACACCTCGCGCCACGGATCGGAAATCTTCGCGCGGATCATCGGCTTGAGAATGCGATCCTTGTGCGTCGCATAACCGATCGCGAAGCGGCCCTTGACGCAGGAGTGGCCGTGGTTCGCGCGACCGTCTTTGTTCGGCACCATGCGCACGACCTCCTCGCCGCGCATCTCGGCACGGAACGAGCAGCCGACGCCGCAGTAGGCACAGGTCGTGGTCACGCTGTGTTCGGCCTGGCCCTTGGCAATCAGCGACTTTTCGCTCAGCGTTGCGGTCGGGCAGGCCTGCACGCAGGCACCACAGGAGACACATTCGGAATCCATGAAGTCGACGTTCTGGCTCGCAGCAACCTTGGAATCGAAGCCGCGCCCCTGGATGGTCAGCGCGAGCGTGCCCTGCTGTTCGTCGCAGGCGCGCACGCAGCGCGAGCAGACGATGCACTTGGACGGATCGAAGGTGAAGTACGGATTCGATTCATCCTTCGCTGCGAACAATGGATTCGCAACTCCGTCCTTTTTCTTGTAGACGTGATTCGCGCCCTCTTCGTAACCGTAACGCACCTCGCGCAGACCGACCGCGCCGGCCATGTCCTGCAGTTCGCAATGGCCGTTCGCCGGGCACGTCAGGCAGTCGAGCGGATGGTCGGAGATGTACAGTTCCATGACACCGCGACGGATGTCGGCGAGCTTCGCGTTCTGCGTCGTCACCTTCATGCCCGCGGCAACTGGCGTCGTGCACGAGGCCGGATAGCCGCGCATGCCATCGATCTGCACGAGGCAGAGCCGGCACGAGCCGAACGCATCGAGCAGTTCGGTCGCGCAGAGCTTGGGAATCTGGATGCCCGCCTCGCTCGCCGCGCGCAGTACCGAGGTGCCTGCCGGCACGCTGACTTCACGCCCGTCGATCGTCAGCGTCACCTGTTGCGTGGCCTTGGACTTGGGCGTACCGAAATCGAGTTCGACGATGGATAGCATGATTTCCTCCAAGCTTCCGTAATTCCAGCGAAGCCGGAATGGCGAGCAAAATTATCAAACAAAATCTTCCGCAAAATGTTTCAACGCGCTGACCACCGGATCGGGCGTCAACCCGCCGAGCGCGCACAATGAACCGAACCGCATCGTGTTGCACAGGTCGTCGAGCGTCGCGAGATTCTTGTCACGCTCGATGTTCGCGCGGATGCGATCGATCAACTCCACGCCGCGCGTCGAGCCGATCCGGCACGGCGTGCACTTGCCGCAGGATTCCGCCGCGCAGAATTCCATCGCGTAGCGCGCCTGCTCAAGCATGTCGACGGTGTCGTCGAAGGCGACGATGCCGCCGTGGCCAAGCATCGCGCCGACCGCGGCGAAGGCTTCGTAGTCGAGCACGGTGTCGAATTGCGATTCGGGCATATAGGCTCCGAGTGGACCGCCGACCTGCACCGCGCGGATCGGGCGGCCGCTCAACGAGCCACCGCCGTAGTCGTAAAGCAATTCGCGCAAGGTCACGCCGAATGCTTTTTCGACCAGTCCGGTGCGCTTGAGGTTCCCGGCAAGCTGGATCGGCAGCGTGCCGCGTGAGCGGCCGACACCGTAGTCGCGATAGAACTCGGCGCCCTTCTCCAGAATGATCGGCACCGAGGCGAACGAGATCACGTTGTTGATCACGGTCGGCTTGCCGAACAGGCCCTTGATCGCCGGCAGCGGCGGCTTGAAGCGCACCTGGCCGCGCTTGCCTTCGAGGCTGTCGAGCAAGGATGTTTCCTCGCCGCAGATGTAGGCGCCGGCACCGAGGCGCACTTCGAGATCGAAGCTCACCTCGCTGCCGCGGATGTTCTTGCCGAGCCAGCCGGCGGCATAGGCATTCGCGATCGCCGCGTTCAGCGCACGATACGCATGCGGGTATTCGCTGCGCAGATAGATGTAGCCCTGCGTCGCCCCGACAGCAACGCCGGCAATCGCCATGCCTTCGACGAGGCACAACGGATCGCCTTCCATGAGCATGCGGTCGGAGAACGTGCCCGAGTCGCCTTCGTCGGCGTTGCAGACGATGTATTTCTGCTCGGCCTGGACGCCGAGCACGGCAGACGCGCCGTTCGGCGCGTCCAATACAGTCCGCCACTTGATGCCGGTCGGAAACGCGGCACCGCCGCGGCCGCGCAGACCCGAATCGGTGACCGCCTTGACGATGTCGGCGCCGGCCATCGGCAGCGCGTTGCGCAAGCCGGCGTAGCCGCCGTGCGCAACGTAGTCGTCTACGCTGAGCGGATCGGTGATGCCGACGCGCGCGAAACAGAGGCGGTTCTGGCTCTTGAACCAGGGCTGATCCTCGACCGCGCCGATGCGCAGCGCATGTGTGCCGCCGTGGAGAAAGTCCGCGTCGAACAGCGCGGCCACATCGCCCGCTTTGACCGGGCCATATGCGATGCGGCCATTCGACGTTGCCACTTCAACCAGCGGCTCGAGCCAGAACATGCCGCGCGAACCGTTGCGCACGAGCTCGATTTCGACGCCGCGCTTCTTCGCCTCGTCGACAATCGCGCGCGCGGTCGCCTCGGCACCCAACGCCAATGCGGTCGCGTCGCGCGGCACGAATATCTTCACCGCACTCATGTGGCCACCCTCGCCGTCTTCACCAACTCGTCGAACACGGCCGGTGTCACGCGCGCATGCAACTCGTCGTCGCCGATCAGCAGCGACGGCCCGCAGCCGCAGTTGCCGAGGCAGTACACCGGTTCGAGCGTGATCGCGCCGTCGCCCGTCGTTTCGTGGAAATCGATGCCAAGCATCTTCTTCGCATGCGCCTCGAGCGCGCGCGCGCCGAGCGCCTGACAGGCCTCGGCGCGGCAGATCTGCACGACCACGCGCCCGGGCGGCGCGCTGCGGAAGTGGTGGTAGAACGTGACCACGCCATGCACTTCCGCGCGCGTGAGGTTCAGCTCGCGCGCAATCAACGCGAGCGATTCCGGCGGCACGTAACCGAGCGCATCCTGCACGGCATGCAGGATCGGCAGCAGCGCACCGGGTCGGGTCCGGTTCGCCTCGATCGCGCGCTTCACCGCGTCGCGCATCGGCACCGGCATATCCGCGACACTGCGCTTCGCGCCGTCGACGACCACGTTGATTTTTGCTGGCTTCATAAGCTCGCCTTGCGATCAATATTGCATTCCGGGCCGCCGCCCTGCGGCCGTTGCGGCAACTTCATCTCAACTAGAAGAACAATACTGCGGCCTTCGACAACGCGATCCATACGCCGATCAGGAACGGAATCCCGATTCCCAGCCATGCAAGCACGCCACGAATGCCGAACTCGCCGCGCGCGGCCGTCTCGGCGCCGGCACTGACCGTGCTTTCGTGCGCAAGCGCCTTCTCCTTGGCCAGTTCCTCGTCAGTCATGAAGGCCGATTGGCGCACCGGGCGGATCAGAAGATTGGCGATCAACCCGCACAACAGAAGGCCGGCCATGATGTAGAGCGTGCGGTCATAGACGAGATCCTTCGGCACGCCGGCGCGCAGCTGGATTTCTCGCAGTTCCGCGATGACCACGGGGCCAACCAGACCCGCCGCCGACCACGCTGTCAGCAGGCGACCGTGGATCGCACCGACCATCTGCGTACCGAACAGGTCGGCGAGATACGCCGGAACGGTCGCAAAGCCGCCGCCATACATCGACAGGATGATGCAGACCGCCAGAACGAAAGGCGCAGCCAGACCCAGGTGACCGAACGTCGGCAGCGAGCAGTACAAGACGATGCCGAGCACGAAGAAGACGACGTAGGTCATCTTGCGGCCGATCTTGTCGGACAGCGACGCCCAGCCGAGGCGGCCGAGGCTGTTGAACATGCTGATGAGTCCGACCAGACCCGCTGCGGCCGCGACGATCGCCGCCTTCTGTTCGGCGCTGAGCGTGCCGCCACCGGTACCGCCGAGCAGCTTCGCGCCGAAGATGTCCTGGAACATCGGACTGGCCATCGAGAGCACGGCGATGCCCGCCGTCACGTTGAGGAACAGCACCGTCCACAGCAACCAGAACTGCGGCGTCTTCCACGCCATATTCAAATGCACGTGGCCGCGCGTGATCATCGCATGCGCCTTGTCGACCGGCGGAGGCGCCCAACCGGCGGGACGCCAGCCGCTCGGGATGACGCGGAAACCGAACGCGCCGATGCTCATGACGATGAAATAGATGACGCCCATCGTGATCAGCGTCGGCCCGACGCTGTGCGGACCGGACTCGGAGAAATGCTTCATCAGCCAGACGGCCAGAGGAGCGCCGATCATGGCGCCACCGCCATAACCCATGATCGCGAAGCCGGTCGCCATGCCACGCCGATCGGGAAACCATTTGATCAGCGTCGATACCGGGGTGATGTAGCCGAGTCCTTGGCCGACGCCGCCGAATATCGCGGCGAGATAGACGATCCAGAGCTGGTGAACGTAAACGCCGAGGCCGGCGACGAGCAGGCCGCCACCCCAGCACAGTGCGGCGTAAAAACCGGCCCGACGCGGGCCGACATGTTCGAGCCAGCCGCCCCAGATCGCGGCGGAGATGCCGAGCATGATGATGAAGACTTCGAAAATCTCCGTAACTTGCGGCACCGTCCAGTTGCACGTCGTCGTGGTCAGCGCAGAGAGAAATCCGAGATTCGCGCATGCCGCCGGATCCGCATCGGTAATCAGCTTGCTCATCGGCAGCCAGAACACCGAAAAACCGTAGGCCATGCCGATGCACAAATGTATGCACAACGCAGCCGGAATGATGAGCCAGCGGTTGTAGGTTTCGCTGGCTACGGTGTGTTCCTTGTCGAGCAGGTTGTAAGGACTGCTCGGAATTGCGTCTGTTGCGCTAGCCATTTCCCCTCCCGTTGCGCCACTTTAGTGGCTTGTCGATACGGATCAGGTCCGCGTTCGCCACGATTGGCACCTGTCACGTTTTTGCACCATAGCGGAGTGCCCTGGGGCAGAATATGCTTTGAAAAGCCTATTTGTTGTGCGGAGCAGCGTAGATGTTCAAAGTCACGATCAAGCCGCATTGGCAGGTGCAGGCGCCGAGCGGCGAGCCGGCGTTGTCGCGCCTGATCGAATTGCTCGTGAACATCCACGAGACCGGCAGCCTCGCCGGCGCCTGCGCACGCGCGCGACTCTCCTACCGTTACGCTTGGGGCATGCTGCGCGAGGGCGAAAAAACGCTTGGCGCCAGCCTCGTCAAAAGTCGTCGCGGCACCGGTGCGAGCCTGACCCCGCTCGGCGAAAAACTCGTCTGGGCCGACAGGCGCATCGCCGCGCGCCTGTCACCGCTGCTCGACAGCCTGTCGTCGGAGATCGAAGTCGAGTTCGAGCACGCGTTCGTGCCGAGTGAGCGCGTCCTGCGCGTCCATGCCACGCACGGCTTCGCGGTCGAATCGCTGCACCATTTCATGAATCGGCGCCAGATCGCCACCGACGTCAAATACCGCAGCAGCATGGACGTGCTCGCCTCGCTCGTGCGCGACAGTTGCGACCTGGCCGGGCTGCATGTGCCGATCGGCGAATTCGAAGCGCCGATGCTGCAACTGTATGCGCCATTGCTGAAATACGGCGACTTCGTCGTCATCGACCTGGTCTCGCGCCGCCAGGGCATCATGGTCGCGCGCGGCAATCCGAAGAACATCCATCGCATGCGCGACCTCACCCGCCGCGGCGTGCGCTTCGTCAACCGCCAGCACGATTCGGCCACGCGCGCGCTGCTCGACCTCGTGCTCGCCCGGGAGAAGATCGACGGCAGCGCGATCCACGGCTACGACAACGTCGAATTCACCCACGCCGCCGTTGCCGCGTTCATCGCAAGCAACATGGCCGATGCAGGCTTCGGCCTGGAGACGCCGGCGCAGCAATTCGGCCTCGACTACATCCCGATCCTGCACGAGCGCTACTTCTTCCTCTGTCCGCGCGCCGTCTACGAAACGCCGGTGCTGGACCGCGTGCTCGCGATCCTGCGCAGCAACGAATTCCGCAAGATCGCCAATGCCCTGCCCGGCTACAACGCCGAGCATTGTGGTCGCGTGCTCGACCTGCACGACGCGTTTCCGGCGCTGCGCATCGACGCGCAAGCGCATTCTCGGGAATAATCCGCGACGTTCGGCCAAGCCCACCGGGGACTCCTCGCATGCGCCTGCGTGATTGCCACAACTTCCACGACTTCCGCCGCATGGCGCAGCACAGGCTGCCCGGCCCGATCTTCAACTACATCGATGGCGCGGCCGAAGACGAAGTGACCTATCGGCGCAATACCGCGAGTTTCGAGCAGTGCGATCTGGTGCCGAACGTGCTGCGCGGCGTCGAGAACGTCGACCTCTCGGTAACCGTGATGGGGCAGAAACTCGCGCTGCCGGTGTACTGCTCGCCGACTGCGCTGCAGCGTTTGTTTCATCATCAGGGCGAGCGCGCGGTCGCGACAGCGACCGGCCGCTACGGCACGATGTTCGGCGTCTCCTCGCTCGGCACGGTGAGCCTGGAGGAAGCGCGCCAGCTTAGCGGCGGCGCGCCCGCTTGCTACCAGTTCTACTTCCACAAGGATCGCGGCCTCAACCGCGCGATGCTGGATCGCGCCAAGGCTGCCGGCATCGAGGTGATGATGCTGACCGTGGATTCGATTACCGGCGGCAACCGCGAGCGCGACAAGCGCACGGGCTTCTCGATTCCGTTCAAGCTCACCCTGGGCGGCATGCTCCAGTTCGCGCTCAAGCCCGCATGGGGCATCAACTACGTGACCCACGAAAGATTCAAGCTGCCGCAGCTCGACGAGCACGTCGACATGGGCGGCGGCGCGATGTCGATCAGCAAATACTTCACCGACTTGCTCGATCCGACGATGAACTGGGACGACGTGGCGCAGATGGCGAGCGAATGGGGCGGCCAGTTCTGCCTTAAAGGCATCATGTCGGTGGCCGACGCGAAGCGCGCGGCCGACATCGGCTGCACTGGCATCGTGCTGTCGAACCACGGCGGCCGCCAGCTCGACGGCTCACGCACGGCGTTCGACCAGCTCGCCGAGATCGTCGATGCGGTCGGCGACCGCCTCGACGTGATGATCGACGGCGGCGTGCAGCGCGGCACGCACGTGCTCAAGGCGCTGTCGCTCGGCGCCAAGGCGGTCGGCCTCGGCCGCTACTATCTTTTCCCGCTGGCCGCTGCAGGCCAGGCCGGCGTGGAACGCGCGCTCGAACTGATGCGCATCGAACTCGAACGCGACATGAAGCTGATGGGCTGCACTTCGATTGCGCAACTGAGCCGCGCGAACCTGCGCTTCCGCCCAGCCTGACCGACATTCGCGCGAGCGGCTACGACGCCTTTGCCGTCTCGCGCCAGCGGTTCGGCGTCGTGCCTTCCCAGTGATGGAAGGCGCGGGTGAAGGAATTGATCTCCTCGAAGCCGAGGAAGAAGGCGATTTCGCCGGCTTCGAGCTCGGTCGAAACGAGCAGGTGGCGTGCGGTCTGCTGGCGCACGAGATCGAGCTGCTGCTGGTAGCTCGTGCCCTCGTCGGCCAGGCGGCGCTGCAAGGTGCGCGGACTGATGTGCAGTTGCTTGGCGACCGATTCGACGCTCGGCCGCTCGCCGTGCATGCTGCGGCCGAGGATCGCGCCGACCTGCTCGGCGAGCGACTGCGCCCGGGCATAGTCGCGCAACGCCGCTTCGAGGCCAGGCAGCAGCAGGTCGATCAGATCCTCGTTGTGGGTCAGGAACGGCTCGTGCATCGTCGCGAGGTTCCAGACGAGCAGATCACGTGCCGCACCGAAGTGTACGGGGCAGCCGAAGTAGTCCGCGTACATCGTCGCGTGCGCATCCTCCGGCCGGCGCCGGGTGAATTCCACGCGGCGTGGCGTGATCGCGGCCTTGCCGGTACCGCGACGAACGAGGTTCAGCGCAGACGCGAACATCGCATCGGTCAGCGTAGACGGCGCGTGGTTCTCCGCCGCGGTCCAGCGATAGTGCGCGACCGCTTCGGCACCGCGATATTCGACCGTGATCTCCTCGGGGCAAACCAGGCGCTTGTAGCGCGCGATCTTTTCCATCGCTTCGTGGAAATTGGCCGAGTAAAGCGCGACGAGCAGGATCACTTCGGCATGTTCGGCGGACTTGTGCTCGCCCATGCGCAGGCCGAGCGCCGGATCGTCGCTCGCTTCGCCGATCGCCTGCCACAGCGCGAAAAACTGGCGTGTGCTGAAACGCGGCCGCGGCGAGCGATAGATCTCCGGTGCGATGCCGGCAAGCCGCAGCACGCGTGCCTCGTCGATGCCCAGCTCGCGCATGCGCAGGCGCGAAACCTTGGAAAGCGGAATCAGATCGGCGCCCATGATTGGTCCTATGCCGCCTCCGGTCGCGCGGGCAATCGCACCACGCGGGCAGACGGTTTCGTGCGCGACGCGTCCGCGGTCGCGCGCCCTATCGTCTCGGCCAGCATCGCTCCGGGTTCGACGATGTCGACGTCGACGCCGTCGCAGGCAGCTTCGCTGCCCAACGCTTCGAGATAACTCGTGAGCGCCGCTTGCGCAGCCCGCTCGGCGGCGTTGTCCGCATCGTTGTCGTGCGCGACGATCTGCACGAAGCGTCCGCCGCGCTGCTCGCGCAGGACCGGCAAGACCGCATGAGCCACAGCGGCGGAGCCGAAGAAATCCGTTTCGAACCGCGCGCGCAAATCCGCGTCGTTCATTTCCCCATTTGCTGCACTATTGGCTCGGACGGCGGGATTGACGACGACATCGATGCGGCCGAAGGCGGTCAATGCCTCGTCGACCGCGGCGTAGATGCTCGCTTCGTCAGTTACATCGAGTCCGACGATGCGCAGGCGTGCGCCGTGACACTTCGCCAGCGCGACAAGCCGGCCCGGATCGCGCGCGCCC
>NZ_DASVOK010000084.1:0-4544 GCF_036383415.1 Rudaea sp. | reverse complement strand
CCCGGATGGTCTGGCGCTTGTTTCGCGCCCCGGCGGCCGCTTGCCCGACGTTCCAGCACGCCCGTTGCGGGAATCCAGCGACTTTGGCTTCTTGCTCGTCATTCCAGCGAAAGCTGGAATCCAGCTTTTTGCGTAGCGTTGGGCCTCTTTTCGGGCGCGTCCATTCGCTTTTCCGCGCGCATCCCGCGCGCGGGTCACTTCCTCTTGCTTGTGCAAGAGAAAGGAACCCGCGCGCCGGACGCGCGCGGAAAAGCGAAGGGACGCGTCCGCAAAAGATCAAAGCAAAGCGAGATCAAAATGGATTCCAGCTTGCGCTGGAATGACGAGCAAGAAGGCAAAGTCGCTGGATTCCCGCCACGAGCGTGCGGGAATGACGGGCGAGAGCCCGCCGGGGCGCGAAACAAGCGCCAAACCGTCCGGGATGCACATCCCCCCATCCCATGCCATAATTCAAGATCAACTCCAGCCGCCAGCGCCTTCCGGCGCGGCCTCCAACAAGGGTCAAACGATGGATTTCTTCATTTCCAGCGCCTACGCGCAGGCAGCGGGCGCGGCGGGACAACCGAGTCCGTGGCCGAGCCTGATCATGTTCGGCGCGGTGTTCGTGGCGATGTATTTCTTCATGCTGCGTCCACAGATGAAACGCGCCAAGGAGCAGCGCACGCTGGTCGAGGCGCTGGCCAAGGGCGACGAGGTCGTGACCAACGGCGGCATCGCCGGCCGCGTCACCGACGTCGGCGATACCTTCCTCAGCGTCGAAATCGCGCCGAACGTGACGATCAAGGTGCAGAAGCAGGCCGTGTCGATGGTGCTGCCGAAGGGCACGTTGAAATCGTCCTGAGACGACCGCATCCGTTGAAAACCCCGTGAATCGCGTCGGGCTTCGGCTCTCGCGATGAATCAAAACAACAACCGTTGCGCCCCGAATCCGGCGCAAGAGCGATATCGATGAACGATTTTGCCAAATGGCGTTATGCCCTGATCGCGGTCGTGCTGATCCTCGGCGCGATCTATGCCCTGCCGAACATGTTCCTGCCGCAGCCCGCGGTGCAGATCTCTGCCAACCGCAACGGCACCGTCGACCAGGCGCTCAAGGAAAAGGTCCAGGGCGCGCTGGAGAAGGACAAGCTCGCGTTCAAGAGCCTTGAACTGAACAAGGACACCCTGCTCGCCGAGTTCAACGATTCGGACACGCAGAACAAGGCGCAGGCCTCGATCAGCAAGGCCCTCGGCGACCAGTACAACGTCGCCCTGAACATGGCCTCGACCGTACCCGGCTGGCTGCGCGCGATCGGCGCGAACTCGATGCCGCTCGGCCTCGACCTGCAGGGCGGCGTGCACTTCCTGCTCGAAGTCGACCAGAAGGCCGCGCTCGACAAGATGCAGCAGCGCTACCGTGACGACATCGCCGGCGCGCTGCGCGACGCGAAGATCCGCTACGAGACGATCAATTCCAGCGCGAACGGCATCGTCGCCACGTTCAAGAGCGACGAAGACCGCAAGGCCGCCGGCAACGTCATCGCCAAGCAGGTCAACCAGCCCGAGAAACTCGGCGACCAGCCGCCGCTCGAACTGACCGACGGCACGGCCACCGCCGACAGCTTCCCGCTGACCGCGAAGGTGCGCGAGGCGACCGCGCTCGCCGCCTCGCGTAGCACGATCTCGAGCAACCTGACCACGCTGCGCAACCGCGTCAACCAGCTCGGCGTGTCCGAGCCGCTGATCCAGCAGCAGGGCGCGAACCGCATCGTCGTCGAACTCGCCGGCGTGCACGACACGGCCGAAGCGAAGAAGATCCTCGGCGCGCAGGCCACGCTGGAATGGCGCGCGGTCGACGAGAACGCGACCGGCGCGGCCAACCTTGGCAATCCGGGGGCCTACGAAATCGCCAAGACCGGAAATGTGCCGCCCGAGTCGCGCCTGTACTACATGCAGCGCGTCGGCCCGGACGGCAAGCCCGAGCCGATCATCCTGTCGAAGAAGATCATCGCCAGCGGCAACGAACTGGTCAGCGCGACGGCGATCCCCGACCCGCAGAGCGGTACGCCGGCCGTGTCGGTGCAGCTCAACGCCAAGGGCGGCGCGAAGATGCTCGAGTTCACCCAGCAGGCGGTCGGCAAGCGCATGGGCGTGGTCTACATCGAACGCGTGCCGCAGACGCAGATCGTCGACGGCAAGGAAGTGCGCACGTTCAAGGAAACGCAGGAAGTCATCAGCGCGGCGACGATCCAGGGCGTGTTCGGCTCGCGCTTCCAGACCACGGGCCTCGGCCAGAAGGAAGCCAGCGACCTCGCCCTGCTGCTGCGCGCCGGTTCGCTCGCTGCACCGGTCGACATCGTCGAGGAGCGCGTCATCGGCGCCAGCCTCGGCCAGGAAAACATCGACAAGGGCTTCAAGGCCGTCCTCCTCGGCCTGCTCGCCGTGCTGATCGCGGCCGCGATCTACTACAAGCTGTTCGGCCTCATCGCCGACGTCGCGCTCGTGTTCAACCTCGTCCTGCTCGTCGCCGTGCTCTCGCTGTTCCAGGCCACGCTGACCATGCCCGGCATCGCCGGCATCGTGCTCACGCTCGGCATGGCGATCGACGCGAACGTGCTGATCTGCGAGCGCATCCGCGAGGAACAGCGCAACGGCGCCACGCCGCTCGCCGCGATCAAGGCCGGCTACGAGAAGGCCTGGGCAACGATTCTCGACGCCAACGTCACCCACCTGCTCGCCGCGGTCGCCCTGCTCTTCTTCGGCTCCGGCCCGATCAAGGGCTTCGGCGTGACCCTGCTGATCGGCATCCTCACCTCGATGTTCACCTCGGTCACGGTGACGCATGCGATCGTGAATATCGTCCACGGCCGACGCAAACTGAAAGCGCTGTCCGTCTAAAGGTACGCACATGGAAATTTTCAACCACGACAGCAAGATCGACTTCCTGCGCCTGCGCACGATCAGCCTCGGCGTCTCGATCGCCCTCCTGCTCATCTCGCTCGGCGCGCTCGCCACGCGCGGTCTCAACTACGCGCTAGACTTCACCGGCGGCGTGCTCGTCGAGGCGGCATACCCGGCGCCGCCGGAAGCCAATGTGATCCGCGACACGCTCGAAGCGGCCGGCTTCCACAACGCGCAGGTCACACCGTATCTCGGCACGAACGACGTCGCCATCCGCCTGCAGCTGGGCGAAGCCGGCGCCACCAAGGGCGAGGCGGGCGATGATCTGAAGAAGATGAACCAGATCGCCGACAACGTCATCGCCGCGCTCAAGGCGAAGAACGCCGACGTGACCAAGAAGAGCGCGAGCTTCGTCAGCGCCTCGGTCGGCGAAGAGCTCAAGAGCGACGGCATCGTCGCCGTGATCTTCGTCATCATCGGCATCATGATCTACATCGGCATCCGCTTCGAATGGCGCTTCGCCATCGCCGCGATCGCCAGCGAATTTCACGACACGATCATCGTGCTCGGCTTCTACGCGCTGACTCACCGCGAATTCGACGTAAACGTGCTCGCCTCGGTGCTCGCCGTGGTCGGCTACTCGATCAACGACAAGGTCGTCGTGTTCGACCGCGTGCGCGAACTGTTCCGCTCCGCGCGCCGCGCCGAGCCGGTCGAGATCCTCAACAAGGCGATCAACTCGACCCTGTCGCGTACGATCATCACCGCACTGTTCACCGCGATCACGATGATCGCGCTGTACCTGTTCGGCGGCTCCGCCGTGCACGGCTTCGCCCTGACCATGGTGATCGGCATCCTCGTCGGCACGCTGTCGTCGATCTTCTTCGCCAGCCCGATCCTGTACTGGCTCGGCGTGTCGAAGAAGGACCTGATGCCGGTGGCGCGCGACAACTCCGAGTTGGCGCGTCGCCCCTGAGATTCGTGCAGGGCGCGGCGTTCGCGCGCCCCGCGCGAACGTAATTCAACGCGATTCGCGCGCCCCACGCGAAAGAAAATTCAACAGGATTCGCGCCCGCTCTCGCTCGTCATTCCTGCAGAACGCCAGAGTTCTGTTGTCCTGACTGTCTGGAGCAAGAGCTTCCACTCGCCTTCGGCGAGCGGGTAACTTTCTTGTCTACAGCGACAAGAAAGTCACCAAAGAAACGCCGCCCCCGACACCGCACCTCGCAGAAGAGCCGCGAGGTGCCCTGCGCGTCTCGGCGTCGTCGGGCCGGCGCGAACTCGCGCATCCCTGCGCTCGGACATGCGCGCCTTTCCCCCGCCGTCGCCTGCGATGCTCGGTGCGATGAAGGGGGACCCAAAGATCAAGAGCAACAGCGTGCGAAGCTTTTCTGCTTCTGCGCGCAGGAGCGCGCTGCTCTTTACTCTTCCGGGTCCCCATTGCATTGCGGCGGCAGCGGACGAAGAGGCCCCGCAGGGGGGCGCGCGAGGGATCGCGCGCATTCCGCTGCCAGCACATGGACGTGCTGTCAGCGGAACCCGGCCGCTGACGCGGACCTTTCGGGCAGGATGCCCGAAAGGCGCAATGCTCTGGGGCGTGTCTCTTTGCTTACTTTCTCTGCACGAGCAGAGAAAGTAAGACGCTCGTCCGCAGGACGAGTGGA
>NZ_DASVOK010000083.1:0-12613 GCF_036383415.1 Rudaea sp. | reverse complement strand
GCTTTTGCTTTTGCTTTTGCTTTTGCTCTCGCTCTTGCCGTTGCTTCTGCGCGCAGGAGCGCGCAGCTTTGGTTTTTCTGGGTCCCCATTGCATTGCGGCGGCAGCGGACGAAGAGGCCCCGCAGGGGTGCGCGCGAGGGATCGCGCGCATTCCGTTGCCAGCACACGGATGTGCTGTCAACGGAACCCGGCCGCTGACGCGGACCCTTCGGGCAGGATGCCCGAAGGGCGCAATGCTCTGGGGCGCATTCTCTTTGGTGACTTTCTCTTGTGCGAGCAAGAGAAAGTTACCCGCTCGTCCGCAGGACGAGTGGAAGCCCTTGCTCTTCAAGACGACAACTAAAAGGGCGTGGCCAGTCAAAGCAAACGACGTCACCAATCAAACCCGCGCAAAGCGGCCCTCGTCAGCTTGGAGCAGTGAGACTAAAATCGCCACCTTGAAATTTGCCGAGGTGATTTCGATGGATGCCAACCTGACCCGTACCGATGTTTCCGCGCGCTGGGACGAGGAGATCGTTCCGCAGCTCGTCGAGTACATCAAGATCCCGAACAAGTCGCCGATGTTCGACAAGGACTGGGCGGCGCACGGGTTCATGGACCAGGCGGTCGCGCAGCTGTCGGGTTGGGCCAAGGCGAAGGCGATCGAGGGCATGACGGTCGAGGTCGTCCGCCTCGACGGCCGCACGCCGCTGATCTTCGTCGATGTGCCGGCGTCGGCCGATGCGAAGAGCGGCGACGATTGTGTACTTTTATATGGTCACCTCGACAAGCAGCCCGAGATGACCGGTTGGTCGGAAGGACTGGGCCCGTGGATGCCGGTGATTCAGGGCGACAAACTTTACGGCCGCGGCGGCGCCGATGACGGCTACGCGATCTTCGGTTCACTCGCCGCGATCCTCGCGCTCAAGGCGCAGAAGACGCCGCATGCGCGTTGCGTCGTGCTGATCGAGGCCTGCGAGGAATCGGGCAGCTACGACCTGCCGTATTACGTCGATCATCTCGCCGCGCGTATCGGCAAGCCCTCGCTGATCGTCTGCCTCGACTCGGGTTGCGGCAACTACGACCAGCTCTGGCTGACGACTTCGCTGCGCGGCCTGACCGGCGGCAATCTCAGCGTGCGCGTACTCGAGGAGGGGGTGCACTCGGGCGATGCCTCGGGCGTGGTCGCGTCGAGCTTCCGTATCCTGCGCAAGATCCTCTCGCGACTCGAGGATCAGGACACGGGCAAGATCGTGCCGAAGGAATTCCACGTGGAAGTGCCCGCGCAGCGCGTCGAGCAGGCGAAGCAGGCGGCCAAGGTGCTCGGCGATGCGGTGTATTCGAAGTTTCCCTGGGTCGATGGCATGCAGCCGGTCAGCAAGGACGATGCCGAGCTCGTGCTCAACCGCACCTGGCGGCCGGCGCTCGCGATCACCGGCGTCGGCGGCATTCCGGCGCTCGACTCGGCCGGCAATGTGCTGCGGCCGTTTACTGCGGTCAAGCTGAGCCTGCGCGTGCCGCCGACGCTCGATGCGGCGAAGGCCGGTGCCGAATTGAAAGCGTTGCTGGAAAAGGATCCGCCGTACGGCGCCAAGGTCACGTTCGATCTGGAAAAAGCCGGCAGCGGCTGGAACGCGCCCGCGCTCGCGCCGTGGCTGGAGCAATCGGTCGACGCCGCCTCGCGCGAATTCTTCGGGCCGCCGCCGGCGTACATGGGCGAGGGCGGCTCGATCCCGTTCATGGGCATGCTCGGCGAGAAATTCCCCGGCGCGCAGTTCCTCATTACCGGCGTGCTCGGCCCGCACTCGAATGCGCACGGGCCGAACGAATTCATCCATATCCCGACCGGCAAGCGCGTGTCGATGTGCGTGGCCAAGGTGATCGCCGACCACTACGCGGCCAGCGTCGCCGGACTGACGCGCGGCGTTGCGGCGACGCATGCGCACACGGTCAAGGGCAGAGATGGCTGCTGCGATTGACGCGCACATCGTCGTTCGCGCCGCGGACGAAGGTGATGTGGAATCGATCGCGGCGCTGGCGGGGCAACTCGGCTACCCGACGGCGCCGGCCGAGATGCGCGAGCGCTACGCGCGCGTCCGTGCCGCGCGTGCGGGTGAAATCTTCGTCGCGGTGCTTGCGGCGGACGGCCGTGTCGTCGGCTGGACCCACGTGGTTCCGTGCCTGCAGCTCGAAGGCGCAGCGCATGCCGAACTGGCCGGGCTTGTCGTCGACGAACACGTGCGCGGCAGCGGCATCGGCAGGGCCCTGCTCGCGGCCGCCGAACAATGGGCGCGAATGCACGGCTTCGCGTTGATGCGCGTGCGCAGCAACGTCGTGCGCGAGCGCGCGCACCGTTTCTACGAACGCGAAGGCTATGCGCGGATCAAGGCGCAGGCGATGTTTCGCAAATCGATAGCGTAGGCAAAACGCTGCTCCGCGTCGGCAAGCCGTCGCGATCTGGATGTCCGTACGCTGAACGCAGGCCGGCCGCGTGCCGTGCCTTCCACATTTCCTGCACGTTTCGTTTCCAGACTCGCGCCGGTTCGATCGCACCGCTCAATCGGAAACGCCAAGCATGATGACGAAAATCTCGATCGCGGAAGAATCCGACGCCTGGTGCCGCCGGCTCGGCAACTTCGCGCCCATCGTCTACCAGCCGGCGCCGATGCCGGGACATTCGCCGCGCGGCGGGCACCGTGTGTTCGAGTTGGCCAGCCTCGTTTCGCGTCCGCCGGCGCGCAGCGCGCACGGCAGGGCGACGCCGTTCTTGGTCGCCGCACTGTTCGTGGCGGCGCTGGGCTGGCCGCTGTCCGGCGCGGCGCAGATGGGCGGTGGCATGGGTGGCGGTGGTATGGGCGGACGCGGCGGACATGGCAGCCATGGCGACCGGCCTCCCGGCGCACCCGCGTCGAAGAATTCCGATGCGGTCGCGCATGCACCGAGTCCGCTGCGTGCCATGCTCGGCGAGATGCGCAAGCTGCGCGCCGACCTGCTGCTCACGTCCACGCAGATCGAGCCGTGGTCGAAGATGGATGACGCACTGCGCGAATGCGTCGAACTCGAACGTTCGCGCGCGCCGGCGCTGCAGCCAGGCGCCGCGATCGACGGGTCGCTGTACATCCAGGATCTGGCCGACAATCAGCGCGCACTCGCGGACGCCGAAGGCCGCTTCGCCGCGGCGACGAAAGCTGCTTTAGCGACGCTCAATCCGCGACAGTTGCAAACCACGCGCGGTCGGCTCGGCGACGCCATCGCCAGTGTGCAGACGGCGGCGCCGTCAGCGCCCTGATCGCGCACCGCGCAGCTACTCCTTCTTCATCTCGTGCCCGCCGAACTGGTTGCGCATCGCCGCGAGCAGTTTGTCGGAGAATGAATCCTTGTCGCGCGAACGAATGCGTTCGAGCAACGAGGCCGCGATGACCGGCGTCGATACGCCGAGTTCGATCGCGTCGGCCAGGGTCCAGCGGCCTTCGCCGGAGTCGGCCACCCAGGGCGCGATGCCCCGCATTGTCGGGTTCTTCGCCAGCGCATCGGCGGTGAGGTCGAGCAGCCACGAGCGCACCACACTGCCGTGACGCCAGATCTCGCCGATCTGGGCGAGGTCGAGCGCGAATTCCTGCTTGTGTTCGAGGATCGAGAACCCTTCGGCGTAGGCCTGCATCATGCCGTACTCGATGCCGTTGTGGATCATCTTGGTGTAGTGCCCGGAACCGGATGGACCGACGCGGCCCCAGCCGCTATCTGGCGCGGGCGCGAGCGTGGCGAAGATCGGTGTCAGCCTCGCCACGGCGGCTTCGTCGCCGCCGATCATGAGGCTGTAGCCCTCCTGCAAACCCCAGACGCCGCCGCTGGTGCCGCAGTCGACATAGTGGATCTGATGCTCGGCGAGGCGTTGTGCGCGGCGTTGCGTGTCCTTGTACATCGAGTTGCCGCCATCGATGAGCGCGTCGCCTCGCGCGAGCAGCGGCAGCAGGTTGTCGATCGTCTCGTCGACCGGCGCGCCGGCCGGCACCATCAGCCAGAGCGCACGCGGCGGCTTGAGCGCGGCGACGAGTTCGGCCAGCGACGCGGTCGGCTCGATGCCGTTCTGCGCGGCGCGCGCGCGGCTCTCCGCGCTGAAGTCGAATCCCGCGACGCGATGTCCACCGCGCACCAGCCGCTGCGCCATGTTCGCGCCCATGCGGCCCAAGCCGATCATGCCGAGTTCCATTGCCTGCTCCGTCGAAAGTGGGAAAGGAGTGTCGCCTGCGGAAGATAGGGACGCAATGCGAAGACATAAAGGCCGTCGCATCGATGGCTTCTGCCGCGCGGACCGCGAAATGAACGTCCGGCGCGCCAGTTGGAATAAAGTGCTGTTCCGAAACTGTGGTGCGCGGCGGTGCCGCGCTTCGAGGCAGTCGTGGCGCAAGCCCGTACACGAATGCGGCATCCTGCCGCATTTTTGGTCGAGACACGTCGCCTAGACTACGCAGCCGGCAGGGTGGCGGTTCGCCATCCGGGTTCTCATGAGGAGTTGCATGCGTCCCATCGTTCGTTGCTTGTTTGCGGGAATGGCCGTTGCCATAGTTTCGCCGGCCGCGCTCGCCTGCTCGGCCTGCGGCTGCACGCTGAGTTCGGACTGGGCCAGTCAGGGATTGGCCACGAGCAAGGGTTGGCGCTTCGACGCGCGTTTCGATTTCTTCGACCAGGATCAGCTGCGCGAAGGCACGAGCAGCATTGCCCGCGATGCCGTCGCGATTCCGAACGAGCGTGAAGTGCAGCAGTACACGACCAACCGCAACTACACGTTCGCGCTCGACTACAGCCCGGGCAAGGATTGGGGCGTCAGCGTCGCGCTGCCGTGGTTCAACCGTTCGCACGGCACGATCGCCGCGGGTGACGAGGCGGTTTCAACCTCGCACGATGAGGGCATCGGCGACCTGCGCGTGCTCGCGCGCTATTCCGGCTTCGATGCGCAACGCGACACCGGCGTGGAATTCGGCGTCAAGCTGCCGACCGGTGCGTTCGGCAGCAAGTTCGCAAGCGGGCCGCAGCAGGGCGAGACCATTGATCGCGGACTGCAACTCGGCACCGGCACCACCGACCTGTTGCTCGGCGCGTATCACTTCGGCGCGTTCAACGCGGACTGGGGTTACTTCGGCCAGGCGCTGCTGCAGCTGCCGCTGAACTCGCGCGAAAACTTCAAGCCGGGCACCGGACTCAATCTCAACGCCGGCCTGCGCTACACCGCGAGCGAAACCTTCGTGCCGCAGTTGCAGGTCAATGCGCGCTTCGAGAAGCGCGAGCAAGGCGCGAACGCCGATGTCGACAACAGTGGCGCGACCCTGATCTACCTCAGTCCCGGCATGACCTGGAATTTGTCGCGCCGCTTTTCCGCGTACGCGTTTGCACAGGTGCCGCTGCATCAGCGCGTCAACGGCCTGCAGATCGAATTGCGCTGGTCGGCGTCGGTAGGGCTGCACTACATTTTCTGATGCGCGGTCACTGCGCGATACGTGCGCAATCGCCCGGCTTCACGCGACGGAATTGGGGGGGGCGCCAATTTTCCTGTCAGTAAATAGAAAGACCCCGAGCATTCCGGTGCCCGGGGTCAATATTGCAATCTGCCTTGCGGTAAGGAGATCACGAGGGAAAAGCTACGCCCAGCCGCGCAGCCGCTCAAGGTACGCGAGCTGAATGCGGCGCTACCGTTGGGCGGCATTCAATATTGTGAAGCGCGGGATGACGTCAACAAGTTGAACCGGGCAATTGTTTTTCCGTCGATTTCTCCTGCGTCGCACGCGTGCCGAGAGTGGGCAGCTCGCCGAAGCTCCCGTTTGTGACAGCGGCGAAATATCGCCCGGCAGGCATGCTAGCGCCGCCGAAAAGAAAAACGGCCCGCATTTCTGCAGGCCGTTTTGTTCAATTGGCTCCCCGAGACGGACTCGAACCGCCGACCCAGTGATTAACAGTCACTTGCTCTACCGACTGAGCTATCGGGGAATCGCATGAGCGAGCCGCCTATTTTCTTCGACGCAGGCCGTTCAGTCAATAGCTGGCGAACAGGCTTTGCAATGCATTCGTCACTCCCGTGTCAGCCACTCGAGACGGTGGCTCGCGCGTGGGCTGCGCGCGAGCAGGCGCTTGAGGTCGGGCAGCAGCCCTGCGAGCCATGTGTCGAACTGCCACGGCGCGTTGACGATGACCATGCCGCAGCCGTTGAGGCGCAGCGGTGAATCGTCGGCATCGATCATCAGTTCGGCGACCAGCGTTTTCTTGATGCCCTGCTTGGCGAACCAGCGCTGGAACGGCAGCACCTGCCGATGTAGCTTGATCGGATACCAGATCGCGTAGATGCCGGTCGGCCAGTGGGCATGGGCATTCGCCAGCGCCGATTCGATCGTACGGAACTCGGCTTCCTGCGCCTCGAACGGCGGGTCGATCAGGACCACGCCGCGCCGCTCCTTCGGCGGCACCAGCCCGGCCAGCGCGGCGTAGCCGTCGCGCTGGTGCACGCCGACGCGCTTGTCGCCGGCGAACAGCTTCCTCAGCGCGGCGGTTTCCGCATCCTGCACTTCGCACAGCGCGATGCGGTCGCTTTCGCGCAAGGCGAGGCTCGCGATCAGCGGTGATCCGGGATAGACGTTTAGATGGCCGTTTGCGTCGGCGGCATTCGCCGCGCGCAGCAGGTCGAAGTAGGGGCGCAGACTGCCGGGCAGGTTCGTGGCGACGAGCAGGCGCTGGACGCCGTCGACAAACTCGCCGGTCTTGCGCGCTTCTTCGTCGCGCAGGTCGTAGCGGCCAGCGCCGGCGTGCGTGTCGATGTAGCAGAACGGCGTCGGCTTGGCCTTCAGCGCGTCGAGGAGACCGATCAGGATCGCGTGCTTGAAGACGTCGGCGAAGTTGCCGGCGTGGAATGCATGACGGTAGTTCATGCTGAATCGTAGCATCCGTTCGGCTTGCATCGGCGGTGCGGTGCGGGCACCATGCACGCATGCAACGCAGTTCCCGCCCGCCGTTCCGCCTGCAGCGCCTTGCGCGCAGCCGGTTTGCGCGCCTGCTGGCGCAGGCGATGGCGGTGCTGCTGGTCCTGGCGAATTTCTCCGCCTGGGCGACGCCCGCTTCGCACACCGAGATTGTGGCGTCGACGGCGACGTCCGCCACGTCACACCATCATTGCGACGAGGCGGCCACGCAGGCGGACGCCAGCAAGGGCAAGGCGGCACACGGCAAAGGCTGTCCATGTTGCGTAGGCGGTGCCTGCGCCTGTGGTTATTCCTGCTCCACTGCGTTGGCCACGGGTTTTTCCTTTCCTGCCTCGCCTCCGGCGGCGCAATTGCCGCAGTTGGACCGTGCCGCCTTTTTTGACGCCGCCGGCGAGCGCCGGTTGAGGCCACCGATAGCCTGACTCGTTCGATGTTTCGTTCCGCCGCGGGTGTCCGCGCGCGGATGATCTGGCGCGCCGTGCGTGCCGCACAACGACACGAGTACGATGAACAGATACAACCCAATTCCCTTGGCGGAGCGTCTTGCGCTGCCGTCACGCCGCCGCTTCGTGCAGGGCCTGACTCTCGGCGGCATCGTCGCCGGTTTCGGCCTCGATGCGCGTGCAGGCGCCGCGGCCTCGCCCGTGCCGCAAGTCCCTGTGCTGTCGGGAGGTGAATTCGATCTTTCGATCGGCACGACGCCGGTCAACATCACCGGCGCGCGGCGCATCGCCACGGTCGTCAACGGCTCGATGCCCGCGCCGGTGCTGCGCTGGCGCCAGGGCGACACGGTGACGCTGCGCGTGCGCAACACCTTGTCGACGACGACTTCGATCCACTGGCACGGCATGATTGTGCCGGCCGACATGGACGGTGTGCCGGGCCTGTCCTTCATGGGCATCGCGCCCGGTGAGACTTACGCCTATCGCTTCAAGGTGAACCAGAGCGGCACATACTGGTATCACAGCCACTCGCGCTTCCAGGAGCAGACCGGCCTGTACGGCGCGATCGTGATCGACCCGCGCGAGCAACGCACGCGCGTCGATCGCGACTACGTCGTCATGCTTTCCGACTGGAGCGATGCTGATCCGGAGTGGCTGTTCGCCACGCTGAAGAAGCAGGGCGACTATTTCAATTTCGGCAAACCGACGGTTGGAGATTTCCTGCGCGACACGCGCACGCAGGGCTTGGGCGGTGCGCTCGCCGAGCGGCGCATGTGGAACGAGATGCGCATGAATCCGAGCGATCTTGCCGACATTTCGGGCTATGCCTACACCTACCTGATGAACGGCGCCTCGCCCGCAGCGAACTGGACGGGGCTGTTCGCGCGCGGCGAAAAAGTGCGGCTGCGCTTCATCAACGGCTCGTCGATGAGTTTTTTCGACGTGCGCATTCCGGGCCTGAAGATGCGCGTGGTCGCGGCCGACGGGCAGGAAATCGAGCCGGTTACGGTCGACGAATTCCGCATCGGCAATGCCGAGACGTACGACGTCATCGTCGAGCCGGATGCGGACCGTGTCTACACGATCTTCGCCCAGTCGATGGATAGGTCGGGCTACGCGCGCGGCACGCTCGCCCCGCGCGCCGGCATGAGTGCCGAGGTGCCGGCGCTCGATCCACGCCCGCTGCTGACGATGCGCGACATGATGGGTGAGATGGACCATTCCGCGATGCCGGGCATGGATCACTCGAAGATGGACCACGGCTCGATGCCGGAGATGAAAGGCTCCGAAGGCAGTTGCGGCGCGAGCATGATGGGCACGAAGAAAGGCACCGAGGGAAGCTGCGGCAACATGCCCGGCATGGCGATGCCCGCAGCGACGCCGCTGAAGATGGGGCCGACGGTCGACATGCTCGTCGCCACGCCGCGCGCGAATCTCGACGATCCCGGCATCGGCCTGCGCGACAACGGCCGGCGCGTGCTGACCTATGCCGACCTGCACACGCCGGGTGCGCCGATCAGTGCCGAGCCGCAGCGCGAGATCGAGCTGCATCTGACCGGCCACATGGAGCGCTACATCTGGTCGTTCGACGGCAAAAAATTCTCCGACGCGCAGCCGATCCGGCTCAAGCACGGCGAGCAGGTGCGCATCAGTCTGATCAACGACACGATGATGACGCATCCCATCCACCTGCACGGGATGTGGAGCGAACTGGAAACGCCGCAGGGCGAATTCCAGGTGCGCAAGCACACCCTGGTCGTGCAACCTGCGCAGAAGATCAGCTATCGCGTCAGTGCCGATGCGATCGGCAACTGGGCCTACCACTGCCATCTGCTCTATCACATGGAAGCGGGCATGTTCCGCGTCGTGGAGGTGGCGTGATGCGTACGGCGAACTGGATTCTGTGGTCGAGCCTGCTGATGGCACCGTCGTTCGCGGTGCTCGCGCAGGAGCAAACGCAGGACGAACATGCGCATCATCATGCCGCGGCTTCGAAGCCGGCGGCCGAAACGCAAGCGAAGAAGCCAGAAGAACACGCGGCCGACGCGCACGCGCATCACCACGATGCCGCCGCGACGGCATCGGCTGCGCACGTCGACACGAAGGTCGTCGTCGATGAGCACATTCCGCCCGATCCGCCGCAGCACCCGATGGCGCCGATGTCGGATGCTGAAATGACGCGCGTGATGGCAATGGACGACACGGCGAAGCTGTTCATGTTCAAGCTCGACACGTTCGAACGTGCGAAGGGTGACGAGGCGTATTCGAGCGCATGGAATGCGCAGGCTTGGTACGGCAGCGACTTCGACAAGCTGCTGTTGCGCAGCGAAGGCGAGCGTGAGCATGGGAAAACCGATGCGCGTGTCGAGGCGTTCTGGAATCATGCCTTCGCCAGTTTCTGGGACTGGCAGCTCGGCCTGCGCCACGATTTCGGTAGCGGCCCGTCGCGCGACTGGGCAGCGTTCGGCGTGCAGGGCCTCGCGCCGTACTGGTTCGAGATCGAAGCTGCGGCCTATCTTGGCGATGGCGGACGCACGGCGTTCGGGGTGCGCGCCGAATACGAGCTTCTGCTGACCCAACGCCTGATCCTGCAGCCCGAGGTCGAGCTCAATTTCTACACCAGGAACGACCGCACGCGCGGCGTCGCATCGGGGCTCGGCGATGCGGAATTGGGATTGCGCCTGCGCTACGAAATCCGCCGCGAGTTCGCGCCATACATCGGAGTCGTGCGCAAGTATCGACGCAACTTCGAGGCGGATGGGTCTCGCTTCGAGCCGATCGGCCGTAGCGAGACGCAGGTCGTCGCCGGGCTGCGCTTGTGGTTCTAGACGCGGCCGTTGCCTAGGCCGCTTCGAGCTCCGCCCGCCGCGCCGCGCGCTTGATCGCCTGCGGCGGTTGCGCGTACTTGCGCATGAATGCGCGGCGCATGCGTTCGGGATCGCCGAAGCCGGTTTCGCGCGCGATCGTTTCGATCGAGTGATCGCTCGTTTCGATCAGGGTCTTCGCCGCCTCGACGCGCAGGTTCTCGACTGCCTTGGCCGGCGGGTGTCCGGTCTCGTCGTGGAAGACGCGGCTGAACTGGCGCGGGCTCAGGTGCGCGACGTCGGCGAGTTCCTCGACCGAAAGCGCCTTGCGCAGGTTGCGCCGCGCGTAGCTCAACGCGCTTTGGATGCGGTCGGATTGCGGATCGAGTTCGAGCAGCGCGGAGAACTGCGACTGACCGCCGCTGCGCCGGTGATAGACGACCATGTGCTGCGCGATCCAGCGCGAAAGCTCGCTGCCGAAATCGTCCTCGACCAGGGCGAGGGCGAGATCGATGCACGCGGCCATGCCGGCGGAGGTCCACACGCCATCGTCGGCAATGAAGATGCGGTCATCCTCGACCTTCACCTGCGGATAACGCCGCTGCAGCTCGCGCGCCTTGAGCCAATGCGTCGTTGCACGGCGGCCATCGAGCACGCCGGCGGCGGCGAGAACGAAGGCGCCCGTGCAGATCGCCGCAGTGCGCCGCGACTTCGCCTGCGCGCGGCGCACGAAGCCGGTCAGGCCCGCCGACGGTTCGGCGACCGCGAGGTCGCCCATGACGATGAGCGTGTCGAGATTCGCGCGCGCGAAAGACTGTGTCTCGACCGCGATGCCGGCCGAGGAGGTGACCATGCCGCCGTGTTCGGACAGCAGGCGGATGTCGTAGCGCGCACGCGGCGCCTGCCGGTTGGCCATCTCGAACACGGTGACGGCTGCCATGTCGAGAATCTGGAAGCCGGGGAAGACGACGAAGCCGATACGTTTCATGGGTCGGAGTCTGAAAACAAGGAATGTCTGAAAAGGAGGTAATTATGACATTCTGGACATAGTCTGCGCGCACAGACTGGCCTCAGTCAAATCCGTCCGCGGCATGTCGCCGCGAACCATAGCCAAACCAGCAAGGAGTACCGTCATGAACACCCCCATTCGCAAAGGCACGTTTCTCGTCACCGGTGCTTCGTCCGGCATCGGCGCGGTCTATGCCGAGCGCCTCGCACGCCGTGGCCACGATCTCGTTCTCGTCGCGCGCGACGCGGCCAGGCTCGGCGTGCTCGCGGCGAAACTCACCGCCGAGACCGGGCGCGATGTCGGCGTTCTCATCGCCGATCTCACGTTCAAGGCGGATGTACATCGCGTCGAGGACCGTTTGTACAACGATGCGAAGATCACCGGCCTCGTCAACAACGCCGGTGTCGGCGGCAGCGCGAAGCTGATCGATTCCGATCCCGACGAACTGGAAGCCCTGATCGACATCAACGTCGTTGCCTTGACGCGTCTGGCCAGCGCCGCGGCGCGCGGCTTCGTCGAGCGCGGCGGCGGCACGATCGTCAATATCGCCTCGATCGTCGCGCTCGCGCCGGAACTGCTCAGCGGCGCCTACAGCGGCTCGAAGGCCTATGTGGTCAACTTCAGCCAGTCGATGCACGGCGAACTCGCCGACAAGGGCGTGCGCGTGCAGGCGGTGCTGCCCGGCGTCACCGTGACCGATTTCTGGGACAAGACCGGCGTGCCCGTTGCGCACCTGCCGAAGGAGTGGGCCATGTGCGCCGGCGAGATGGTCGATGCGGCGCTGGCCGGACTGGACCAGGGCGAGGTGATCACGATTCCGTCGCTGCCGGACATCGCCGACTGGAATGCCTACGAAGCCGCGCGCAAGGCGCTCGGGCCAGGGCTTTCGCGTCAGCACGCGGCGGAGCGCTATCGCCTTGGCGAGCAGCAGGCGGCGTAAGCGCGAATCCCGCCATCGCCCGCGGCGCGCGGGCGATGGCGATCAGCTGACAAGCACCGATGTCATCGAGATCGTGCTGAAGTAGCCGACGTTGTGGAAGGAAGTTTGATCGTCGCCGCGACGCGCGCCGAGCACATGGAGCAGCGGCAGGTAATGCTCGGGGGTCGGCACGGCGAGTGCGGCCTGCGGATCGAGCGTGCGCCAGTCGAACAGGTCCGCGTCGCGGCCGGCGGCGATGCGTTCGCGTACGGTTTCGTCGAAGCGCACGGTCCAGTCGGTCGGTCGCGGATCGCGGAAGTTCAGCGTGCGCAGGTTGTGCACAATATTGCCGCTGCCGAGGATCAGCACGCCTTCGTCGCGCAGCGCGCCGAGTTCGCGGCCGAGCGCGTGATGGAACGCGCCCGGCTGCGCGGTATCGATGCTGAGCTGCAGGGTTGGCACGTCGGCCTGCTGATACATGATCTCGAGCACGC
>NZ_DASVOK010000082.1:0-4181 GCF_036383415.1 Rudaea sp. | reverse complement strand
CCCCTTGGTCGGTGCCGTAAATCAGGCGTTGACTCGACTGGAGCAGGGTTTTGCCCTACAGCGTGAATTCACTGCCAACGCGGCGCACGAACTGCGCACTCCGTTGGCCATCGTCACTGGCGCGCTCGACACGATGCGAGGCAACGGTGAGCTGGATAAGCTCAAGCACGATGTGGCACGCATGAATCGACTGGTGGAGCAATTGCTGCGCGTCGCACGACTGGACGCGATAGCACTCGACGTCTCCGCAGAAGTCGACCTCAATGTCTGTGCGACGACGCAGGTCACCAGCATGGCGCCGTGGACTATCGCTCAAGGCCGCACTCTTGCTCTCGAAGAAGCGGCTAGTCCGGTGGTCGTGCATGGCCATGCGCATGCGATCGAAGACGCGCTGCGCAATCTCATCGAAAACGCGGTCACGCATGCGCCTTCAGGGAGCGAAATCCTGGTACGTGTCGACGCCAACGGGAGGATCAGTGTCCGCGATTACGGCCCCGGCATCTCCGATGCCGATCGCGAACACCTGTTCAAACGTTTCTGGCGGAGCGCAAGGGCTACGGGCAGCGGCTCGGGGCTGGGTCTTGCGATCGTTGCCGAGACCATGCGCGTCCACGGAGGCAGCGTCACGATGGCCAACAATCCGGATGGCGGAGCGATATTTACCTTGGCATTTCCCATCGCCCCGGCACCCCATCACCAGCAACGTTGACAAAGTAGCGTGCCCATCGGAATACTCGCGGCTAGCGCGCCATGGGGCGCCTCCAGTCCGCGGCAAGGGAGTTCACTCCCACCCATGCGATCGACCCGGATCGTTCCATCCTTGCTTCCAGCCTGTGTGCAAGCGGACTTCAGGCGTTATCGGAAGGAAGGTCATGCAACGACAACTCACGTCGAACAGCAATCTCGAAACTCTGCGCAAGCAGGCGAAGTCCTGGCTGAAATCCTTGCGCGCAGGTAACGTGCAGGCGCGCGAGCGCTTGCACCGCGCTTGGCCCGGCGCGCCTCGCGAGCCCGGCCTACGCGATACGCAGCACGCGTTAGCACGCGAATACGATTTCGTCAGTTGGATGGCGCTCAAGGAAGCGCTCGCCGAGCTTGCTTTCGCGCGAAAAAATCTCGATGAGCAGGCCGCGGAATTTCTCGAACTCGCCAGCCTCCACTACGGCATTCGCCCGGGCACCTCGGACTGGGATCAAACCTTCGCGGATCATCCCTCGCGCTGGCTTTACGCCGCGCGCCTGCTCGCACGCCATCCAGCGATCGCCCAGCACAGCATCCACACCGCCGCGATGTGCGGGGATCTCGCCGAAGTGCAACGCATCCTTTCCAGGCGACCTTCTGCCGCGACCGAGAAAGGCGGTCGCGAAGGCTGGGAGCCGCTGCTGTTCGTCTGTTACGGCCGCCTGCCCGTGGCCGAAGCGCGAGAGAGCACCGTTGCGATTGCGACGGCATTGCTCGATGCGGGTGCAGCGGCGAATGTGCGCATGGACCAGGGCGATCCCGGTTTTCTCGCGCTCACCGGAGCGATCGGCGGCGGTGAATTTTCCCAGCCGCCGCACGCACAAGCGCATGAGCTTGCCGAGCTGTTGATCGAACGCGGCGCCGATCCTTACAGTCCGCAAGTGCTCTACAACACCTCGCTCGGCGAAGACGATCCGTTCTGGCTCGAGTATCTGTACGCTCTGAGCGAGCGCCGTGGCGAAGCCGGCCGCTGGTCGGCACCATCATCGCAATGGCCGCAAGCGGGAATGCTGGATTATCTGCTCGGCAATGCCGTCAACCGCAACCAACTCGTCCGCGCGCAGTGGTTGCTCGCGCACGGTGCCGCAGCGCAGGGGAATAATTACTACTCCAAGCGTCCGCATCACACCGAAGCAATACTCCAAGGCCATGTGGGAATGGCTGATCTGCTCGTACGCCACGGCGCCAGAGCACAACCGCTGGGCGATCGCGAAGCATTTGTCGCGGCCTGTGCGGGCGCAGACGCTGCGAACGCGCAGCGCCTTGCGCACGAGCATCCTGAATTTCTCGACGACCCCACGGCATTGATCCAGGCTGCGGAGCAACGGCGTGCGGATGTCGCCACCCTGCTCCTCGATCTGGGCATGTCGCCCGACGTGCGCCGCGCGGACAATTTCCGCCCTTTACACGCCGCGGCCATGGCTGGTGCCGAGGAAGTTACGCGGCTTCTCATCGACCGAGGCGCGGAAATCGACCCGGTGGAGACGCGATTCGGCGGCGTGCCGCTGGGCTGGGCGTTGCACGGAGGGCAACCGAGCACGATCGCATTGCTCGGCGGTCTCAGCCGCTGTGTTCGCGAGCTGGTAGAGATGGGTAACCTCGATCGCCTGCGTGAATTGCTTCAGGCCGAACCGAGCCTTGCCCAAGAGGTGGACAAGCACGGCTCATTGTTCTTTCACTTGCCGGACGACGAAGGCATCGCCACCGACATCGCGGAACTGCTCCTCGCCTACGGAGCGAATCCCGGACTGCGCAATGCCGAAGGGCGCAGCGGGATCGACGAGCTCGAAAAACGCGGATGTCCTGACCTCGCGGAAATTCTGCGCTCGCGCGCCCGCGCAGGCTGAGGGCTTTTGCAAAACGCATCGAGCCTGCAAACGCGGAAAAGGCCAGCAAAGAGCCGGCCTTTTCCATAAGCGCGAAGAGAAAAACTTCTACAGCCCAGCGATATGCACCCTGGCCTTGGGCCGCGCCTTCGGCCCGGGCACCATGTTGGCGCGCATCTGCTTCAGTTCGGCCACGTCGTGGAAATCGACATACGGGGTCAGGTCGAGAGTATCGGGCACCTTGCTGAGTTTTTCGTCGCCGATCACCTTGATGTACTTCTCCATGAACTCGTTGTACGCATCCCAGGTGACGCCTTCGGCGCGCACGGCGGCCTGTTCGGCGTGCAGCGCGATCTGGTGCGAGGTCAGATAGTGCATGCCGAGCAGTTGGATCAGCGATTTCTCGACCGCCTCGTGCACGATCAGGAAGCGGTCCGTGTTCACGCGCTTGCCGCGGTAGACGAAACTCTTCGGCATGTGCCGATCGATGAAGATCGTGTGGCCGTCGAGACTGTAGCCGGCGAGATAAGGAATATCGAAGCGTCGATCCAGGTGGACGCGCGCGACGATGGATTTCATCGCCTTGTCCATCATCTCCTTGCCGATCACCCATTCGGGCCAGTGCGATTTGTAGTGCTTCCTGGTCGATGGCGCGAGCGCCTTGTCGAGCTTCGGATGCCGTCTGGTGCCGTGCATGACTCCCCTCCTCCGTACCGGTTTGCGGAAATCCCAGCCTAGCGCAGGCCTTGTTGGAATTTCCCAATCCGCCAGGTCAGCTGCGGCGCTGGCGAAAGAATTCCCGCAACATCGCGCCCGCTTCCTCGCCGAGCAGGCCGCCGGAAACGGCGACGCGATGGTTGTGCAACGGCGACACCAGCGTATCGAAGACGCTGCCGGCCGCGCCGGTCTTCGGATCAGCCGCGGCGTAGACGACGCGTTCGACGCGCGCGTGCACGATGGCACCCGAGCACATCACGCAGGGTTCCAAGGTCACGTACAGCATCGATCCCGGCAGGCGGTAGTTACCTTCGCGCGCGCCCGCGTCGCGCAGCGCAACGATTTCGGCGTGCGCGGTCGCGTCGTTGCCGGTGATGCTGCGGTTCCAGCCCTCGCCGATGATCACGCCACCGCGTACGAGCACGGCGCCGACCGGCACCTCCTCGTGCGTGTCGCGCGCGTGTGCGGCGAGCTCGAGCGCGCGGCGCATATGCGCGATGTCGTTCGAGTCAAACGTGGGCGGGGATGAAATCGGAAGGTCGGCGGACATGCCGGGATTTTAGCAGTCGCGCGCCTGCGGATTCGCTGTTCACTCCTGCGCAAATGCGATACTTCGCCACCCTGCCGGAGGTTTTCATGTCTGCATCGAACAAGAACTTCGCCAGCGACAATGTCGTCGGCGCCTCGCCCGAAATCCTTGCCGCCATCGCGGCGGCCAATGACGGCGCGCTGGCGTCCTACGGCGCGGACGAGTATTCGCAGCGCGTCGAGCGCAAGCTGCGCGAAGTCTTCGAAACCGATCTTGACGTGCTCCTGGTGGCGACGGGCTCCGCGGCCAATGCGCTGTCGCTCGCGGCGATGACGCCACCCTGGGGCGGCGTGCTCTGCCACGAGGAA
>NZ_DASVOK010000081.1:0-3752 GCF_036383415.1 Rudaea sp. | reverse complement strand
ATGCTCGTCGAAGCGCAGCGTCTCGGCGTGTCGCGCGAACTGCTCATCCTCGTCGCCTTCCTGTCGATCCAGGACCCGCGTGAACGACCGCCCGACGCGCGCCAGGCGGCCGATGCCGCGCACGCGCAGTTCGTCGATGCGAAGTCCGACTTCATCGGCGTGCTCAATCTCTGGCAAGCGCACGCGCTCGCGCACGAGGATCTCACCCAGTCGAAGCTTCGCGATTGGTGCGGCGCGCGCTTCCTCTCGTACCTGCGCATGCGCGAGTGGCGCGAGCTGCATCGACAGCTGTTGCTGCTGGAGGAGCCGGGGCAGGAGGCCAGCGCGAAGGCGCCGGAAAAGCCGAAGGCGAAAGGCGGGCGACAAGCGGTTTCCAGTTCTGCCGAATCCGAATTGCAGAAAGCGGGCGCCGCGAACTACGAGGCTGTGCATCGCAGTTTGCTCAGCGGCTGGCCGACCCAGGTCGCGCTCAGGGACGAGAAGAACCAGTACCGCGGCACGCGCGAGCGGCGCTACCAGATCTTCCCCGGTTCGGCATTGGCGAAGAAGCCGCCGCGCTGGCTGCTGTCCGGGCAGATCCTCGATCTGCAGAAAGTCTACGCGATGCTCAACGCCGAGGTCGCGCCGGAGTGGATCGAGCAGCAGGCCGCGCATCTGATCAAGAAGGCGTGGCGCGAGCCGCATTGGTCGCGCAAGCGTGGCGCGGTGCTCGCGTTCGAGCAGGTGACGCTGTTCGGCCTGACACTTGTGGAGAAGCGCATGGTGCAATTCGGCGCGCAGAATCTCGTGGAAGCGCACGAAGTATTCCTGCGCGAGGCGCTGGCGCGCTGCGATGTCGACAGTCGTGCCGATTGCGTGCGCGCGAACGCACGCGTGCTCGAGCAGGCGCACGAGATCGAGGCCAAGCAGCGTCGCAGCGGACTCGTGCGCGACGAGGACGAGCTCGTCGCCTTCCTGCGCGGCAAGCTGCCGGAAGACATCAACACGGCGGCGGCATTCGATGCCTGGTATCGCCGCGCTTCCGCGGCAGAACAGGCCGCGATGCGCTGGTCGCTCGACGACGTGCTGGCGAGCACGCCGGGACTGCGCGCGAGCGATTTCCCGACGCATCTCGACTGTGCCGGGCACAAACTCAAGCTCGATTATCGCTTCGTTCCCGGCGATGCGGGCGACGGCGTGACACTGCAGGTGCCGCTGGCCTTCGTCAACGCCGTGCCGGCGCGGCGTTGCGAATGGCTTGTGCCGGGCCTCTTGCCCGACAAAGTCGCGGAGTTGATTCGCGGTCTGCCGAAGGCGCTGCGGCGCAATTTCGTGCCGACTCCCGATTTCGCGCGTGCATTTGCGGAAGCAGAGACGCCGCGCGACGAACCGCTGCTCGACGCGCTCGCGGCGTATCTCCAGCGCGTGAGCGGAGTCGAGATTGCCGCGCACGATTTCGCCGGCATCGAATTGCCGGTACATTTTTCGATGCGCTTCCGCATCTACGACGAGCACGGCAAGACGCTGGCCGAGGGCCGCGATATCGAGACGATCCGCGACGCCTGGGGCGGCGCCGCAAACTCCGCGTTTTCGCGCCGCGCCGATGTGGAACTCGCACGCGAGGAAGTGGCCGAGTTCGATTTCGACGACATTCCCGAGCGCATCGTCAGTGCCGGCAATCTCGTCGCCTGGCCGGCGCTGGTCGATCTCGGCGAAAGCGTCGCCTTGCGCGTGTTCGAGCGTGCCGACGAGGCGCGCGAAGCGCACGCGCTCGGCGTGCGTCGCCTGCTGCGCCGTGCGTTGCACGAGAAGATCAAGCAGGCGCGGCGGCAACTGCCGATCGAGCGGCGGCTCGCGCTGAAATATGCTGGCATCGCCAGCGTCGATGAATTGCGCGAGGACATCGTCGAGGCCGCGTTGACCGAGTTGCTCGATGTGGCTGACCTCGATCTGCGCCAGCGCACGGCGTTCCGTCACGCCGAAGCCGAGATCGGCGGCAAACTGTTCGCGGTCGCGGTCGAACGGCTCAAGCTGGTCGAGGATGTGCTCGGCGCGTATGCGGAGTTCACGCCGTGGCTGGAACCGCCGCTGATCGGCTACGCCAAGGCTAACTACGACGACCTGCGTGAGCAGCTCGCCGAGCTCGTCCATCCGGGCTTCGTGCAAAAAGTGGAAAAATCCCGTTTGCAGCATTTCCCACGCTATCTGAAGGCAATGCGCCTGCGCGCCGAACGCCTGCGCCAGGACGCCACGCGCGACCAGGCGCGCATGCTCACCGTGTGCGGCTACTGGCGCGAATACCTCAAACGCCGCGCCAGCGGCGATGCCGATCCTTCCCTGCTCGAAGAATTGCGCTGGCTGATCGAGGAACTGCGCGTCTCGTTGTTCGCGCAGGAGCTGAAGACCGCCGAGCCGGTGTCGCCGAAGCGGCTCAACAAGCTGGTCGAGGATTTGTAGACGCGCGGTTCACCCTGCGCGGTCCGGCTATTTAGTCCGTTCGACGTGCAAACCGTCGCAATCGTTGCCGCTGACGAACAACAGCCAGCTGCCGCCCATGGCCGGTTCGATCTTGACCTTGGGGTCGTGCAGCTTGCCGCCGGCGCAGCGGCCGGAGTCGACCTGCGTCCATTCCTGGCCATTCTGCAGCTTGAACACGGTCTTGCCCGCCCAGCCGGTGAACAGACCATCGATGCGAGTTTCGATGCGCTCACGCGGCGTGTCTTCGGTATAGAAGACGGGCTTGTTCGACGGAGTGACGAGCTTGGTCACCGTCACCGGATGCGCGGCAAGCCAGTCGTTGAGCCGCTTGAGCGCATCGGGGCTGAGCTTGTCGAGTTCGGCGGCGTGGAACTCCTCCTTCGACATGCGCTCCTGCAGCGTCGGCTGCTCGGCGGCGGTCGCGCCACTGCAAGCCGAGGCGATGCCGAGCGCACAACACAGCAACGCGGCGTTGCGAAGTCTCACTTCGTGCGCTCCACGCGCACGCTGCAGCCGCAGGGTTCGACGTACATCAGCCAGCTGCCGAGGAGCATCGGCTTCACCTTGACCTTGGGATTGTCGTACTTGCCGTTGGAGAACTGGCCCGATTCGGCCTGCGTCCATTCCTGGCCGTTGTCGAGCTTGAACACGCTCTTGCCGTACCAGCCGGAGAAGCGGCCCGTGATGCGTGTTTCGATGATCTGGCGCTGGCCCTGGTCGGTCTCGAACACGGGCTTGCCGGTCGCAGTGACGACTTCCTTGACCGTCTTCACCTGCTGGTGGCCGTTGAGCCAGTCGTTGAGCACCTTGAGCTCGGCCGGCGTGAGCTTGCCGAGCCCGGCCGCGCGGAATTCGTCCTTGGACATGCGCTCTTCGAGCGTGGAGGTTTCCGCGGCGTGCGCGGCGATGCAGACGAAGGCGGAGAGCAGGCAAGCGATCAGGCGCATGGGAACCTCGTTGGGCGTGCGAATCGCGCGATTGTAGCCGCTCGCGCGAAGCCTGCCCATGCTCGTGCCCGCGGGCGTGCCGTGAGCCAACTGACCGTCAGGGCCTGCGCAGTCTGCCGGGGATATATCCCGGGGATCGCTGTAGCGCCCAATGCCCAAGGCTCGGTATGCAGCATCACGTCGATAATCGGTGGGAGTTAGAATTGGTGAGTGAAAACCGCACAAAACAAAGCCGCCTCGCTCAAACTCTGGTTCGAGCGCACGCCGCCCGGCGAGGGCGCCGCGGCAACGCGTACCTCGCTAGCCGCGCTGATTGCGCGCGCGCAGGGCGATGCGCGCGCCGCGCAG
>NZ_DASVOK010000080.1:0-12116 GCF_036383415.1 Rudaea sp. | reverse complement strand
ACATGAAGGTGCCTTTGTTCAACCACATCCTGCTGCTGCGCTACGCGGGATTGTTCACCTATCTCTGCACCGGCCTGCCGTTGCTGAGCAGTTCGTGGCGGGCCGAGGGCGTGGAGACCGGTTCGCCCGACCACGTCGGCTGGTGCGTGGCCTACGTCCTGTTCGGATTGATGTACTGGTTCGCCACGCGTGGACTCGGGCGCCGCGAACGACATCTGGAACGCGTGCCGCTGCTGATCGGGATGAACCTCGCCGCATTCGCGATCGGCTGGTTCAGCCACAGCGGCATTTCCGCGATCCTGTTCCTGGTCATCGCCGGCGTGGTGCCGTGGACGCTGCCGTTCTGGCCGAGCGTGGTCTGGGTGCTGGTGCAATGCTTCTCGTTGTTCCCGGTGTTTGCGCGCGAGCCGAATTTCACCTGGCCCGACGCGTTCCTGCAGTGCGCGATCTACGTCGGATTTTCCGTGTTCACCTATGCCACCTCGCTCGTCGCCAAGCAGCAGGTCGATTCGCGCGAAGAGCAGCGCCGCCTCAACTCCGAACTGCGCGCGACGCGCACGCTGCTGACCGAATCGAGTCGCATGAGCGAGCGTATGCGCATCTCGCGCGAGCTGCATGATCTCGTCGGCCATCACCTGACCGCGTTGAGCCTCAACCTCGAGGTGGCCAGCCATCTCGTCCACGGCGCGGCGCAGGAGCATGTGCGCCAGGCGCAGACGGTGGCCAAGCTGCTGCTCTCGGACGTGCGCGAAGTCGTCAGCCAGCTGCGCGAGGGCGACACGATCGATCTCTCGGCCGCGCTGAAGACGCTGGTCGACGGCGTGCCCGGGCTGAACATCCATCTCGACCTGCCGCCTCGCTTCGCGGTCGACGATCCGCTGCGCGCGCAGGTGCTGCTGCGCTGTGCTCAGGAAATCATCACCAATACGGTCAAGCATGCGGGCGCGAGCAATCTCTGGTTGCGCTGCGAGCGCACCGAGACGAACGAACTGGCGATCCATGCGCGCGACGACGGTCGCGGCGCAGCCGGATTCAAGCAGGGCAACGGCCTGACCGGCATGCGCGAGCGCCTGGCCCAGGTCGGCGGACGCCTGAATATCGATACCCATCTCGACCGCGGCTTCGCGCTGGACGCGTGGCTGCCACTGGAGGCCGCGCGATGACGACGAACAAGACGATGCCGGACAAGATCGGGGTATGTCTGGTCGACGACCAGACCCTGGTGCGCCAGGGCATCCGTTCGCTGCTCGAGCTTTCCGACGATATCGCGGTCGTTGCCGAGGCCGGCGACGGCGCGCAGGCGGTGACGATCATCCCGCAAGCCAAGCCCGACGTCGTCCTGCTCGACATGCGAATGCCGGGCATGTCCGGGCTCGACGTGCTCAATGCACTCGCGGCGAAGAACGAACTGCCGCCGACGATCATCCTGACCACGTTCGACGACGATCAGCTCGTGCTCGCCGGACTCAAGGCCGGCGCGCGCGGTTATCTGCTCAAGGACGTCTCGCTTGAGCAACTGGTCGATGCGGTCAAGGCTGTCGCCGGTGGCGGCTCGCTGGTCGCTCCGATCGTCACCCAGCGCCTGCTCTCGGGCCTGGAGCGCATGCACAACGAATTCGTCAGCCTCGAACGCCCCGATCCGCTGACCGATCGCGAAACGGAAATCCTGCGTCTGATGGCCGGCGGCTACAGCAACAAGGAAATCGCCAATTCCCTGACCGTGGCCGAAGGCACGGTGAAGAATCACGTTTCCAATATCCTGTCCAAGCTCGGCGTGCGCGACCGCACCCGCGCCGTGCTGAAGGCCTTCGAAATCGGCATCGTCTGACCGTCGGGGATGCGCGGCGGGATGCCGAGTTCCGCTCTCAATGCTGCAATCGCCGCGATCATCGCCATGTTGTCGGCACATGGAGGTGCCGCGCGATGAGCGCTCCGGGCTCATCGCGGCAAACGTGGCGCGGCTCTGCCGCGTCCGTTTGCAGCGGACCGCGGCAGGATGCCCGGTTCCGCTCCAATATGTTGCGGTCGCCGTAGCCATTGCCGGAATTTGCAAGTAACATTCGGGCGGTGCCCGGGCTGGACGCAGGCGGTTGGGAAAGCTCCTGATCTCGAGAACTGTGTGTCCGGGCTCTTGTCGTGCGGCCGCGGCGGGGACGTGACGTGGCCTGCCGGTTCCAATTCTGGAGAGAGATAGGATGATTCGCCTGCTTGAGATTTTCGTTGCCCTCGTCATCGTCGCTATCCTCGCGGTGGTCTTCGCTATCGCCTTGCCGAACCATCGGCATATCGACAAGCAGAAGGTGTACTCCGCGCCGGTGCGCCAGATCTACGACGTGCTGAACGGTTATCGCACCTATCCCTCGTGGCCGTCGCCGCTGCGTGCGTTCGATCCGAAGGTGCGCTTCGATTTCCAGGGGCCGGAGAGCGGCTCGGGCGCCAAACTCAACTGGACCGGCTCGGCCGATGCCAAGCTCGGCAATGGTGGCTTCACGGTCATCCCCGATCCGGTGCAGGACAAGCAGGTGCGCTGGGCGGTCGACAACAACTGGAAGGGCGAGGGCAAGACCCTCACCTGGGACCTCGATCAGGCCGAGAACGGCAAGACGGTCAAGGTCACGCTCGGCTACGACGTCGAGTATGGCTGGGATCTGCTCGCGCGCTACACCGGCTTGTATGTCGGTGGCGAGCCGGCGACGCTCGTGCAGCTGCATCTGGATGATCTCGAGAAATACCTGGCAACCGTGCCAAACGTCGACTACAAGGACACGACGTTCGAGCTGAAGGACGTGGCCGCGCGCCCGATCCTCTATGTTTCCACGCAGGCCAAGCGTTCGCTCGACGAAGTCGCCGACGCGACCGACAAGGCGCTGACCGCGATCAATGCCGAGATCAAGAAGGACAAGCTCAGCCAGATCGGCCCGCGCATCACGGTCACCTCGAACTGGGGCGACGAGAACTACGAGTTCGACATCGCAGTGCCGGTCGAGAAGACCGACGGCATCACTCCGGCCGATCCGGTCAAGGTCGGCACGACCTACGCCGGCAAGGTGCTGACCGCCTCGTTCACCGGCTCGCCGGCGCAACTGCCGCTGACGCGCCTGCTGCTCAAGGCCTACGCGTCGACCCACGGTTACGGATTCGACGATAGCGGTACCGGCCCGGGACGTTTCTACGACGAACTGACCACGACCGATGCCAACGCGGCCGAAGATCAACAGTCGTTCACCGTATCGCTGCCGGTTACGGTGCAGCAGTAAGCAGTACGACAACGCGGCGCGGGCAGGGCGAACCCTTGTCCGCGCCGTTTCGTTTCCGCGATCGCCGTCGCGTCTGGAACTTTTTCGCGACGGCGCGGTATTTGACTCGCGGCCGCGTACACCCCAGCTGCGATATCTCGGGGAAAACAGTTACCACAACGGAATTTCGCGCATGATCGAAACCCGGCAATTGAGCAAACGTTACGGCGACCTCAACGCGGTCGACGGCATCAGCTTCAAGGTCGAGCCCGGCCAAGTACTCGGCTTCCTCGGTCCCAACGGCGCCGGCAAGTCGACGACGATGAAGATGATCGCCGGCTTCCTCAGCCCCACCTCGGGCAGCGCCAGCGTCTGCGGCCACGACGTCGTCGACGACGCACTCGCAGCCAAGCGCGTTACCGGCTACCTGCCCGAAGGCGCGCCGAGCTACGGCGAGATGACTCCGCGCCAGTTCCTGCATTTCGTCGCCGAGGCGCGCGGCCTGCGCGGCGACAAGCGCGCGCAGCGCGTCGAGGAAGTGATCGAACGCCTGCACCTGCACAGCGTGCTCGAGCAGTCGATCGAGACCTTGTCCAAGGGTTTCAAGCGCCGCGTCGGTCTGGCCCAGGCCATCGTCCATGATCCGGCCGTGCTGATCCTCGACGAACCGACCGATGGCCTCGATCCGAACCAGAAGTTCGAAGTACGCAACCTGATCAACGCGATGGCCAAGGACAAGACCATCGTCGTTTCCACCCACATCCTCGAAGAGGTGCAGGCCGTGTGCACGCGCGCCGTGATCATCGCGCGCGGCAGGATTCTCGCGGATGCGACGCCGGCCGAGCTCGAAGCCAAGTCGCGCTATCACGGTGCCGTGTCGCTGACGACGCCCAACCTCGCCGGAGCCAAGGACGTGCTCTCGCGCGTCGCCGATGTGGCCGCAGTCGAGTACGACATCGTGACGCGGCGCCTGACCGCGATCCCGAAACCGGGCCGGCAAATCTTCGCCCCGATCAGCGAGCTGCTGAAGACGCAGGGCATCCCGGTCGGCGAGCTGCAGCTCGAGTCCGGGCGCATGGACGAGGTGTTCCGCACGATCACGCACGGCGACCTCGGCGAAGACCTGACCGAGGAGGCACGCGCATGAGCAACATCCTCACCGTATTCAAGCGCGAACTCGCGAGTTATTTCGCGACGCCCGTGGCCTACGTGTTCATCGTGATCTTCCTGCTCCTCGCCGGCGCGTTCACGTTCTACATCGGCAGCTTCTACGAGCGCGGCCAGGCCGACCTGTTGCCGTTCTTCAACTTCCATCCGTGGCTGTACCTGTTCCTCGTACCCGCGGTCGGCATGCGCCTGTGGTCCGAGGAGCGCAAGAGCGGCACGATTGAGCTTCTGCTGACCTTGCCGATCACGATGTGGCAGGCGGTCGTCGGCAAGTTCCTCGCTGCATGGGCGTTCATCGGCATCGCGCTCGCGCTGACGTTCCCGATCTGGATCACGGTCAACTATCTCGGCGCGCCGGACAACGGCGTGATCTTCGCGAGCTACCTCGGCAGCTTCCTTATGGCCGGCGCGTTTCTCGCGATCGGCTCGTGCATCTCGGCGTGCACGCGCAACCAGGTCGTCGCCTTCATCCTGACCGTCGTCGTCTGCTTCCTGTTCCTGCTCGCGGGCTTCCCGCTCGTGCTGAACTTCTTCAGCTCATGGGCGCCGCAGGGGCTGGTCGACGCGATTTCCGGCCTGAGCTTCCTCACCCATTTCGCCGCGATCGCCAAAGGCGTGATCGACCTGCGTGACCTCGTCTACTTCGGTTTGACGATCGCGTTCTGGTTGTACGCGAGCGCGGTCGTGATCGATCTGAAGAAAGCCGACTGAGCGGAGCCGACGATGAATCAGAACAAGAAACTCCTCAGCTTCGGCGCGCTGGCCATCCTCGCCGTGTTGTTCGTTGCCATGATCCTGGTCAGCAACACGCTGTTTCGCGGCGCGCGCCTCGACCTGACCCAGAATCACTTGTATACCTTGTCGCAAGGTACCAAAAACATACTTTCCTCGATCGAGGAGCCGGTCAATCTGACCTTGTACTTCTCCGACAAGGCCGCGGCGGAAAGCGCGAACCCCGACGCGGCCGCTCTGAGAAACTACGCGCCGCGCGTGCGCGAGATGCTCGCCGAAATGGCGGCGCGCGCGGGCGGCAAGCTGCGCGTGGCCACGGTCGATCCGCTGCCGTTCTCCGAGGACGAGGACCGCGCGACCACGCTCGGCCTGCAGGCGCTGCCGTGGGGGCAGGGTGGCAGCAACATCTTCCTCGGCATCGTCGGCACGAACTCGACCAACGGCAAGTCGGTCATGCCGATCGCGAATCCGAACAAGGAAACCTTCCTCGAATACGACGTCGCCAAGATGATCCACGAGCTGTCGATGGCGAAGAAGCCGGCGGTCGGCCTGATCTCGGGCCTGCCGATGGGCGCAGGCTTCGACGCGCAGACGCGGCAGATGCGCCAGCCCTGGGCGATCCAGTCGCAACTCGAGCAGATGTTCGATGTGCGCACGTTGACGCCAGCGTCGGTCAAATCGATCGACAAGGACATCAACGTGCTCGTCGTCGTGCAGCCGAAGAACCTGAGCGACGATGCGCAATACGCGATCGACCAGTTCGTGCTGCGTGGCGGGCATCTGCTCGTGTTCGTCGATCCGCTCGCCGAGAGCGACGACTCGGGTGCGGATCCGAACAATCCGCAGGCGGCGATGATGGCCGATCGTTCCTCCGACCTGCCCAAGCTGTTCAAGGCCTGGGGCGTCGACTACGACGCGAAGAAGATCGTGCTCGACCGCGAGCACGCGCTGCAGGTGACGTCGCCGCAAGGCCAGCCGATCCGCCATCCGGCGATCCTCGGCTTCAACCAGCGCGACCTCAATCCGACCGACATCACCACGGCACAGTTGCAGAGCATCAACGTCTCAACCGCCGGCTTCTTCCAACTCGCAAACGACTCGAAGAACAAGCTGACGCCGCTGATCCAGACCAGCGCCGATGCGATGACCGTGGCGGCGGATCGCGTCAAGTTCATGTCCGACCCGAGCCAGTTGCTCGTCGACTACAAGCCCGACGGCGCGCAGCCGTTCGTCGTCGCCGGCCGCCTCGAAGGCAAGTTCGCCACGGCGTTTCCGGAGCGCAAGGAAGCGGATCATCTGACCGAATCGAAGGACAGCGGCGAGATCATCCTCGTTGCCGATACCGACATTCTCAGCAATCGCCTGTGGGTGCAGGTGCAGCAGTTCTTCGGCCAGCAGATCATGAATTCGTTCGCCAACAACGGCGACTTCATCGTCAACTCGGTCGACAATCTCGGCGGCTCGTCCGACCTGATCTCGATCCGCGGCCGCGCGACGTCGCAGCGGCCGTTCACCACGGTCGACAACATGCGCCGCGCCGCCGAGGAGAGTTTCCGCGGCAAGGAGCGCGAACTGCAGCAGCGCCTGTCCGACACCGAGCGCAAGCTCACCGAATTGCAGAGCGGCAAGAGCAAGGAGAACGAGATGATCCTCTCTCCCGAGCAGAAGGCCGAGCTGACCCGGTTCCAGGATCAGAAGATCGCGATTCGCAAGGAACTGCGCCAGGTGCGGCGCAGCCTCGACGACCGCATCGAGGCGCTCGGCACGCGGCTGAAGCTTATCGACATCGGGCTGATGCCGTTGCTGATCACATTGTTCGCGCTCGGATTTGCCTGGCTGAAACGCCGGCGCCGCGCGGCCTGAATCGGGGACGACGACATGAACACGAAGACATTGTCGGCACTTGCCGTCGTTGCCGTGATCGCACTCGGCGCCGCGATCTGGATCAACTCGGCCAACGCGCCGGTCAGCGAGGAGTCGGCGAAGGACAAGCTGCTGCTGCCCAGTCTGCGCGACGACCTCAACAAGGTCGATGCGTTCGCGCTGAGCGGTGCGGGCGGCAAGGCGCTGGTCACGCTCAAGCGCAGTGGCGAAGGCTGGCAGGTGGCGGAGCGCTCCGGCTATCCGGCCGATATCGGCAAATTGCGTGAGTTCCTGTACCGCCTGGCGGATGCGAAGGTGCTCGACACGAAAACCGCGAGTCCGAAGCGCTATGCCGAGCTCGGCGTCGAGGATCCGATCGATCCGAAGGCGCAGAGCGTGCTCGTCACGCTGGGCGGTTTGCAGGGATTGCCGAAGCTGATCGTCGGCCTCTACAACGGGCAGGGCGGCGGCGGTACGTTCGTGCGCCGCGAGGGCGAGGCACAGAGCCTGCTCGCGAGCGGCACGCTGCTTGCGGAGAAGGATCCGGCTGCGTGGATCAACAAGGACCTGATCGACATCGACGCGGCGAAGATCAAGCAAGTCACGCTGACCGGCGCCGACGGCAAAACGCTGCGCGTCTACAAGGAACAGCCGACCGACGCCAACTTCAGGATCGCCGACTTGCCCAAGGGCAGGGAACCCGCGTCGGATTTCGTCGCCAACGGCATGGGTTCGGGCCTGTCCAACCTGCGCGCCGACGACGTGGCCGCGGCCAAGGACGCGTCCGTGCCCGAGAAACCCTACAAGGCGCGCTATCTTGGTTTCGACGGCAGCGTCGTCGACGTGATCGCGTGGGAAACCGATGGCAAGGCACGCGTGCAACTCGCCGCATCAAACGACGCAGCACAGCTCGATGCCGGCATCGCCGCCGCGCAGGCAAGCGACAAGGCTGCTTACGAAACGGCCGTGGCCGCGGCCAAGCTCAAGGCCGTCGAGGCCAAGGGCGACGATGCGGCGATCGCGAAAGCGGAAGCCGACGTGGCCAAGCCCGCCTCGCTCGTCGATGCGGTGAAGGACCGCACCGAGCGCATCGCTGCGGCCAACAAGGCTGCCGAGGATTTGAATCGGAAACTGCAGGGCTGGACCTACACCGTCCCGCAGTACGCGTTCTCGAATTTCCACAAGAACATCGACGAACTGCTCAAGCCGCTGGAGACCAAGCAGGCGGCGGGCGCGAACGGAGCCAAGTCAGCGCCGCCCATCCTGCCGACACCGGCAGCGACTCCGGCGATCAAGCGCTAGCTCGGCATGCGAGCTTTCGCGGCTGGCGGCGCGGTCCTGGGTGCGTTTGGCGTCGTACTCGGCGCGTTCGGTGCGCACGCCTTACGCGGCACGCTCGACGAAGCGGCGCTGCGCCTCTGGCACACAGCGGTGGAATACCAGTTCTGGCACGCGCTCGCGCTGTTCGCGCTGGCGCTCGCGCCGCTGCCCACATCACGTTGGCGGCGCGCGGGCGCGTACGCCTTTGCTCTCGGCACCGTCCTGTTCAGTGGCAGCCTTTACGCGCTCGCCCTCGGTGCGCCGAAATTTATTGGCGCGATTACGCCGCTCGGCGGCATCGCGCTGATCGCGGGCTGGCTTGCTGCTGCGGTGGCTTGCCTGCGCGCGCGCTCCGACTGAGAGCGGCAAGCGGCCTGCGCCGGCGCTTTGTTGCGGCGCAAAATCGAAAATAGCCCACGCCGCTTTTCGCTGCAATCGGCGAAGCGCATACTCCGGTTCAAACGCTCGTTTCGATATCCGCAAGCGTTCTCAACAGGAGGGAATCATGTCGACCTCACGTGTCCGGCGCGCCGCCTGCGCCTATTCTGTACTTCTTGCTTTTTCCACATTGGGATTTTGCAGCACGGCAGCGCTGGCCGACACGATCAGCGCGCCCGGCATGTCCGCGCCGGGGACGCTCGCCTACGACACGCTCGGCATGCCGACGATCACCGCGGCGACCGACAACGACGTCGCCTTCCTGCAGGGCTATGCGCAGGCGAAGGCACGCTTCTTCGAGATGGACTTCAATCGCCGCGCGGTCAGCGGCACGCTGGCCGAACTGGTCGGCCAGCCCGCGCTCGCCAACGACATCCAGTCACGCACGCTCGGCCTGCGCCGTGCCGCGCTGGCGACCTGGCAGGCGATGGACGACGACACACGCGGCTGGCTGCAGGCCTACGCGAATGGCGTCAACTACTGGCTGAAGACGACGCCGTCGCTGCCTCCCGAGTACCACGCGTTGAGCCTGAGCCAGGCGGAGCCGTGGCTGCCGATCGACACGATCAGTATCGGCAAGGGCTTGGCTTATCAACTCTCGTTCGACTCGTCGAAGGTGTCGAACACGATCAACTTCGCCGCCTACCAGAAAGCGGCAGCCGCGGCCCACGTCGATCCGGTCGCGTTGTACTTCGGCGACACGCACCGCTTCGCGCCGCCCGACTCGACCGTGACGATTCCCGGATTCGTGCCGAGCGCCGCGACTGCCGGCAGCGGTGCGCCCGTCGCCTCGCTGCAGGCGACCGCGCAGCCTGCGGCAACACAGCCACAGCTGATTTCCGCGCAGACCGTGAAACTCGCGCAGGGCTGGCTGGACAAGGTCGCCGGGCATCCGCTGATCGCGCCGACGTTGCGCTCGCGCGCCGATCGCGAGGGCAGCAACGAGTTCGCCGTCGCGGCCAGCGTCACCGCGTCGGGCAAGCCGATTCTCGCGAACGATCCGCATCTCACGCTCGCCCTGCCGCCGATCTTCATGGAGATGCACATCAACTCGAACGATCCGGCCTACACGCAGCCGCTCAACGCGAGCGGCGTCAGCGTGCCGGGTGCGCCGGGCATCATCCAGGGCTGCACGACGAACGTCTGCTGGGGCACTACGGTCAACCCGATGGACGTGACCGACTTCTTCCAGGAAACGCTACAGCTCAATGCCGTCGGTTTGCCGACCGCGATCGTGCACAACGGCCAGGCCGAGCCCGTCATCTGGCAGTTCCAGAGCTACTACGTGAACAAGATGCAGGCGGGTGTGACCGACAACCTCGTGCGTGACGATTCGATCGGCCCGACCAACGGCGGCGTGACCATCATCGTGCCGCGAAGGAACAACGGACCGATCGTGCAGCTCGATGGCAGCAGCGGCCTGTCGATCGCCTACACCGGTTTCGGTCCGACGATGGAGTTGAAGGCGTTCAAGAAGATCAACCGCGCGAACAACCTCGCCGATTTCCAGAACGCGCTGACGTACTTCGATTTCGGCTCGCAGAACTTCGCCTATGCCGACACCGCCGGCAACATCGCCTACTTCACCAGCGCCGAGAATCCGATCCGCCAGGACCTGCAGGAAGGCGCGCCCGGCGGCGGCATCCCGCCGTGGCTGATCCGCGACGGCTCCGGCAAGCTGCATCACGACTGGCTGCCGGTGCAGCATCCGCAGCCGAACCAGGCGACGCCGTTCGAGATCATGCCGGCGTCGGAAATGCCACACGCGATCAACCCTGCGTCGGGCTTCTTCGCCAACGGCAACAACGACCCGATCGGTATCCTCGCCAACAACAATCCGCTCGGCATGCAGCGGCCCGGCGGCGGCATCTACTATCTCAACTACAACTACAGCGTCTATCGCGTTACGCGCATCAGCAAGCTGTTGTCGGCGATGATCGCTCAGGGCAGGAAGATCACGCCGGACCAAATCAAGGCAGTGCAGCTCAATCGGCAGCCGGCCGATGCGGAACTCGTGTTGCCATATCTGCTAACCGCGTACACGAACGCGCAGGGCAGTGCGTGGAGCCAACTCAGCTCACTCGCGAACGACAGCGGCGTCATCCAGGCGATGACCTATCTGCAAAGATGGAATCTCGCTACGCCGACCGGATTGGCGCAAGGTTACGACAGCCCCAGCTTCATCGACGCCATCGGCCTTCCGCCCGGTGTGTTTCTTCCCGCGACCTACGGCCAGAACGCAGACGTCGCGGCGACGCTCTACTACCTGTGGCGCAGCAACGCGATCAAGAACATCGAGGACAAGACCTTGACCGGCCTCGGTCTCGGCAGCTACCTGCCTGCCGACGACGATGCGTGGACGAGCGTGAAATTCCTGCTCGACGCCTTCCCGGTGCTCGGTGGCAAGGGTGCATCGGGCGTGAATTTCTTCGCCGTCAGCGGCGCGCCCGATGCGGCCTCGGCGCGCGACTATGTGTTGCTCAAAAGTTTGAAGGACGCGCTGACGCAGGCATCAAGCAACGCGTTTGCGGCCGCGTTCAACAACTCGACGAACCCCGCCGAGTATCACTGGGGCCTGTTGCATCGCTTCGTCCTCGAGCACCCGCTCGGCGGGCCGTTCAACGTGCCCGGCGCCGGCAGCCCGTATCCGTTCACCGATCTCTCGGCGAATCTGCCGGGCCTGGCACGCGACAGCGGCTGGGAAACCGTGAGCCCGGGCGGGCATGCGTTGCGCGTCAGCGGTGTCAACGATTTCATGTTCAGCGGCGCGACCGCGCCGGGGCGCCGTTTCGTCGGCGAGATGTCGCTGCCGATCAACGCGTTCGAGGTGATTCCCGGCGGCAACAGCGCCGTACTCGGCAGCCCGAATTACGTCGACCAGCTGCCGTTGTGGCTGACCGGGCAATATCATCCTCTGCCGATCGGCAATCCGTAGCCGCAGGTGCCGGCGGGTCCGGTCATCGGACTCGCTCGGCGCTACGCATGCTTCTCGTGCCAGCACCAATGCCACGGCTCGTAGGCAATGCCGTGGCGATTGCCGCGCGGATAGCTCAGTGCGAATTTGTATAACTTTGCATTTTTTCGCAGCCATGCGAACGCGCGCGAGCGTTCGAATTCCTCTTCAAGCGAGGCGTAGCCCGGGGTGGTGATGTCGAGTGCGCGTCCCGTGTGATGCTCGCTGTAGCCCGGCGCGGCGCTGACGCGCAGGATCTCGTCCATCGACTGCCCGCGTTCGAGCTTGCGTTTGATGATGCCGAGCTGGTATTCGATGCCGCGGAACGCCGAGACGATTTCAAGCTCCACGCCATCGCGCATCGCCGCCTCGCGCATGCGCGTCCACGCGCGCGCGGCGCGCGGCGC
>NZ_DASVOK010000079.1:0-6926 GCF_036383415.1 Rudaea sp. | reverse complement strand
ACAGAAAATCTGCAAAACCGGACAGGCCAACCGCCACAGGCAAGGCCAAAGCAACGCGGCCGCGAACGCCGAAGGCGGTTGTCGCCGCGCCGCGAGGTCCGGGACGGCCGAGCGCGGCGTCGGGTGGCGTCGACCAACGCGTGCGCCTGCTCGACGCGGCGGTCGCGCTGTTCGGCGAGCGCGGCATCGCGGCGACGCCGCTGCGCGAGATCGCACGCCGCGCACAGGTCACGCCGGCGCTGCTGCACTACTACTTCGCGAGCAAGGACTCGCTCGTACAGACCCTGCTCGACGAACGCATCGCACCGTTCATCGCCGTGTCGGTGGCGCCGCTGCGCGAGCCGTTGCCGAGCCCGCGTGCCACGTTGCGCCGCTTCCTCGAAACGCATATGCGCAACATCGCGGCCAATCCGTGGATGCCGCGGCTGATGGCGCGCGAGGTGCTCAGCGAGGGCGGTGCGCTGCGCGCACAGGTGCAAGCGCAGTTCATGGCGACGATCGCGCCGAAGGCGCTGTACCAGATCACCGCCGCGCAGCGCCGCGGCGAAATCCGCACCGACCTGCATCCGTTGCTGCTCGGCCTGTCGCTGATCAGCCTCGTCGTGTTTCCGTTCGCCGCGCTACCCGTGTGGCGCGGCATGGCGGCGGCGATGCTGGACGGCGTCGCCGCGGACAAAGCGCAAACCCTGCGCACCTGGGCCAAGACCATGGCCGCGCAGCAGCCTTCCTTGGAGGACGGCATCGACGAGGCGCTGATCGCGCACACCTTGACCGTCATCGACAGCGTACTGGAGCCGATCCATGCGAAACCTAAGCGCTAGCCTGCTCGTGATCTTCGCCGCGCTCTCCATTGCCGGCTGCACGCGCGAAAACGACGCTGGCACCCTGCTCGGCACGCTCGAATGGGACCGCATCTCTGTGCCCGCCGAAGTGTCCGAACCGGTCACCCAGATCCTCGTCAAGGAAGGCGACAATGTCGCCGCCGACCAGTTGCTGCTGGTGCTCGATCCACGCCGCACGCAGGCGCAGGTCGATGCCGCGCAGGCCGATGTCGCGCGCCTCTCGGCGGCACTTGACGAATTGCGCCACGGTGCGCGCGCCGAGACGATCGATGCTTCGCGCGCAGCGCTCGCGCGGGCGCAGGCCGGCGCGGTCAACGCGAAGCTCGCACGCGACCGCGCGGCCGAGATCCGCAAGCGCGGACTCAACAGCCAGGCCGATCTCGACAATGCCGACGCGGCGCTGCGCCAGGCCAACGCCGAGACGAATTCCGCTCGCGCCAGCCTCGACGAACTGCTGCACGGCACGCGCGTCGAGGACATCAGCCAGGGCGAAGCCGCGCTCGCGCAGGCGCAGGCGCAACTCGCGCAGCTGCAGGTGACGTTGTCGCACTTGAGTGTGCATGCGACGCGTGCGGGCCGGGTCGATTCACTGCCGTACAAAACCGGCGACCGCCCCGCGCAGGGCGCGAGCGTGGTCAGTCTGCTCGTCGGCGACGCGCCGTTCGCGCGCGTCTACGTTCCCGAAACGATGCGCGCAAATCTCAAGCAGGGCGCGCGCTTCAAGATCAGCATCGACGGAGCTGCCGCGCCGTTCGACGCGACCGCGCTGCGCATCGCGAGCGAGCCGACGTTCACACCGTACTATGCGCTTAGCGGCGACGACGCGAGCCGGCTCGCATGGCGCGCCGAACTCGCGCTCGACGCCTCGGAAAAGACGAAGGATCTGCCCGCGGGCATTCCGTGCCGGGCGTTGTTGGCGACCAGCGAAAAACATTGAGCGCTTTGCCGTCCATGGCCGAGTCCGTCAACGCCATCGTCGCGCGTGGCCTGACGAAGAAATTCGGCGAGCTCGTCGCGGTCGATCAAGTCGATCTCACCGTCGCGCGCGCGCAGGTCTACGGCTTCCTCGGGCCGAATGGTTCGGGCAAGTCGACGACGATCCGCATGCTCTGCGGCCTGCTCCTGCCGACCAGCGGCGACATCACCGTGCTCGACTGCACGATTCCGCGCGACGCCGAGGCGCTCAAGCGGCGCATCGGCTACATGACGCAGAAGTTCTCGCTCTACGATGATCTGACCGTGTACGAGAATCTCGACTTCGTTGCCGCCGTGCACGAGTTTTCGCGCGGCGAGGCAGGAAAGCGCATCGAGGAATTGCTGCAGACCTACTGGTTGACGCAGCAGCGTGACCAGCTCGCCGGCACGATGTCGGGCGGGCAAAAGCAGCGCCTCGCGCTCGCCGCGGCGGTACTGCACAAGCCCGAACTGCTTCTGCTCGACGAGCCGACCAGCGCGGTCGATCCGCAGTCACGGCGCGAGTTCTGGGATTCGCTGTTCGCGCTCGCCGACGCCGGCACGACGATCCTCGTCTCCACCCACTACATGGACGAGGCCGAGCGTTGCCATCGACTCGCCATCCTCGACCATGGTCGCCTCGTCGCCGACGGCAGTCCGCGCGAGCTCTGCGCTGCGCTGCCGGGCCAGGCGCTGCTGGTCGAATGCGATTTGCCGCGGCGCGCGCAGCAGGCGCTCGAAGGCGACACAGCAATCGTGTCGATGGCGCAGATCGGCGCGCACCTGCGCGTGCTCGTGCGCGACGGCGCGGATGCGCGTTCGGCGATCGCGGCGAAGCTTCGACAGCAAGGTATCGATGCGCGCGTCGAGCCGGTTGAAGCCAACCTCGAAGACGTCTTCGTCGTCGCCACGCAGAAGCCGAAGCGCGAGGCTGCGGCATGAACCTGCGCCGCCTCTTTTCGATCGTGCTCAAGGAACTGCGCCAGCTGCGCCGCGACCGGCTCACGTTCGCGATGATCGTCGGCATCCCGACCATGCAGCTGCTGCTGTTCGGCTATGCGATCAACCTCGACATCCGCCAGCTGCCCGCGGCCGTGCTCGACCAGGCGCAGACCGCGCACGCGCGCGAAGTCGTCGCCGCGCTCGCGCAGACCGGCGTGATGGATTTCCACTATCGGCTGCAGACGCCGCAGGAACTCGATGATTTGATACGCGCAGGCAGGATAAGCGCCGCGCTCGTGATCCCCCCCGACTTCGAGCGCCGTCTGGCAGGTCAAAACATCGATACCCAACCGTGGCCGCGTCCGCCGCTGCAGATCGTCGTCGACGGTTCCGACCAGGTCGTGCAGCAGGCCGCCGCACAACTCGCCTTGTTGCCGCTGCAGAAGCTGATTGATCCGGCCGTGGCGACGCCGGCGAAGAACGTCGAAATCGTGAACTTCTACAACCCCGCGCGGCTCGCGCCGGTCAACACCGTACCCGGTCTCATCGGCGTGATCCTGACGATGACGATGGTGCTGTTCACCGCGATGGCGATTGTGCGCGAGCGCGAGCGCGGCAACCTCGAATTCCTCATCGCGACGCCGGTCTCGCCGTTCGAGCTGACGCTCGGCAAGGTGCTGCCGTTCGTCGGGATCGGTCTGCTGCAGGTGACCGTCGTGCTGCTGCTCGGCGTCGCCATCTTCCACGTGCCGATCCGCGGCTCGCTGTTCGACGTCTACGGCGCAGCGCTGGCCTTCATCGTCGCCTCGCTGTCGCTGGGCGTGTTCATTTCCACGCTGGCGAAGACCCAGTTTCAGTCGATGCAGCTCGCGTTCTTCACCTTCCTGCCGCAGATCCTGCTCTCGGGCTTCATGTTTCCGTACGCGGGCATGCCGCGGCCGGCGCAATGGCTCGCGGAAATCTTCCCGATGACGCACTTCATCCGCCTGATCCGCGGCATCATGCTGCGCGGCGCGCACCTCGCCGAGCTGTGGCCGGAGCTGGCCGCGCTCGCCGCGTTCTGCGTCGTCACCCTGACGATCGCGGTGCTGCGCACACGCAAGCGGCTGGACTAGGCGCAAGGCTCAGGGTTTTTGTGCTGCATCGCGCTTCGCCCTCTCGGCTACGAGCGCCACGACGGGAACGCCGACATAGGGTTCGCTTGGGAAATCGAAATTGCTTAACGTGACGACGGTGTAAGGCGAATCGAGCACGAGATGCAAATACGTGCTCACGCCCGGATAGCCGCCGCTGTGGCCGACGACGGTGCGTCCATAGACATCCTCGATCTCCAGCGCGTAGCCGTAGTGTTCACCAGCTCGCCACGGTTTGGTCATCTGCGCGAACACGCCTGGGCTTACGAGCTTGCCGCTGCGCAATGCATCGGCGAAACGAACCAGGTCATCCGCCGTCGACAGTGCGCCGCCGGCCGGACTGCCGATATCGGCTTCGGCTTCGTGCCAATCAGCGGTCCCGCCTTTTTCGCCTCGCTTCGTATATGGCGTGACCGTCCCCGCGTTCTTGTGCGGAATGTTGTTCGGGTCGCTGTTGACCATGCCGGCGACGGCGAAGATGTGCTTGCGCAGATAGTCGGGGTAGTCTTCGCCGGAGGCCGCCTCGACGATCGCGCCGGCGAGCACGAGGCCGGCGTTGCTGTAGTCCCATTTTGTTCCGGGCTCGAAACGGGGTTCGTCTTTATCGAACAGCGTCAGGAATTCCGCCGCGCGTTTCGTGCCGTTCTTCATCATCGCCGGGGTGCGTTTGCCGAGAAAATCGCCCAGGCCCGCGGTATGCGACAACAGCATGCTGACTGTAACCTTGTCGCGCACCGTTTGATTCGGGTAATCCGGGAAGAATTTCCCGACTTTGTCGTCGAATGCCAGCTTCTTCTGGTCGACGAGCTGGCCGATTGCCGCAGCAGTGAGCATCTTGCCCATCGATCCCAGAGTGAACTGCGTCGAGCCGGTGATCGGAGTTTTCTTCTCGCGGTTTGCATAGCCGCCGCTCGCGCTGACGACAAGCTGCGTGCCGCGCGCGACACTGACGATGCCGGAAAACAATCCTGCCTGTGCGCGCTCGGTAACCAAAGCCTTTGCTCTCGTGGCGATTGCCGCGTCACCGAGGTCCTTTGGCATCGACGATTCGGGAGGCGTAGCCGGCCAATAGCCGACATTCTCAATCTTGCCCGTGCTGTCCGCGTTGAACTGCATGCCGTACCAGATGCCGGACTTCAATCCGACCATAAGCAAAGAAATAACGCCGGCGTCCGACTTGGTAATTTCGGCGACGTGATATCCGCCGTCGATCGAACATTTCCTCGCGTCCTCCTGTGCGATGTCGTCGACCGAAACGTTCTTCGCCGCCTCCGCGGAAAGATGGGCGATGGTCCAGGCTCGTATTTGCCTGGAGTCTTGGCAGGCCTCCAGCCAGCCCTGGGCCAGCTTCCCCGCCTTCGTATCTGGCAAGAGCACGCTCTGGGCCGGGATATCGGCGGCGATTGCCTCGCGCCCCTGGCCGACGAGGGAAAGCAACGCGAGCAGTAGCGACTTGGCGCTGGAGAAACGCAGCTTCCGGATACTCATTGTGCGGCGCTCCGACGTGATGGATACAGGCTTGGGGTGGCGACAGCATAATTCGGCAGATCTGTCGCTGGCATGGCCCGGCAAGCCCGCGCACGGCAGAATTCTCGTTGCGGATGCCGATGCCTTCTTTGCGGGCAAATCGTTGTCTTTGCGTTAAGAATATCTGAGTACTTCATCGATTCGGCGCGGACGCGTGGAACGCCGTGCCCGCAGCGACTACACTGCGCGCTGCTCGTTTTTTCCGACCGCTTTCTCCATGACGTTTTCCATGCTCCTTCGCGCCGTGCCGCGGAGCCTGTCGTTCACCCTTGCGCTGGCCTGCGCCGCCTGTGGCGAAGCGCCGCCGCCTGCCGCGCCGGCTCCGCCGCCGTCACCGTCGATTCCGCGCATCACCGACAAGGTCGAGGCCGCCGGCGCCGACGGCATCGAGGTCGCCGCGCGCTACCCGTCCATGCGCACCGAACTTGCCCCGCTCGAAGCGGCGATGCACGCCTACACGCAGGCGCAGCAGGCCGAACTCGCAGAGCGCATCAAAAAGCTGAAGCCCGAAGCCGAACGCGCCGAGCGGCCGGGCAAGCTCGATCTCGACTTCACCGTCGCCACGCAAACCGTCGCTTTCGCCAGCGCGCTCGCCCAGGGCCAGGCCGATGTCGGTGACGGCACGCCGACGCCGTTGCGCGCCGCGTTCAACCAGCATCTGCCGAGTGGCAAGATCGTCGCGTTCGCCGACCTGTTCACCGACCCGGCGGCCGCACTGAAAACCTTCAGCGACGAAGTGCGCCGCCGCCTCTACGCCGAATACGAGGCGCGCCTGTACAACCAGAACCTGCCGCAGGCCGAATTGACCGCGCGCATGAAGGCGATGCACACGCTCGTCGACAAGGGCACCGAGCCTGCGGCTGAAAACTTCGCCGCGTTCCTCGTCGACGGCGTCGACGGCAAGGCGATCGGCATCACCGTGATCTTCGCGCCGGGCCAAGTCGCGGCCGAGGCCGAAGGCGCGCCGCAGGTCGAAGTGCCGGTGAAGCTGTTCGTCGACGCGATCAAGCCGGAGTATCGCGACGCCTTCGACAAGGACAGCGCCACGCAGGCCGCGCCGCCGCCGGGTACACCGGGTTCTGGCTCGCGCTGAGCGCCCGGCATGCCGACCGAACAGGCGTTGTATTTCGTCCTCAGTGCGGTCTTGATCCTCGTCGGTCTCGCCGGCACCGTTATTCCCGCGCTGCCCGGCGTACCTCTGGTATTCGCGGGCATGCTACTCGCGGCGTGGACCGATCACTTCCAGCACGTCGGTGTGTTCACCTTGATCGTGCTCGGCGTGTTGTCGCTGCTCGCGCTGGCGATCGATTTCGTCGCCAGCCTGCTCGGCGCGAAACGGGTCGGTGCCAGTCCGCATGCGATCTGGGGCGCGATGATCGGCACCGTGGTCGGCCTGTTCTTCAGTTTGCCGGGTTTGATTTTCGGACCGTTCCTCGGCGCAGTCGCGGGCGAGTTGCTGGTCGGCAGCCAACTGAGCCGCGCCACGCATGTCGGTGTCGGCACGTGGCTGGGGCTGCTGTTCGGCACG